>CAYRTQ010000265.1:0-5884 GCA_964426865.1 uncultured bacterium
GCAAGGGATCGAGGGTTAGGGGGCCGGGAGATCACGAATCATACGATTTCTTTATGTATGGATAGGCTCTAAACCGCCATACCCTTCCCCAAGACGCGGAAAAGACAATCCAAAGGATGCGCCCATTCACGAAAAGCCCAAATCCCGTGAGGACACCATGGATACGTTGGCATGCTTGTTGCAATCAGGAATACCAACACACACAAGGAGACGATGATGAAAAAGCAGACGGGAAACCGGTGTCAGATATGCGGGAAGCGAATCACGGTCATCATCCGGGGCAAAAACGGCACGGAGAAACTGTGCTCGCAGTGCCTGGCGGCACACTATCCAGCGCTCAGGGAACTGTCAAAACTGATGTGAAAACCGGGGGCGTCGGGGAAAGATGCTTCGAACTACCGGAACATGAGCTTGATCTTGTACCAGGTGGACATGCCCTCTTCCGTCGGCAGATTGAGGAGATCGCACGTGCTCCCCACGATGGTGGAGAGACGCAGAATATTCGCGACGAGTCCCGAAGTACGGTTGGAGGAGGATATCCCCTCCCGGTTGAAAGCTCCCCCGGAGTCAAACGCAAGTGTGATATTGTTCCGGTTGAGCCCGCTCAGGGAGAGCAGGGAATTCAGCCCCGTGACCGGGATGGTAAGCGTCATGGGCTGGGAGAAGGTGAACGGACTTTCCAGATGGCCGTTGCGGTAGGGGTTGACGCTCATGTTCAGGAACATCGTCTTTTGCCGCACGGGATCGAACGTAGAACCGCTGATATTGAGCACGATCCGTATTTCCACGGGACGGCTGTCCGGAAGGCGCGGGATGAGAATACGGGTGTTTTCGAGTGCATCCACCGCCTCCTGGGCGGAAGACGCCGATCCGGGGAGAATGATGCGGGGCAGGACAAGTTCCTCGCCCTCACGGGTCACCGCGGAATAGACGGGCTGCGATTTCAGAAATACCTTCCAGGTGATTTCGGCAGCCAGGGAATCCGGGGAGAGTCCGAGCAGGAAGAGCAGGGGGAGTAATGCGATCGCACTGTTTCTCATGAGGCCCATCTGGATGACAACGGAACAGAAAACCGCGAATTCAGCGAACTACTCTGGACAATTTATATAACAGGGGAGAAAAGTCAAAGCCATTTTCAAGGGAAATGGTATTTTTTTCCACCCGGCGCCCCCTGGAATGGCCATCATATACCGGGTTTTGTTCATCGCGGGGAGAATGCATGCCGCGTGTTCGAACCTCGAAGAATCATAAAAAAGCAGGGTCCCTCCCGGGGAATCCCTGCTTTTTTATTACGTTCCCGGGAAACGATCACCCCTTCGACATCACTTCCTTGAGCGCCGAGGAGACCCGCCGGATTCCCTCGGTGATGACATCCGCTTCGGGCCGGGAGAAACAAAGCCGGAAATGGCCGTGGTGACCACTGTCCAGATAGAAAAATTTTCCGGTGAAATAAATCACCTTGTTTCGCACCGCGGCCTTGATGAGCTGTTCGTGATCGACCGATTCCGGCGTGGTGACCCAGCAGTAGAACCCTCCATGCGCCGGAGTCCAGGAAACCCCCTCGGGCATGTTCGCTTCGAGCGCCCTCAGCATGGCGTCGCGGCGAACCCGGTACCCTTTCTTGATCTCCGCGATGTGGCCGTCGAGCCAGTTGTCGCGATGCATCTCAGCGATGATTTCCTGGTTCAGCGCGGGCGACCCCACCTCGAACATGGGACGGCAGATGTTCCAGGTGGACGCGATCTCTTCGGGGACTACCGCCCATCCCACCCGGAACCCCGGCGAAACCAGCTTGGAAAAACTCCCCAGGTAGATCACCGAGTCGGTGGTGTCATACGCTTTCACCGGGGTCTGATCGTACTCCTCGTCGTAGAGCAGTTCGCTGTAGGCGTCGTCTTCCACCACGAAACAGCCGTACTCCCGCGCGATTTCCGGGAGTTCCCGCCGACGCTCCTGCGAAAGCATGATGCCGCCGGGATTGTGGTAGTTGGACATGATGTAGATCATCTTGGGATGGACGCCTTCCCGTTTGAGCCGCGCGAGCGTCTCGCGTAGCAGGTCGGTGCGGATGCCGTCGTTGTCGATGGGGACTTCCACCAGGTTGAACCCGGAATTCTTGATGGAATCCAGCACGCCCATGAAGGTCGGGGATTCGATGATCATGGTGTCCCCGGGATTCATGATGATGCGGACGGCCATGTCCATGGCGGCCTGGGAACCGGCGGTCATGACGATATTCCGGATGCTGACGTTTTTCACTCCGCGTCTCGCCATACGGTAGGCGACCGCCTCACGGCAGTGGGGCATTCCCTGGAGGTCCGGATAGGGGAAAAGCAGTTCCGGCTCCTTGCGGACAAGCGGCTCGACAATTTCCGCCACCTTCTCCGTGGGATAGGAGGCCGCGAAGGGAACTCCCTGGGAAAGCATGAGCATGCCGGGTTCCTGGGCCATGACGAGAAAATCGGATATTTCGGATTTCCGGAGCCCCGTGGCCCAGGAAGAATACATCGATTCGTACACGGTAAATTCCTTTCTGGAAAAGAAAAGAGAATCACACGGCAAAAAGGCGAAAACGCCCGGCCGCCGATTCGTCATGCCGGGGAGACACGGCGCCCGGAAGGGGTATTTTCCCCCTTTGCGCCTCCATGTCTTTCCGTTACATTTTCAGGTCACGCCTGTCGATCACCCGCTTCGCCTTGCCGGTGAAGCGCTCCAGGGTCTTGGGCTCCACGAGGGTGACCTTGGCTCCGATGCCGAGAACGCTGTGGATACGGCGGGCGACATAATCCTGGAAGGCTTTCATTTTCTTCATTTCGTCCATGAACATCTCCGGGGAGACCTCCACCATGATCTCCAGACTGTCGAGGGAGCCTTTCCTGTCCACAATGAGCTGATAATGCGGCTCTGCGCCCTTGATCTCCATGAGGACGCTCTCGATCTGGGTGGGGAACACATTCACCCCGCGGATGATGAGCATGTCGTCGTTGCGTCCGCTGATGCGGGCCATGCGTTTCAGGGTGCGTCCGCAGGGACAGGGTTCCGGCAGGATCCGGGTGATGTCGCGGGTACGATACCGGAGCACCGGGAGCGCTTCCTTGGTGAGGGAAGTGAAAACCGCTTCCCCTTCCATGCCTTCCGGCGCCGGTTCCAGCGTTTGCCGGTCCAGGATTTCGGTGAAAAAGTGGTCTTCCGCGATATGGAGTCCGTTCTGTTCCAGGCATTCGCCCGAAATACCGGGTCCCATCACCTCCGAGAGGCCGTAATTGTCGGTGGCGGTTATGTTCATCCGATCCTCGATCTTACGGCGCATGTTCTCCGACCAGGGTTCGCCGCCGAACAGGCCCCATCGTAGCGGGAGCTTTTTAAAATCGACGCCCATTTCGTGCGCGACCTCCGAAATATGCAGCGCATAGGTGGGCGTGGCGACCAGAGCGGTTACCTTGAAATCCTGCATGAGCATGAGCTGACGCTCCGTATTGCCGGAGGAAACGGGGATCACCGAGGCGCCGCACGACTCGCAGCCGTAATGCAGCCCGAATCCGCCGGTGAAGAGCCCATAGCCGAACGATATCTGCACGGTGTCCTGGTCGGTGATTCCCGCCGAGGTGGCCAGTCTCGCCACCAGTTCGCGCCAGTTGTCCAGATCATGACGGGTATAGCCCACCACGGTGGGCTTGCCGGTGGTCCCGGAAGAGGCATGGATGCGCACGACTTCGCTGGAAGGAACGGCGAACAGCCCAAAGGGGTAATTGTCACGAAGGTCGTCTTTCGTGGTGAACGGCAGACGGCGGATGTCGTCGAGAGAGCGGATGTCGTCGGGAGTCACCCCGAGTTCGTCCATTTTGCGGCGATAGAAGGGAACCCGATAGTACACCCGCATGACCGTTTCCTGCAAACGCCGTAATTGGAGGGCCGCCAGTTCCTCCCGATCGATGGTTTCATATTTCGCGCTGAATATTCTGTGCACTTCCATGCCTTTCCACTACCGAATGAACCTTGTAACCGCGTCACAACGCGGAACCGGGCAAGAACGTATATAAACCCAATACCGTTCATGTAACCACGAAAGACACGAAAATCACGAAATTTCCCCCGGTGAAACACTCGTTTTTCGTGTGTTTCGTGTCTTTCGTGGTTGAGGGCTTTTCTTTTTTCAGCCAAAACAAACCGTATTGTATTTAAACATTATAAATTACCGTTCCGTTCCCGGAGAGTCAACCGAAATTCAGACCAAGCGGCGTAAAGGACATTATTTCGGGCGGTTTTCCGAAAGGGGAAATCGGAAACCATGCGGCCCCCAACAGCGGCAGAATGAGGCCTCTCCGCAATTTCCGCACCTTTTGACGATGCACCGGGGATTCCGTTTCGCTGGACGCGAAACTTTTTCCCGGACACCATGATGGCGATGGCGCAAGAATCATTTACAAAAAACAATCGGTTATGTATATTGATCGAACATGATTCTTCCCACGCGCATTCTCACCGGCAATACAGGAGAGGGCCATCATGAACAGAGTGCTTGCCGTAATTTTGGGAGGCGGACGGGGCATGCGCCTGCAGCCGCTCACCAAGCTCCGGGCCAAGCCCGCGGTTCCCATCGGAGGAAAATTCCGCCTCATCGATATCCCCATCTCGAACTGTATCAACTCCAACATCCGTCACATATACGTGCTGACCCAGTTCAACCACGTTTCGCTCCATCGCCACATCTACCAGACCTACAAGTTCGATACCTTCTCCACCGGCTTCGTCGAAGTGCTCGCCGCCCAGCAGACCCTCTCCAGCGACCAATGGTACCAGGGTACCGCCGATGCGGTCCGCCAGCAGCTCCCCCATCTCCGCGCCCAGAACATGGATTATATCCTCATTCTCGCCGGAGATCACCTGTATCAGATGGACTACTCCCAGTTCGTGAACTTCCACCGGGAGACCACCGCCGACGTGACCGTGGCGGTGAAACCGGTGTCCCGCGACCAGGCGAGCGAATTCGGCATTCTCAAGACGGACTATAACAACCGTATCATCGATTTCCACGAAAAGCCGAAAGAGAGCGAACTCGACGCCCTCATGTCCGATACCGGCGAGCCGGAAAAGCCATTCCTGGCCTCCATGGGCATCTATGTATTCAACCGGGGGCTGTTGGTGCGCCTGCTCACCGGGGACAAAGGCGAGGATTTCGGACGCCATATCATTCCCTCCGCCATCAAGCAGCTCAATGTCAAGGCATTCAAGTTCCACGGCTACTGGGAAGACATCGGGACCATCAAGGCCTTTTTCCGCGCCAATCTCTCTTTGACCGACCCGTTCCCGGCGTTCAACCTGTATCGTCGCGAGAAGCCCATCTACACCCGCCCCCGCTATCTTCCCCCCAGCAAGGTGGATGGCTGCAATATCCAGCAGTCCATGGTCTGCGAGGGATGTTTCATTGAAAACTGCGAAATCGAACGCTCGATCATCGGCATCCGGTCCAAGATCAACCCCGGGGGGAAACTCCGCAACGTGGTCATGATGGGAGCGGATTCCTATCAAACCCTCCAGGAGATCGATCTCGACCGGTCCGCGGGCTCTCCGAGCGTGGGAATCGGCTCGGATACGGTCATCGAGAACGCCATCATCGACAAGAACGCCCGCATCGGCGACCGGGTGCGCCTGGTCAACGAACAAAAGGTCCAGGAGGGAGTGTACAACCAGTTCGAGGTGCGCGACGGCATCATCGTGGTATACAAGAACGCCATCATCCCCTCGGGAACGACGTTCTGAGAGGCAGGGGCGTTGTTCGGAGATATGGGCGGGGACAGATGGGATGCCGCCATATCCCGTCCATCCGCCCCGTCCGGTCATCTTCCCCACCCCGGGTTTCATGGAAACCATGCGCGGGCGTCCT
>CAYRTQ010000265.1:5912-6555 GCA_964426865.1 uncultured bacterium
AAGCGCCCGCGATACGTATAAATGGTGCGCACACGGATGATTCGCCGGGGGAAGCGAACCCATGAAGAGGACGCCCGGAAACCCGGCGCATTCCCGGTTTCAGAGGCAAAGGGAGCGCCAAGGAAAGGGCATGCCACCCCATATCGGCATATTTTGCCATGTAACACTTTGGGGAGCATGGGGCTAAGCGCGAGGAAAATCTACTTGACTTACCTTGGCCGCGAGAGGTATAATTCTTGGCTTGCAATATCAACCAAACCTAACATTTGCGATGGTCGGCGGTTCATTACGGGAGAACACATGTCTGGCAATATAAAGCTGCTTACAGGAGATGAGGCAATCGCGCGGGGAGCCTGGGAGGCCGGAGTGAAGGTGGCGGCCGCCTATCCGGGCACCCCCTCGACGGAGATACTGGAAAATCTGGCGCTCTATGACGAAGTGTACGCCGAATGGTCGCCGAACGAAAAGGTGGCGCTGGAGGTGGCGGGCGCCGCCGCCATCGCCGGAGTGAGGGCCATCGCCTCCATGAAGCATGTGGGGCTGAACGTGGCCGCCGACCCGCTCATGACCCTTTCCTACACCGGAGTCGGACGCGGCCTGGTCATCGTGAGCGCTGACGACCCCGGCATGTATTCCTCCCAGA
>CAYRTQ010000266.1:0-255 GCA_964426865.1 uncultured bacterium
ACCATCGCGGCGTGGGCTGCCAGATCAATATTTATGAGTACTGCCCGTCGCGGAATACCGTGGACCGCGTGGTGGATGTGAAAAAGCTCCTCGGCTGGACAGACGGGTCCTACACCGACGGCAAAATCCACGGGCGCATGGGAATCATGCCCGACGGCACCCTTTGGGCGGCGACTCACTACGGCGTCTATCCCGATTCCTCATGGTTCGCCAACGGTTTCCGGGGGAGTTGGCTCCTTTCCTACAATATCAATT
>CAYRTQ010000266.1:265-6537 GCA_964426865.1 uncultured bacterium
TCCCGAATTCAATGTCGATACCCGTCGCGGAAAGCTGGTGGGAACCGGCTCCTTCGGCACTGTCCTGTGCTGGGACGCCATCGAAAAGAAAGTCACCTACGGCGGCTGCCCGCCCAAGGGCTGGATCTGGTGGGAACGGGCCATGCTTCTCGACGAGAATACCGGGAAATTCTGGTCCAGCGACATGAGCGACCGTACATTCCGTTTCCTGAGTTTCGATCCGGAATTCAACCGGTTCGACCGGTATGAGGTCACCCCTCCAGCCAATCCCTTCACCAGCGAGGTCGGTCAGATTCGCGCCTACACCGAACGACGCGCCATGGACGGGGCGTACTATTGTGTTTCCCAGAATGGAGCGCTCTTCCGGTTCCGCCCGGAAAAGCCCTCGGTGGAACCGCTCGGGACCAACTGGGACAAAGGCCGCTATACCTCCACCATCGCGCTCGATCCCTCCGGGAGATACTTCTACTACATGCCCGGCGGTCTCAAGATGCAGAACGACAGCGAGAACAGCAATATCGTCCAGTACGATGTGAAAACCGGGAAGAAGAAGGTCATCGCCTGGCTGGACGACTATTACTACGAGAAATACGGCTGGTGGGTTGGCGGGACCTATGGCATGGAAATCTCGAAGGACGGCTCGTTCCTGGTGATTGTCATGAATGGTGCGTTTGTCACCCGCGATGAGGAGAAGGGATCGCCCTATGGCAATCCCGCGCTCTTCGTGGTGAATATCCCGCCGGAGGAACGACCGCAATAAAGTACAGCGTCATGAAAATACATGCGGATTTCCGGCATCGGCCATACTGCCGGAAGAGAACTCAATGTCATCACCATCCCATACCGGAGAAGAGTGTACATGAATTCGCCCCGCTTTTTCGCAAGAGCATGGTTGCCGTTTGCTGTAACGGCTTGTACCGTGGTAAATATCCTGTTTCCGCGCTCCGATGCTGTTGCCGCCCCGCAGTGGCAGGCCGGGGTCGCCTCGACGGTCATCACTCCCGGCGAACCGATCTGGCTCGGCGGATACGGTGGCAAGACCACGCCGGCTCTGGGAAAAATCCATGATCTCCACATGAAAGCGCTCGCGGTCAAAGACCCCCGGGGCAACCGCGCGGTGATTGTCACCGCCGATCTCATCGGCGTCTCGTACGATTTTACCTCGGCGGTGACCACGGAGATTACCCGCCGGTTCGGCCTTCCGCGCGAGGCGGTGCTCATCAATATTTCCCATACGCATTGCGGTCCGGAAACCCGTTCGGAACAGGACGCGCTTCTCGGCATGCCGGATGAATACAAGATCAAGAATGCCAAATATATCGAGGATCTGAAAGGCCTCTGTGTGGAAACCGTGGGAAAGGCGCTATCGGACCTCAAACCCGCGGAAATCACCTTCTCGAGTCTGGCTCTGTCCGCGCCGTTCGCGGTGAGCCGTCGTTTGCCGACCCCGAACGGCATCGAGTACCGTTCCGGACCTTCTTCCTACTATACCGGCGGGCCGAGAGACGACACCATCCCCGTGCTCAGGGTGGCCGGAGCGGACGGGAAGGTCCGCGCGGTTCTCTTCGGGTACGCCTGCCATCCGATTACACTGAGCATCGATTACTATTGCGGAGACTATCCGGGATTCGCGCAGCAGTACGTTGAAGAAGCCGTTCCGGGAGCGGTGGCCATGTTCATGCAGGGGTGCGGATCGCAACTGGTTCCCAATGCCCGCTTCCAGATTGAATATGCCCGGGGACATGGGAAAACGCTGGCCGATGCGGTGAAGAAGGCGCTCGAAAGTCAGCAAACCCCGGTGACCGGACCCCTGAAATGCGCCTACCGTGAAACCGCCCTTCAATTCCAGCCCCTCCCGGAACGCCGCGTGATCGAGGAGGTTTCGAAGAGTTCCGGCGAAATTCCCGCGGCGCCTCTCCTGAGTCCGGAAAAGGCGGCCATACTCCTGAAAATGATGGATACGGGGAAAAAAATCCCGGCAACCGTCCCCTGTCCGGTGCAGGCCATCTCCTTCGGGAGGGAACTCCTCATGATCGGGCTGAGCGGCGAAACGGTCGCGGATTATTCCGTGACGCTGAAAACGGAGTATCAGGGACGGTTCGTGTGGGCCGCGGGGTACTGCAACTCCATATTCGGGTATCTCCCCTCCTGGAAAATCCTGCGGGAAGGGGGATACGAGGGTGGGCGAGCGTACAATTACACGCTCTACCCGGGGCCGTTCGCCGAGGATGTGGAGAACAGGGTGCTCACCGCGGTTCGGGAAGCGGTGAAAGCCGTGGATGCCAAATAGGGGAGAAGTGAAGCCGGTTTCCCGGAGAAGAACCACAGGGGCAAATGCGCGGAGGCATTAGGGGAAAAAGTCCGGACCGGGGTTCGAACGGCAGTTTTTGATTTCCGGCTGTGCGGGGCCAACGCCCGCCGTGCGGAAAGAGTTTCTTCCGAACGCTGTCGGTGGGGAAACGCTGGATCGTACTGTTTACTGAATCCGGCTTCTGGATTCTTTATTACACGGAGAACCCCCATGCTCAGAGGATGGTTTCAGCGACGGTCGCAAAAGGCCGGTCTGCCCCCGGGTAGCCTGGTGTATATCGGTAGCAGGAAGCCCGAAGAGCCGCTCATCACGATCACCGACTATAATGAAACCGAGTATCACGAGATCGAGACCGAGAACGCCGAGGATGCGTTCGCGTACCGGGACACGAAAAATGCATCCTGGATAAATGTGGCCCGTATAAGCGATATCAGCACGGTGGAAAAAATCGGGGCTCATTACGGCATCCATCCCCTGGTGCTCGAGGATATTCTGGCCCAGGGGCAACGCCCCAAGTTCGAGGACCTGGACAACTATATCTTTATCATCGTGAACATGCTTTCCTACGATCCGGATGGGGAGGGGTTGAAAGCGGAGCAGGTGAGTATGCTGTTCTGCCGGGCTTTTCTCATCACGTTTCAGGAAATCGAGGGAGATGTTTTCGATTCCATCCGTGACCGGCTGCGCACCGGCAAAGGCCGTATCCGGAAACTGGGCCCCGACTACCTCGCCTATTCCCTCCTCGATACCATCGTTGACAATTATTTCGTTATCCTGGAACGGCTGGGGGAAAAACTGGACGATATCGAGGATGCCATTCTCGACAACCCCGGCCGTGACACTCTCCAGGACATTCACACTCTGCGCCGCGACCTGCTCTTCCTCCGGAAATCGGTCTGGCCGCTCCGTGAGGTCATCGACCGTCTCCAGCGCGACGAATCGGGGCTGGTGCAGGATTCCACGCAAATGTATCTCCGGGATCTCTATGACCACGCCATCCAGGTCATCGATACCGTTGAGACGTTCCGCGACATGATCGCCGAGATTCTCGACACCTATCTTTCCAGTGTGAGCAACCGTTTGAACGAAGTAATGAAAGTTTTGACCGTCATCTCGACCATCTTCATCCCGCTGACTTTCATTGTCGGAGTGTACGGCATGAATTTTGACTACATGCCGGAACTTCACCGCCACTGGGCATATCCGGCGCTCTGGGGGGGGATGATCTTCATCGCGCTGGGCATGCTGCTCTTCTTCAAACGTCGGAAATGGTTTTGAATGTGGGCGGCGGGGATGAATCGGAGGGACAGGATGTATAACGAATAGAAATTCCGGTGATTCTACTGAACTGTCAAGCGGATAGTACCAGAGAATGCAGGGTGTAGGTTGGCTGGCTTCGACAAGCTCAGCCAGCGGTGAGCGCTGAACTTGTCGAGGAGCAGACCACTGATATGGCGATATCCGTCTTTTCCCCTGTCATCCTTTTTTGTTAATCTTGATCCCGATCTTTCGCGGTTCAGGGAGGAATATGCGAGAGTTACATGAAAATCATTTCCCGGTTTGCGTTTTCTGCGCTTCGAGCGACCACGTTCCGCACCGGTATGCGGACCTCGCCCGCGAATTGGCGCGCAGGATGCGCGAACGGGAAATGCGGCTGATCTATGGCGGCGGAAACAACGGTCTCATGGGGGTGCTCTCGCGGGAACTCCATGCGCTCGGCGGAAAGATAACCGGCGTGATACCGCTGGGGCTCAAAGATCTGGGGTATGCGTACGAAGAGGCGGACGAAATCGTGGTGACCGATGGCATGCGGGAGCGCAAGGCGGTGATGGAGGAGCGCGCCGAAGGGTTCATCGGCATGCCCGGAGGATTCGGAACCATCGAGGAGATGGTGGAAGTGATCACCCTCCGTCAATTGCGCATGCATGACAAACCGATTGTGGTTCTGAATACGGGGGGATTCTACGACGGCCTGCTTCGCCAGTTCGAAACCGGGTACAGGGAACGGTTCATTTTCGAGGAATGCCGTGAACTCTATCTGGTCACCGAATCCGTGGACGAGGCGCTCGGCTATATCGAGACCGGGCGGGGGAGACACCGTGGAACCGCGCCGGGGTGTCCCCCCGAATATCCTGAATGATCAGCCGATGCGGGGATAGATTCCCTTTTGGATGAGCCCCTCGGCGATTTCAGCGGCAAGCGCGTAGAAGAGGAAGGTGTGTATGATGCCGGATGCCGGGCCGATGGGATACTCCACTCCTTTGGCGTTCAGGATGCCGTCCTCGACGGGAACATGGGAGTAGATGATGAAATCGGAGATATCCTCGAGGCGCATTGTGCCCATGTTTTCCAGGGATCCGACCGGGGTTTCGTCATTCAGCAGGGATGGACGGGTGATTCCGATGATTTTTACCAGACGCTCGCTGAAACCCTGAATGGAATAGGGATCGTTCGTGATGACAAAATCGTACCGCACCGCGTCCTGGATGTTTTTCGTGATGAAAACCTGCGGCGCGCCGGGACGGGTTTCACTCATCTCCCCGTCCAGCATTCCCCCGGTCATGAGCGCATAGAGATTATGACCCTCCAGCTTGGCCTGGATGGCGCTCGCTGCCGCGCGCTGGATGACGGGGAGTTCCCGTTCATGCACAAGCCGCATGAGGCGGGTGAGCTCTTCCACGTATGCCCGGGCGAGTTCGCTCGACGGAAGCACTTTCTTTTCACGGCAGGATTGCAGAAACGCCCCCATGCCGAACAGGCCCGCGCCTCCCATGGAAAGAGTTCGCAGGAACGACCGGCGGGGAATGTCATCCTCCGCTCTCCGGTTTTTACCGGAGCCGGAATTCTGATCTCTATGTAACCGCTCCATTTTCTACTCCGATTAAAATCCCTGTTGTGTAAATTTCCGCTGAGCCTCAATCACTTTCTCCGAACCACCGGCGAGATAGCCGCCCGGCAACACACTCGGGGTTTTGCCCGAAGCGAGGAGGATTGCCGCGGTTTCCGCCTGAACCATGTTCAGCAGCAGGACATGGACGATTCCGCTGACCGGCCCGAAGGGCTGACTCACTCCCGGAGTGGTGAGAACCCCGTTCGATTCAACCCCGGCGTCCAGGATGGCCTGGTCCGCGTTTTCGGCGAGTCCGCCCCCGGGAGAGATGGTGATGACACGGGATCCCAGTGAACGGGCCTGGGCGACGATCGACAAATCCCTCTCTTCGGCTGGGAGGAAAGAGGAAAGAATGAGTACATCTCCCTGGCCCAAACGCTCCTCACTGTGCTGGAGAGACCGGAAAAGCGCCAGATTGCCCGGCTTGTCCGCAATCTCCGATTCAACCACTCCATAGGGATCGGATACGAAGACCCGTTTATGGTTTGTGGCCGCCTGGGCGATGATCTGCGCCGCCTTTTTGACCGCTTCCACCTGTCCGAGCGTGGCGGTTATGGCCTTTTCCGCCGCATCCATGTATTTTGCCGCGAGCATGCAACCTCCTGATATAGAAATTGAGTATGCTAATATATCAGCTTCGTGGTCATGTGTCAATGTTTTCATTCTCCGCCTTTTGGGAGATTTGCCGGAAAGCATGGTTTCTCAGCTCCCGGACAGTGCTTCTCTTGTGTCGGAGAGAGCGCAGAATGAGGCCGGGACCGGGAAAAGGCCAATGGCTTTTCGTTTCAGTCATAGTAATATGGGCGTACTGCGCTTCGACAAGTTCAGCGCCCGGAGTAGAAATCCGCAAAAGCTGAAAAACGGCGCCGAGAACATACTATCCGCTTTCTTCCACATCCGGATACACATGCCGCGCGGGCCCATGCGCGCCAGAAAGAATGCATTGACTTACCTCGGTTGATCCGGGTATATTTGCATTCCTGAAACAAAATGGAGGTCTTCTCTTATGCTTTATCGCATCGTGTTCTTTTCTTCGCTGGTCCTGCTTCTCGTCTGCACATCCTGCATGAA
>CAYRTQ010000267.1:0-6534 GCA_964426865.1 uncultured bacterium
AGCCGTGTCGGATTTTCATCGGGGAACCGGTCGGGGGTAAACAGGGTCCACGTGACCCCGTCGAATCGCGCCACCCCTTTGGAAGCGCCGAACCATGCCACGCCGTTCTTGTCCAGTACCATCGAATGAAGCGAGCCGGTGAGCGTGGTGTCGGCGGGCGCGGGATCTGACCAAACCTTGCCGTCAAAAGTCCGATAACGGCCTTCCCACACGAACCATGCTTTTCCCGCACGATCAAACGCCGAGGGTATTGTTCCGGGATAACCATCGAAAATCGTATACCACTCATATTTCGAGGAAACGGGGTCAAACCGGAATGCACCGTTCCAATCGCAGGTCCATACCCATTGATGAACAGGGTCGAGTGCAAGCGAGGAGAACCCTCTTCCCATAAAGCTTTTACCGGATGAATGTGTAAAAAAAGATTTTCCGTCAAAGCTTTGCAGTATTGCCCAGTTAAAGTATTCCCTGTTTTCAATACCCGAACCGTTCATGGTGATCCATACCCTGCCTGCGGCATCGATGGCCACTCCCGATACCACATTGTTGTCGAGTCCGTTGGCGGTTGTCCATGTTTTCCATTCACGTCCGTCGAAACGGGAAAGCCCGCCTGATGTCCCAAACCACACGACTCCGGTGGAATCGACCGCCACCGCGTTCACCACGTTGTCCGCGAGCCCGTCCGCGCGATGAAAGACCACGTATGCGCCGGTGGACCGGTTCATACGGACTGCTCCTCCGGCTGTCGCAATCCAAACATAATCACCCTGTACCGCCATGCCTCGTATCGCATCGGGTTCGCTGGTATCGGTATAAGAAGTCCAGATTTCGGATGCAAATGCGGAAGGAGTAATGAAAAGGGCGAGGATGAACATGAATGATCGAAGCATGGAGTATCCTTTCATTGAAAGGGCGCCGTCAATTCTTCGGATCTGAACCATTTCACTCATTGGACTGGCAGGTACTTGGGGAAAATCGAATACCTGAAGAGACAGTGCTTCTTCAACTGGACACAGTTGGGTGGATTGCGCTTCGACACTTCGACAGGCTCAGTGTCCGCAGGCTCAGCGCCCGACGCTGGCTGAGCACCTACCGCTGGCTGAGCACCTACCGCTGGCTGAGCTTGTCGAAGCCAGCCAAACAAAGCACCCTGTATTCACTGGTTGACAGAGTAACAGGCAATCTCCGTCATAATAACCGATGCAATCAAGCGAAATCCACGGTAAAATAAATGTTCGTATTCACAATATATCATTGCGAATATCTGTATGCAAGATGTATTGGAACTTTACGGGAAGGTGCGCGAATTGAAGCAGTGAGGCGGGTTATGGCGATCAGGATTCCATTTTCCAGTGCTTCTTCCACAGATAGAGCAGCATTCCGGCCAAGGTGACCGAGTTGGAGATGCCGATGGCGGAGAGCAGTTGGAGCGGAGTGCCGTGCATGAGGAAAACGAGGATGACCTGGAACGCCGCCCCGCCGAGGAGGATGGGCAGGAACCCGGCGATATGCTGGGCGAGGAAGTAGTTGGCGATGAGGTATACCAGGGACAGCGGCAGGATCATGAGCCCCACGATCCGGACCAGGGGTACCGCTCCCGGCATCTCTTTCCCGAAGGCGATGATCATGGCCACCAGCCCGGGGAAGATCCACGCGAAAAGGATTCCGGCCAGGGAAAGGCCCGCGGTGAACAGCATGCTCCGGAAGAGAAAGCGGATGGGGTTGCGATTGAGTGTCTTTTCGTGGGAGACCGTGGGATACATCACCATGAATATACCGGAGAGGGTGAAGAACGCCGATCCGACTGTCGAGGCGAGCGTATAGGCGTTTTTCGCTCCGACCGGGAAGTACCGGCTTGCCACGAACAGGTCCACTCCCCGCATGAGCGTGATGCAGTAGAGCGTGATGGCGATGGGAATGGCGAAGGTGAACGCGCGCCGGATTTCCGGCTTTCCCACCGATACCGGAGTCTGGCGAAGGAGGGGGCGGATGGGGATGAATCCCACGAGAATGGTGAGCAACGCCGCACCGGCTGCCGCCAGCATGATTCCGTTCACTCCGGTGGCAAACAGGGCGAGCGCAGCCAGCGACAGGAAGAACCGTCCGCCGCCCCAGGAAACGCTCACCAGCCCGAGGGACAGAAATTTCTTCATTCCCTGGATGATGCCGTACAGGACCGGAATGGGCGAGTAGATGACAATGGCCAGCATGGCGAACGCCACGGGGAGTACCGAGCCGATACGGAGGAATCCGGCGATCAGCGGAGAGAAGACCAGACCGAGCAGCATGACCACCAGCGCGGTGAAAATCACATATCGCAGGGCCAGAGTCGCGAAATACCGGGCCTCACCATACCGGTCCCTCGCGGTGAGCGCGGATACTTCCTTCCCGACCACCAGCTGGATGCTCGCCAGCGGGGCGGTGACGATGAAGAACATCTTGAATAGCACCCAGGCGGTGGTATAGCCGCTCTCGGGAAGCCGTACGAGCACGCCGTTGAACCCCAGCTCGAAGAGATTGCTGAGGAAATTGAGGGCAACGAACGCGCCACCGCTCAAGATGAAACTCGTATGCGAGATAGCCTTCTTCTGATCCAAGAAAACAGCCTGAAATAGAGGGATGAAGTGTGAAGCATGAAGTGGGAAACAAGAGCGTTGCAGGTAAATGAAGGCGCACGGGAGTGGTAACCGCAGTTTCAACCTTCACACTTCATACTTGTCGTAACGGCCCTTCGGAGATGAACTCAAAAATATTTTTCCTGCCCTTGGGAAATTCCATGGTTTGTTTCCCCTCCGGCAGATCCTCCATCCTGCCCGGCCTCCCCACCGCGATCATGGCCTCAACCGTATACTCATCAGAGATGGCCAGTTCTGTTCTCGCACGGTCGTAATCGAATCCCTGCATGGCGTGGACAACCAGCTCCATGAGATGGCCCTGAAGCGCCAGGCTCATCCAGGCCGCGCCGGCGTCGAAGGAATGGGTGCGCGCGGGTTTTCCCGAATCAAGCGTATTCCGGGAGATCGCCACCAGAAGTACCGCGGCATTGACACACCAGGATTTGTTGCTTTCGGTGAGCAACCCGAAAAAGGTATCCCAGACCGGGGTGTTCCGACGCGCATAGAGAAAACGCCAGGGCTGGCTGTTGTTGGAGGAGGGAGCCCACCGCGCCGCCTCGAACAGGGTCATCAGTTCCTCGTGGGTGATCTCCTCGCCGCTCATGGCGCGGGGAGACCACCGCTTCGGGAACATGGGATACACATTCCAGTCCGCCAGACGGAACCGGTAGAGATCGCTTTCCTCCACAGCAGAAAACCTCAGAAAAAGGGGACGGGAGAAAGAATGCGAGAACCAGCAAAAAAGATAACCCGTGGAGCGATTCCCGCAATCGTATACCGGAAGATCACTTGATCCCCGTTCCGATCAGAAAGTGGCCGTGACGGCGATCCAGCGTGCACAGGACATCGGACAGCTTTCCCCATAGGGGAAGGTAGCCCCGGGTGCGGACCCGCACCTCGTGGAATCCCACCTTCTCCATGAGATCGCGCAGGCCGCGCCAGGCCAGCACCCGCACATGACCGACCGTTCCGCTCACTCCGCTCTCCTGCCAGGTGGAGAAGAATTCCTCGTTTCGAGGCTGATCCGCGTGCCATATGAGCGGATTTCCGGTGCTCCAGCCATCGATATTCGTGGTCGAGAAAGGCTGCCAGCCGAAAACGAGCGCGCCAATATTCACCCAAGAGGCCAGATTCTCGGTGAGAACGAGGAGTTGGCCTCCGGGACGGAGGGTACGGTAACATTCCTCCAGGTACAGGCGCGTATTGTGCAGATGCTCGATGTTCTGGCTGGACAGGACGAGATCGAACCGGTCGCTCTCGATATCCCAGCGGGTGTTCAGGTCCTGGCTGATGCACCGTATTCCCTTCTCCTCCGCCGCGCGGCAGAGGTCCGGAATGTATTCGATGCCGTATATTTCACGGGCCCGCGCCGCAGCCGCGAATTCCATGGTGAGCGCGCCGTCGCCGCACCCCACGTCGAGAAACCGGTTCACTTCCCCGCCTCGCACCAATCGTTTCCCCAGTTCGTTGCAATGCGCGAGACCGTCGTTGAACGCTTTTGGGGCAATGTATTTCAGAAGCCTGCGCATGAAGTTTCCCGGGAAAAAGGAGAATACAGGAAAAAATCCGGAATCATGAAAGAAAAGAGTTTTCACCACAGGAACGCCGTGGTTCAAAGGAAAGTTTCCGGAAACCCGGATTCACCTCAGTCCCTGTGAGAAAACAGCATTCTTCCGTGCTTTTTGTGTCTCCGTGGTGAACGGTTCGATTCTCAGTATCCGCGTTCCTTGTACAGTTCGAGCATGTGGTGCATGATCTGACGCCCGTCCTCGAACGCCACATTGGCGAATGCGCCGGGAACATCGCCCCCGGAGCGCACGATGAACTGTTCCACGATTTCCGCGTTGAGCGCCCAGAAAATCTGGTTTATCATGGCGCCGGAGGTCGGGCATACCTTCCGCTCGAAGCCGGGTATGGCGAAGAGTCCATAGGTGTCGCACATCCGCCCGATGTGAATATCGGCTTCCTTCGGGACGGTTCTTCCCGCGGGAACCTTGAAATCACGGGTCAGCGGGCCGATGGAGATGATTTTCATTCCGGCTTTCCGGAACTTGCCGAGATTATCCAGATCGACCGGGTCATCCGGACGGGTGAATCCCATGACCACGCAGTCTTTTTTCGAAAGCGGCCGTGAGGGCACAAGGGTGTTGACGAAGTGGAGATCCTTTTCCTCGCCCCCATCGGCAAGCCCGTTGAAAATGGCCAGCCCGCTCCTGCGGGTATTGCCCTCAACCGCGAGATGGTTGCGTGAACGGCTGTAGCAGTAGGATATTCCGCCCGAGAGCACGGTATCCACCACCATCGCGGCGGCCTTGCGAATTCTCCCCATTTCCGCTTCGATCGCGTTCTGCTGCTCCATGAGATGACGGAAGTAATGCTCCATGAGCGGCTGATCGAGACTCACCCGGGCGTTGATCTCCCAGCTCTGGACCGCCTCGCCGGAAAGCGGGGGTTCATCCCCCTTCACTTTCACCGCGGCGCCGTCGCGGGCCAGAATACGGCAGGCGTCCGCAACCATCATCCAGAACGTGGTCATGCCGAGAACGGGCGACACGGGACATATCTTCACGATGGATCCGGGAATCTCCAGCGCGCCGTCGGATCGCGTCATGCCGTTGTCGATCCAGAGATTGGCATACTGGCGGAACCGACGGTTGACCAGGTCGCTCCGGAATGGCTCCTCACCGTGGCCATCGAGGGAATAAGGGTCCGGGCCGCCGATAACGAACACTCCCTTGCCCAGCACATCTTCCATGGAGCCGGAATAGGCGGATACCAGCAGGAGATCGCCTTTCACCGCCTTTTCGGCGTTGTACCCGACCGTGAACATCTCCGGCTCGCCGTTGCGGTCGGAGAAGAGGTCAAACCCGATGTTATGCCCCATGTTCCAGTTGCTCCAGCAGTGGCCGCCCCGTTTTACCGTGGCTGCAATGGCATAGGCTCCCTCCAGCAGGTACGCCATCTGGGTCTCGTGGACCCATTGGAGCTTTTCCCGTGAGGCGCGCAGGTACCGGAGCGCCAGGGATTCCGGTTTGTCCCCCGATGCCGGACGATCCGCCGCCTCCTGCGCCATAATCGCGTTAACAGATCCCGCGATTCCGGCTGCGGTCAGCGGGATGAGCCGAAGCAAGTCCCGACGGTGCATACTGTCACTCCCTTGAATAGCTTTCTGGACCGGTTGTTCGAATGGGTGAACCGATAAAATATAATCAGCGGGCAGGAGCATCTCTCGACTTCCGGCTCCTGTATCCTTTCTTCTAATGCATCTCCGTCTCGACCCTGCCGATGCCCTTGCGGTAATAATTGAACTGGACATCGGGGTGATCGGCGAGGAGCGACATGGGAACCGACGAATCCGGGAGATGCTTGGAGATCATGAACGCGGTCAGCCGCATACCGAAAGGATTGTCGTGCATCCCGGCCTGCCAGATGGAGACCTTCTCCGCCTTCCAGGTTTCCTTGGGGCCGACCGTGGCCGCGAATCCGGGGACCAGGGAAATATTGCCTCCGCCGGAGGTGCGGGCGTTCTGTATGACCGTCATGGGGTGCAGTTCGGTGACCCTGGCCCCCAGTTTACGGTATTCTTCGGGAGCGGGCGGATTGTCGGAGTATTTTCCCTCGCGTTTGAGCGGATCGTTGAACGCCCAGTGTTTGACTTCGCCTTGGCCGCCCTGCATGATGACACAGCGGACGTCCTCGAAACTATGGGAATAGGCCTCCAGGTCACCGGAGGGAAAATGGAGATTCTCCCGCGGAATACGGAGGTCTTCACGGATGCGGTTGAAACACAGATCATTGTCGGCCTTGGCGACAGTATCAACACATCGACCAAAAAAATGCTTTCGGAATTCAACAAGGGCTTTGTAGAGGACGGGTTCTTCTGGGTCCGCAACGACACCGATGAAAAGGTCGACGATAA
>CAYRTQ010000268.1:0-6489 GCA_964426865.1 uncultured bacterium
TAGGGGGCTGCGTTCCCATAGAAGCCTATATCCTTATTTATGGATACGCTCTAAGCGAGTTAACTGACTGTCTGAACGCCTGTTCTGGTGATTCGAATGATTGAACTGATGAAAGACTGAGAAAGGCATTTCCTTTCATCATCTTTTATCACTCGCATCATGCGCATCACCGGTTCAGACAGGTTTCAAACTCTTCCTTACCTGTTTGATCGCTCATTCGCATTACTCCTCTGTCAACCAGAAGATATGGGGTTAGTTTGGCTGGCTTCGACAAGCTCAGCCAGCGGCGGGCGCTGAGCCCGCGGACACTGAGCCTGTCGAAGTGTCGAAGCGCAATCCACCCGACGCTATCCAGTTGAAGAAGCACTCCGGTGCGGGGAAAAGAACCTGTGGGGGCGGGCAGTCGCGCCGCCCCCACAGGTTCCGTCAAAGGCGGAAAAAGCTCACCCCGCCCACTTGATGAGCTGGAGGTCGGACGGGGCGTACATGTCCGGGTGGTCCGGGAGGATGCGGAGGCTGTAGCCGGTCTTCCCGCTTTTCGCCAGGGTGAGAAAGCCCTCGAATATCTGGCCTTTCAGCTTGTCCCCCTTGTGTTCCATGACCACCGGCCGTGAATCGAAGAGCGATCCGGAGGCGTCCACCATCCCGGCGTACAACTCCACCCGCACATCTTCCGGAGACAGGTTGCCCAGGTTCACCATGGCGGTGACCCGCACCGTGTCGCCGACCTGGAACGGTCCCGTGCTGTCCGAATCCACCCGCATGATGCGGATGCCGGCCCAGTTGTCGCGCACTTTCTGCTTCCAGAGCGCCAGGGCGCGGGCGCGGACATCCCGGTCCGCCTTGAGCGCTTCGTACCGTGCGATGGCGGGACGGTACCGGTCGCTGTAGTACTCGTGCACCATGCGGTGCGTGTTGAAAACCGGGATGAGACGGCCCATGGAGCGTTTCATCTTCTCCACCCAGTGGCGCGGTATGCCGCCCGTCTCGGTGTCGTAGAAGAGCGGGACGAGGTCCTTTTCGAGAATGTCGTAAATGGCGTTGGATTCCACGGTGTCCTGGTACACGGGATCGTCGTACACCTCGCCGGAGCCGATGGCCCACCCGACTTCCGGGGAATACGCCTCATCCCACCAGCCGTCGAGCACGCTGAAATGCATGGCGCCGTTGGCCACCGCTTTCATGCCGCTGGTGCCCGAGGCCTCCAGCGGACGGCGCGGGGTGTTGAGCCACACATCGACTCCCTGCACCATGTACCGCGCAACGTTCATGTCGTAATCCTCGATGAAAATGACACTGCCCCGGAGTTCCGGCAGACGCGAGAAATGGACGATGCGCCGTATGAGTTCCTTGCCCTCGTCGTCGCGGGGGTGCGCTTTCCCGGCGATGATGATCTGCACCGGCATGTCCGGGTCCTTCAGTATCTTCGAGAGCCGTTCTATATCCCGGAAAAGGAGGTCGGCGCGCTTGTAGGTGGCGAACCGACGGGCGAATCCGATGGTGAGCGCCTTGGAGTTGAGAGCGCCGCGGGTGAGATTCAGTTCGAAATCCGAGGCCCCCTGGTTCTTGAGCTGTGCATGGAGCCGTTTGCGGGCGAACGAGACCAGCCGTTCCCGTCTCCGCTCGTGTGTGCGCCAGATTTCCTCGTCGGGAATATTGTTGACCCGGTTCCAGATTTCCACGCTGGTCGGCTCATCGCGCCATTTCGGCCCCACATACCGGTCATAGAGATCCACCATGTCCTGGGAGATCCAGCTCGGAACGTGAATGCCGTTGGTGACATGGCTGATGGGAATCTCGTCGATGGGGAACCCGGGCCAGAGTGTCTGCCACATGTCGCGGGATACCTTGCTGTGCAGACGGCTCACCGCGTTGGACTGATCGGCGGCTTTCAGCGCCAGCACGGTCATGGTGAACGTCTCGTCCGCGGAACGGGGATTGATCCGTCCCAGACCGAGGAACTCATCGCCCGAAAGCCCCAGCTCGGGAATGTAATTTTCGAAGTACCGGAGCACGAGCGAGGGCGGGAACCGGTCATGGCCCGCCGCCACCGGGGTATGGGTGGTGAACACGTTTCCGGCGCTGGCCAGTTCGAACGCCTCCCCGAACGTGAGCTTTTCCATTTCCATGAGCGTCCGTATCCGCTCCAGCGCCAGGAACGCGGCATGCCCCTCGTTCATGTGGCAGATGGTGGGCCAGATATCCATGGCGTGCAGCGCCCGCAATCCGCCGATTCCGATGAGCATCTCCTGACGGAGACGCATTTCCTGGTCGCCCCCGTATAAGGTCGAGGTGATGATCCGGTTTTCCTTGGAGTTTTCATCGATGTTGGCGTCCAGGAGAAACAGGGGGACCCGTCCGACCTGAATTTTCCACACCCGGGCGTACAGGATGCCGTTGGGGAAATCCAGTTCGATTTTCAGATCCTCGCCGTTGCTGTCCTTCACCTGGACAAGGGGGATATTGTAGAAATCATTATTGATGTATTTCTGCTGCTGCCACCCGTCGTTGTTCAGATACTGACGGAAGTACCCTTCCTGGTAGAGAAGACCCACCCCGACCAGGGGAATGCCGAGATCGCTGGCGCTTTTCAGGTGATCTCCCGCCAGAACGCCCAAACCGCCCGAATAGATGGGAACGCATTCCGCCAGGCCGAATTCGAGCGAAAAATAGGCGATGAGGGGGTCCCTTCCTTTCCCGATGTTCCTCGAATACCAGTTCGGACCGGTCATGTAATTGTCGTACTGCGCCCGCACTCTCGCCAGATGGGCGAGCACTCCCTCGTCGGCGGCGAGTTCCTCCAGTCTCGACTGGGGGATGTTGCCGAGGATTCCTATCGGGTTATGGTTCTTCTCTTCCCAGAGCACGGGGTCCAGCCGGTAGAAAAGCTTGACCGCATCAATGTTCCAGTACCACCAAAGGTTGTACGCTATATCCCGCAACGGCTCCAGAGGCTCGGGAAGCGATGCTTTCACATCGAAGCTTTTCACTGGTCGCATAATTTCTCCTTTGTCCATCCGCCCGCGTTCCACGGTTGTCTGCAAAACCGGGGGGCGTAAAAATCCACCGCATTCCTTGAAATGGTTCAAGTCCCGGAGAATCCATGATAATGAAATATAATGAAATACCAGCCAAATCGATGCAAGAATCATCGCCCGTCCGCTCAAAAATGCAGAATGTCCATTTTTGGTTTGACTGCGTTTCTCCGGATGCTTATATTATCTGTCTCGATATATTTCAGCAGGCAATGTCGATGATAAGTGGGCCCGTAGCTCAGCTGGTAGAGCACCGGCCTTTTAAGCCGAGGGTCGAAGGTTCAAATCCTTCCGGGCTCACCACTTATAAGATATTAGAAGAAAAGGACTTAGCTAAATTAGCCAAGTCCTTTTTGTTTGTTCTTGAGTTATACTCCCCACACTATTCCCCACATTCTTTCGGTATTGTGAAGTAATTTGGGAGATAATCCTACTTGATAACACCGTACCGTTTCAAGCTGCTCCGAAAAGTGGGATCCCTCATTCCTGCCATCCGTGCCGCCTCAGCTATATTCCCTCCAGCCTTTTTCAGCAACCGTGAATAGTATTCTCTGATCAAATCGGTTATTTTCATGGACCACACATCCGGTTCTGATGCTGGCAGCTCCGAAAACTCTTTTTGAATACTGCGACGGAAAAGTGAACTTTCCGGAAACAGTTCCTCCATTTCACTCATAAAGCTCCGCCATTCGAGTGTATCTGAAGGAATTGTCATATCGCTGGGAACCTTGATCCCATACGAGTGGTAAAATATTATTTTCTCCAACCTTTTATATTTATGGTCGCTCCTCGCCGCCTCATACAGTT
Organism: uncultured bacterium; assembly: GCA_964426865.1. GTDB lineage: Bacteria > Latescibacterota > Latescibacteria > Latescibacterales > Latescibacteraceae > JAWLHT01. The sequence goes on from CAYRTQ010000268.1 coordinate 3,843, forward strand.
TCTGGAGACCAATATCTTCTACACTGATAACCGGTTTCCCCTGATGTATTTGCAGTATGTTTTTGTCCTCTCTCGGGTCCTGATGGAATAAAGAACAAAATCGTATTAATCCACTTTTGAAAGCTGTCTCAAACTCCTCAACCGGAACGGATTCGGCTATCGTTTTATCGCCGTATTGGATTGCTTTTGCCTTCAGTGTGTTCGTATTTACTTTGCCCAAAGGATGTGTATCATTGTATCTGGAAATACCGACAAGCCCTTTGTTCAGGTATTTTTCCAAATGATCCGCAGACTTCCTTGAAATCATCATGTAGTCGAAAATACTGTAGGCATTTTCAATCATCAAATCCGACTCATACTCTTCCGTTTTCTCCAGTATGCTTTGCCTGTATACAGATGCGGGATCAGTGTTTTTATACAAATGCCTGAGCAAAAGCAAATTCCCAACACGCTCAAGCTCCCGAACATTTCCTGGCCAGTTGTATGCCATAAGTGCAAGTATTTCAACTGGGCTGAGAACGGGGAGGATGTCCGGGAATTTTACACTCAGATAATAGAGAACATCTTCTCTTCGTTTATATAGAGGCGGGATGTTGAAAGGGAAGAAACGATATGTGAAATCGCTCCTAAGGGATAGCTCGTTGTTCGTTGCACCAACGATCAGCACATCAGATTTTTCGATTCGTGTCGATTTAATTTTATAGAATTCACCTGTTTCGATAAAAGTAAGCAACTGAGCCTGCACTTCCAGCGGTAACTCTCCAATTTCTTCCAAAACAAGAACACCTCCATTTGCCTTCGCCAACCATCCATCATATTCTTCCTTCGCATCCGTAAAAGCTCCCCTCTCGTGTCCAAATAACTCGCTTCTGGCCAAATTCACATCAAAATGAGAGCAATTGACGGTGAAAACCTTTTTCCCGGGGTTGTCTCTTAAAAATAATCCCGAGTAAATGTCTATGAATAATGATTTTCCAACTCCCGAAGGACCAAAAATCATTACCGGGATTTTTTTTCTTTGAGCCAATCTACAGTGATCGACGAACTTGTTGACCGCCAGCCTTAATCCGGGAGGCACAATTTTTACAGACGGAATTTCCATGAGGATATCGGATAAGAGTTTATCAGTAGATTCCCCGGTCGAGCCAGCCTTATTTCTTTCTTTCTGAACCATATTGAAATCATTTCTCCAGAAATTCAAACATAGAAATTAACGTGATATATCACGAAACTTGGGAAATACCATAATATTTATGTTTAAATAAGTTCTGTCAAGTATATTCATAAACATTGTAATATGAAGTATGGCAAAGGATTATATCGATATGATGGTTTTGGAACGAGTATTGCATCTATAAATACACGAAAGATACACCAAATATACCAGTCATCACCACCACACCAAAGGAAAGGAAATAGCACATGGATGAAAACAGGTACGCAACAGAAAAGGAAGTCAGTGAGATGACCAGGATCGCACTGAGTACCCTCAGGAACCACCGGCATCTCTGCAAGGGCATTCCGTATATAAAAATTGGCCGAAGCGTTCGGTACAGAATCAACGATGTAAGAGCGTATATGGACAGTCACATGATCGATGTCTCTATGATGTAAGGGTAAAAAATCTCAGGACGGGGTGTTCGGGATCAACTGTGAACAATATGCCGTATCACCGGCTGCTTTCTGATGGAGATGATTACAACCGCTCGACGTAGCGGACAATCGTATAACGAGATGCCGAAAAAGATCGGCATGTGCCTGGTGTGGCAAATCAGAATAAACGAACAGTGTTCGTTTTACCTGATGATTTCGAAATGCCAGGAGAGGCTGCCTGTTCGCGGATAATACTATTCATTCACAATGATCTGATGACTCTACGACAATGATATGATTACACTGTAACTGATTAGGAGCCAAGATAATGTCTGACGAAATCTCGAGCAGTTCCATGCGCAGCATAGTAGATGAAATGAAAGTCGATCAGGGAATTTTCAGGAAACGGATTGATGCAGTGAATCAGATTGGGGTAGTAAACGAGCGACGCAACATCGGCATGAACCTCGTGACCTTTGACTCCCGGAATCTTCCCAAAAAGCAGGTGCTCGGAATGATTGCGGTTGGGCATCGGGGCGGTGGCAAATCTCATGTATTGGAGCAATGCTGTCAGCTTTTTTCCGAGCAAACCTATTATATGCTGACCGCGGCAAGCCAACGGAGTCTTTACTACACCCAGGAGGATTTGCGGCATCGTGTACTCATTCTGGCTGAAGCCCATGACCTCAAAGGTGATAACAGTCTCAGTTATTTCATTCGATCCATGCTTTCCGAAGGCAGAGCAGATTTTGAGATCACGAAATCGAGCGGAAGCGGGTCGCGCAGGATACAGAAAGAAGGGCCAATGCCGTTTATATCCACAACTGCTGTTGAACAGATCGAAGAGCAACTGCTCGACAGGCTTATACAGATACAACCGGATATGTCAGTGGCTCAAACATGCGCAGTTATGCGTTCACTGGGGCTGCGGGCCGCAGGATTGAGTAATGAAATCAGCGACGAGGATTTGATGGCTTGGAAGCTTTTCCATGATGAACAGGAGCCGATTCGCGAGGAGATCGCTCGACTGCATCCGCACTACGGCTCCCGGGAG
>CAYRTQ010000269.1:0-6482 GCA_964426865.1 uncultured bacterium
CGGTAAGCGCGTGGTGAAAATGATGAAAAGCCGATAAAGGAAACCGCCTCTTCATCAGCTTTTCATCATTCAAATTACCGGTTCATACAGTGTATCAGCACTCCTCCCGGATTGTTGACGGAAGGTGCGTTTCCCATATGATATCAGATGAATCCCAGTTCCCGGGCCTTGTAGATGATGATCTGGGCCGCCTCGGCGGGATCGTCGGTCACTTTGAAAAGATTGAGATCACCCGCCGCGATGCATCGCTTTTCCGCCAGCATACGCTCTTTCGCCCATTCGACCAATCCCCCCCAGTATTCCCAGCCATAGAGCACCACCGGGAAATGCTGAATCTTTTCGGTCTGTGAGAGGGTGAGCGCCTCGAACATCTCATCCAGAGTCCCGAATCCCCCCGGAAAGATGACATACCCGATGGAATATTTCACGAACATTATCTTGCGGACGAAGAAATAGCGGAAATCGAGGGTGACATTCTGGTACGGGTTCGAAACCTGCTCCATGGGCAGTTCGATGTTCAGCCCCACCGATACGCCTCCCCCTTCCGACGCTCCACGGTTCCCCGCCTCCATGATGCCCGGCCCTCCCCCGGTGATCACCACCAGGCCGTTCTCCGCCAGGAGTTTCGCGGTGGCCCGCGCCCCGTCGTAATAGGGATCGCCCTCTTTCAGACGCGCCGACCCGAAAATGGAAACCGCCGGCCCTATTTTCGAAAGCGCCTCGAATCCTTCCACGAACTCCCCCTGGATACGGAGAACGCGCCAGGGATCGGTATCGGTGAACTCGCTCCCCGGAACAGGGGTGGAGAGCAATTCGCGATCATTGGTCGTTCTATTTCCATGGTTCTGATGATTCTTCCAGTGTACCTTCACAATGATCCTCGCCAGTTTGGGAATGATTGAATGAACCGGTTCCGGAAACCCGTACGGGTTTTCCGGAAAGGGGACGGACCCGGAGTTCTCTCCTTCCGGGAAAGCTCTCCGGGCGACGGCCCGTATTCCGAACAGGAAGATACTATCCCTTTCCCGGCCAGTCAATGACCGAGGGCGGTATTCCGGCGATATTTTCATTCCGGGGGACCTTTCCGGGGCGTATATTGAAATAGTATGCAGAACGAAGCGTGGAATGATACACATGCGGGGAGAACGGAGTACTCTGTCGACTCAATATTGTAGAGTTGAGTCTTTTCGATGTGCAGGCTTCGACAAGCTCAGCCAGCGGCGGGCGCTCAGCCAGCGGACACTGGGCCTGCGGACACTGAGCTTGTCGAAGTGTCGAAGCGCGCCTGCCCAGTTGACAAGACAGGAGGCTGACATGAAAACAACGGTCATTTTCCTGCTGCTCGCGCTGGGGGCGATTCCCGCACGGGCCCGGGAAGAAACGCTCCTGAGCGGAAAGGCGGAACACGGGGGATTCGGCGGGCCGGTGGTGAAATTCACCCAGATGAACAAGCAGTTCGGCGTACTGGTCGGAGGACGCGGCGGCTGGATCATCAATCACCGGGTCAGCATCGGCCTCGGAGGATACGGCCTGGCGAACAATGTCGACGCGCGCCCGTTCGCTCCGGACTCCCTGGCGACCATGGGGTACGGGGGGCTCGAAATAGAACTCATCGGGGATTCCGACCGTTTGATACACTACACGTTCAGCACGCTCATCGGCGCGGGGGGAGTCAGCCTCCGAAGAAGCGGCGTGCATCATGGGGACTCGGAGAATAGCGACGCGTTCTTTGTCGCAGAACCCACCGCCACTGTCATCCTGAACATCACCGCGTTCTTCCGGATCGGCCTCGGTGCCGGTTACCGGTTTGTGGCCGGATCGGACACCCGCGGCATCACCGACAGCCGGCTGCGGGGTCCGACCGGAACACTGGCGTTTCTTTTCGGGAAATTCTAATCCGTTTCCGGGCGTAACCGGTCAATTCGCGCGGATGCCGAAGACCCGGGGGCGTAATTTTTGTCAAGATACAGGGAATCGGGATTAAACCTCCAACACAACACAAACGTCATACCATTAATCCGGGGGATTCGTCCGTCATCGATCCATACAAATGGATCATATCCGATGAGGGATGAATCCGGCCCGGATGACGTGAAGGGATTTTTTTTGCCTGTATGCCGAGTCCGTCGCGTTACAGCCGGACTCTTCCGCCCGGTAATCATCAGCCGGATTTCCCCCGGGGAATCGCATCCGGGGTCCGGCGCCGTCCTCAAGGGGAATGTGACCGTATGAAGAAAATAGCGATCATCGTCGGAATCATCCTGGTGGGTTTTCTGGCCTGGCGTTTTTACACCCTGGTGCATTCCGGAGCGAATGCCGGAGCGAAGCGTTCCGGACGCCCCCCGGTGGCGGTGCAGGTGGCGGAAGTGAGTTACGAACCATTGCAGGAAATCCACCAGTTCACCGGAACGGTGTATCCCATCTATCAGTATGTCCTGGCTCCGAAAGTATCCGGAAGGATCATCGAAATCCGGAAGCGGATCGGTGATCCGGTGCGGAAGGGTGAAGTTCTGGCCCGTATCGATGATGCCGAGTACCAGCAGGCGGTTCTGGAAGCGGAGGCGAACTTGAAGATCGCCCAGGCGTCCCTGGTCGAGACCAAGGGACAGGCGGAACTGGCGAAACAGGAACTGGACCGCGCGCAATCCCTCCGGGAGAAAGGAATCGCTTCCACCGCGGAGTTCGATGCCGCGAACAGCAGCAATACCGCCCAGAATGCGCGTTTCAAGCTGGCCCAGGCTCAGGTGGAACAGCGCGAGGCGGCGCTCAATTCCGCCAAAATTCGGCTGAACTATACGATCCTCACCGCCCCGGAGCCCGGATTCGTCGGGGAACGGTTCGCGGACGAGGGAAGCCTGCTCTCACCCAATTCTCCGGTGCTCACCGTAGTGGCCATCGACCGGGTCATCGTGAGGACCACGGTGATCGAGCGCGATTATGGACGCCTGCATCCCGGACAGGATGCCGCGGTGGAAGTGGACTCCTATGCGGGAGAGCAGTTCAGGGGTGTCGTTTCCCGTATCGCTCCCATGCTCCAGGAGTCCGCGCGGGTGGCCAATACCGAGGTGGATGTGGAGAACGGCTCGCACAAGCTGAAGCCGGGGATGTTCGCCCGGGTCAACGTGGTTCTGGCGGAGAATGACAACGCCCAGGTCATCCCCACCCAGGCGCTTTTGAGCGGCAGAGGATCGGAAACCGGCGCCGGGGTGTTCATGGTGGATGAAAGCGGCGGGCCGGTGGCGAAGTTCATTCCGGTCGAGGTGGGAATTACCACCACAGGAAAGTCGGAGATCATATCCCCCGTGTTGAAAGGAAAAGTGGTCACGCTCGGGCAGCACCTTCTCTCCGATGGAAGCCCGGTGATTCTCCCCGGCAAGGGTCCCGCGGCAGATGGGAAGGAGCCGGGCCGGGGTCCCAACGGTGATCGCGGACCGGGCAAGGAGATGGGAAGATGAACATCTCACAAGGCGCTGTCCAGCGCCCGATTCTGACCACCATCATTTTCCTGACCATCATTACCCTGGGTGGAGTGGCGTTCTCCCGTCTTCCCATCGATCTCATGCCAGACATCACCTACCCCACGGTTTCCATATCGACCACCTATGGCAGCGTGGCGCCCGAGGAGATGGAGGAACTCATCACCCGCCCCATCGAGGAAGCGCTCGCGGCGGTGCAGGGAGTGGAGGAAATCACCTCGACCTCGGTTGAGGGCCAGAGTTCGGTGCGGGTCTCTTTCACCTGGGGAACCGATCTCGATGTGGCGGCCAACGACATCCGCGACCGTATCGACCGGGTCATGCGCCGTCTGCCCGAGGATATCGACAACCGCCCCATGATTCGCAAGTTCGACCTTTCCTCCTTCCCCATTCTCAATATCGGGGTTTCGAGCAACCTGGACCCCCTGTTCGTCCGGAAGTTGGTGGAAGACGATCTCAAGTACCGTCTGGAACGGGTGCCGGGAGTGGCGGCCGTGGATATCCGCGGCGGTCTGCTCCGTGAAATCCATGTGGACCTGCGCGCGGAGAAGATGAAAGCGCTCGGCATCTCCACCGATACCATACTCAACTGCCTCCGCAACGAGAACCTCAACGTCCCCGCCGGTTTGTACGAAAAGGGGAATGTGGAAGTGCTGATCCGTACGCAGGGTGAATACACCTCGCTGGACGAACTCCGGAATACCGTGGTTACCGTACGGAATGGCGCCCCGATCCGCATCCGTGATGTAGCCGATGTGGCCGACTCCTGGCAGGAAGTCCGTCAGGCATACCGCATCAACCAACAGCCGGGTATCCGGATTTCCGTGAACAAGCAGTCCGGTGTCAACACCGTGAAAGTCGCCCAGGCGGTGCGTGAAGAAATTGAACGGATCAACCGGGATTACCCGCAAGTCCATCTCCTTTCCCTGATGGACTCCTCTATATACATCAAGCGGTCCATCAGCAGCCTGGGAGATTCTGCCATCAACGGCGGCATCCTGGCCATCATCGTGCTTTTCCTTTTCCTGCGCAACATATCCAGCACGGGGATCATCGCCATCGCGGTGCCCATCTCCATCATCACCACGTTCATGCTCATGTATTTCGCCGGTTTCACCCTGAATACCATGACCATCGGCGGACTGGCCCTGGGCATGGGCATGCTCATGGACAATTCCATCGTGGTGCTCGAGAATATATACCGTCACCGGGAAAGAGGCCTCTCGCCCGTCAAGGGCGCGCTGGTCGGGACCTCGGAGGTCTGGTCCGCCATTCTGGCCGGAACGCTCACCCATATCGTGGTCTTCCTCCCGGTGCTGTTCATGCAGGGCATGTCCGGCATCATGTTCCGTCAGATGGCCTATGTGGTCAGTTTCTCCATGCTGTGTTCCCTGCTGGTTGCAATGACCCTGGTGCCCATGCTCGCCTCGAAATTCATGAGATACCGCGCCCCGGATGAAACACAAAAGAAAACCCCGCTCCAGCGGATATATGACGTCAGCGAGAAGGCATTCAACACCGTGGAACTGAAATACGGACTTCTGCTGATGTGGTCCCTGGGACATCGTAAAACGGTGTTGTTCGCCTCGGGCGGACTGTTCCTGATCTCCGTGTTCCTCGTGCGGTTCATCGGGGTGGAACTCATGCCCGCCGCGGATGAAAACCAGATCACGGTGAACATCGAAATGGCGGTCGGCACCCGTCTCGAGGTGCTGGACAAAGTGGTGAAACAGGTCGAGGATATCGTCCGCAAGAATGTTCCGGAAGGAACGAACATGCTCACCCAGTCGGGAGGAGGGGGTTTCTCGTCCGCAGGCGCCCAGACCGCGACAATCACGTTTGACCTCGTTTCCAAAAGCCAGCGAAAACGTTCGAGCGAACAGGTGGCGAACGATGTGCGGAAATACCTCGCCGGCATTCCCGGAGTGACCATCCGCACCCGTCAGGGCCAGGGTCTTTTCATCCTGAGAATGGGCCAGGCCTCCTCGGACAACCTGAGCGTGGAGATACGCGGGTATGACATGGCCACCTCCAGCGCGCTGGCCCGTCAGGTGGACGAAGTCGTCAAGAAGATTCCGGGCATCACGGACACCCGCATCAGCCGCGAGGACGGCAGTCCCGAACAGATCATCCGCATCGACCGTCAGAAGGCCGCGGACCTCGGGCTCAACGTGAACCGTATCGGGAATGTGCTCCAGACCGCGGTGGGCGGAACATTCTCCTCCTATTTCCGCGACGCGGGCAAGGAACACCGCATCCTCGTGCGTCTCGGGGAGCATGATCGCAAGAACCTGGCCGACCTCCTCGACCTGACCGTGGTGAACGACCGCGGCGAGCAGGTTGTGCTCCGGAACGTGGTGGAAAACGTCCCGAAGGAAGGGCCGGTGCGGATCGAACGCAAGGACCAGGAGCGCGTTATTTCTGTCAACGCCAATTTTACCGGGCGGGACATGGGATCTGTGATCCGTGATGTCCGTGACGGACTGAAATCGGTTCCCCTGCCCAAGGATTTCTCCATCGATTTCGGCAGCGATTATGAGGAGCAGCAAAAAGCGTTCCGGGAACTCATGTTCGCATTTCTCCTGGCATTGTTCCTCGTATACATGGTCATGGCGGGACAGTTCGAGTCATTCCGCGATCCCTTCATCATTCTGTTCGCGGTTCCCACGGCGCTCATCGGCATCACGCTCACCATGATCGCCACCAACACCATTTTCAGCATGCAGGCGTTCATCGGATGTATCATGCTGGCGGGAATCGTGACCAACAACTCCATCCTTCTTGTCCATTACACCAACATGCTGCGTGAGCGGGACAACGTGGAAATTCACGAGGCCATCCGTCTGGCCGGATCACGCCGGCTCCGGCCCATCCTCATGACCACCGCGACAACCGTATTGGGACTCATCCCTCTGGCCCTGGGCATCGGCGAAGGCGGCGAAGCCCAGGCTCCCATGGCGCGCGTGGTGGTGGGCGGACTCTCCAGTTCCACCCTCATCACCCTGT
>CAYRTQ010000270.1:0-6445 GCA_964426865.1 uncultured bacterium
ATACTGCGGCTCAGCCATGCCGTCGAACACCGTCTTGATGATGCTTTCCTTGTCCACCGCGCTCGCCATGGCCTTCCGCCATCGCACATCCTGGAACCACTTGAGCTTGTAGGGCTCCACGAAGGGCTTGCCATCCGGGGTTTTCCCGGGATTGAGATTGAACCAGAACATGCTCTGTCCCAGGTTGGGACCCAGATTCACCACCCGGTAATTCCCCTTTTTGGCGTCGCGCTCCAGAACCGGTACATCGGAGGGCTTGACCGCGTCTATCATGTTCAGGGCGCCGGTCTGGAAATTGAGCATCATGGTTTCCTGGCTGCGGAGACTCACGAATATGATACGCTCGATGTAGGGCAGACGGTTCCCCGCGCGGTCGATGCGCCAATAATTGGGATTACGGCGCAGAACGGCCTTGACTCCCGGCTCGAATTTTTCGAGAAGATAGGGTCCGCATGTGACGATTTTTTCCGGCGGTGTGCCGATGCCGTAGGCGGAATCGAATTTACCCGCTTTCAGTTCCGGTTCGAGAACATGACGCGGGAGCACGGGTACGCCGCCCGCCCACATGAGGAACGGCGCGAACGGCGAGGGTATGGAAACCTTGAACGTGAACGAATCCACGACCGCATAGGAAAACGGTTTCCCGTTCACCCGCATGATGTCGCTCAGGGCGTTCTGAACCTTGGGATCATACACCGCGTCATAGGAAAATTCGACATCCCGTGCGGTCACCGGCACGCCGTCGCTCCAGAGCACTCCCCGCCGCAGGTGGAACGTAATGGAGAGGTTGTCCGGAGAGAATTCCCAGCGTGAGGCGAGCGAGGGCATCGTTTCCTGGGTGATGTTGTCCCGGGTGACCAGCGAGGCGAACATGCGGCTGGTGATATCGGTGCTGGACTGCTCCGATGAAACGATGGGATTGAACGTTTTCGGATCGCCGAGTTCGCCGATGAGCACCCGTCCGCCGTACTTCCCGGGCGCGCACTTCGCGGTGTCCGCCTCCGTGGGCACAGGGGTTTTCATGTGGAATCGGGGATGGTCTTCCGCCCGTTCCAGCGTTCCCATGAGCACCAGAAGATATATGCCGACGATGCCGGCGAAAATGAGAATGAGACGCATCATGCTCCTACTTGATATACCGTTCCATGCTCACGAGTCCCTTGCGGATGGTCTCGGCCTTGTCCTCGTATCCGGGACGGCCCATAAGCGCGAACGCCGCGATCTTTCCCGCTTCGACTCCCGGCTGATCCAAAGGATCGATGCCGTAGAGGCCGCCGGAGAACACCGTGGCCATCTCCATGGCGTACATGAACTGGCCGACCGTATGCGGCGAGACTTCCGGGAACGTTACGGTCAGGTTCGGACGTCCGTTTTGGGTCAGGGCGTACACGGTACCCTGTCGCTCCGCCTCCATCAGTTCCGACATGTTCCTTCCGCCCAGATACCGCAGGGAAGCCTTCTCGCTGTATGCGGGATCCATGGGGAGATCGTGCTCGAATTTCTCGACCTTGAGAATCGTGAACACCTTGTCGAACGGTCCCTCGATATAGAGCTGCACCTGTGAGTGCTGGTCGGTAACCCCCAGCGCCTTGATGGGGGTCGGGCCGACGAAGACATCGTTTCCGCCGAGATCCTTCCGCTTTCCGAGACTTTCCGCCCAGAGCTGGCGATACCAGTCCGCGAGACCGAAAAGGCGGCTGGAATAGGGCATCATCACCGACATGATCTTGCCGCGATCACGGTAGAGGAGATACTGGTACATGGCGTACAGGTACGCCGGGTTCTCCATGGAAGGTGAATTGCTCAGCCTGCGGTCCATGTCCGCCGCGCCCAAGAGGAGATCGGCGATGTCGATACCCGCGCAGGCAGCGGGCAGCAGCCCCACCGGAGTGAGCGCGGAGAAGCGTCCCCCCACCCCATCCGGCACGACGAAACTCGCCAGATGTTCCGCTTCCGCGATGGCGCGCAGATCGCCTTTGCGGGCGTCGGTGGTTATGACCACATGATCGGCCCATGAGTTCCCGACAATCTTTTGCAGCATGCTCCGGACCAGGAGGAATGTCCCCATGGTTTCGGCGGTGGAGCCTGATTTGGTGATGATATTGTAGACGGTTTTACGGGGATCGCAGACCTCGAACATACCGTTCATGAAATCCGGGTCGATATTGTCCGCGAAGAACATCCGGAGGCCCTGACGCTGTTTCGAGCCGAGCAGGTTGTGGAAGGGATGACGGAGCGCCGTGAACAGGGCCTGGGCGCCGAGCGCGGAACCCCCGATACCCACATTAACGAAGTTCTCGAACTGTCCGATGGCGTTCTCGGCATAGCGGACTATATCTTCGGGATCGGCGTACGGAAGTTCCATGAAGGGGAGCGCGCCCTCGTTGCGGCGTTCCATCATGTCGGCGTGAATTTCTCCCGTCCGGTCCCGGAGGGAATCGATGAGTGCATCGGGGATGCCGTTTCCGTTCACCGCGCTTTCGGCAAGATTGGTAAAATCAAAGGTCAGCATGCGTTTCATAGCCCATCACCCATCCTTTCGAGCCATACCGCTCATTCATGAAACGGTGCGCACGATCCATCTCTTTGGGAGAAGGTTCGCCGAGGAACACGTTTCCTCTCCGGCACATTCCGGTCAGCGCATCGTAGAGAGCGCGTTTCAGGTCATCGTTGTGTATAGGATGCAGCATTGCAGTGCTCAAATCAACGGATTTTTTCATGAGCGCCCCGGAAAGCCGTTCCGCGTTCTCCCGGAAAACCAGATAATCCACGATCCGCTCATGTCCCGGCCCGGTGAGAATGGACCCCTGCTGAAGGAACACCTTCCCGATACGGCGTTGGGCGCTGCCCACCAGTTTCTTTCCCCCGATGGTGATCTCGTAGCGCGAAGCGCTCAGAAAGCAAGGCGCGGGACCGGTCGCTCCTCCCGGAGTGGAAGTCTCTTCCTGGACTCCCCGGCTCCATTCCGCGTCGGCCCCGAGCGCGGACAGAGCGTTGAGAATAACCCGGCTTATTTCACGGTAGGTGTCCATGATGCTCCCCCCGAAGACCGGATCGTCCACACGCCCGACAACCGAATAAGCCAGTTCACGGTCATGGAGCACCGCTCTTCCTCCGGTGAGCCGGCGTGTGACGGTAATGCCGTCCGCCACGCACCGGTCATAATCGATTCCGGCTCCGGCCTTTTGGGAAAACCCGAGAGTCACCGCCGCGGGCTTCCACTCGAAGAGTCGGAACGTGGGAGAAGACTCGCCACTCGAAACCGCATCGAGAACCGCTTCATCGAGGGCCATATGAAAAACGGCGCTTTCTGCTCCCGAATCGAGAAAGCGCCATTTTGCATCGTACATGCGTTTCCCTGTCCTTCTCAGGAGCTACTTCTTCAGCAACTCCAGACCGATCACCTGGCGCATGATCTGGTTCGTGCCCTCGTAAATCTGGGTAATCTTGGCGTCACGCATCATTTTCTCGACCGGATATTCCTTCATGTAGCCGCTGCCGCCCATGAGCTGGACCGCATCGGTGGTCACCGACATGGCCGTGTCCGAGGCCTGAAGCTTGCTCATGGCGGAATACAGGCTCACATCGGTGGAACCGGCGTCCATCATGCGGGCGGTGGCGTAGATGAGCGCGCGGGAAGCCTCGATACGGGTTCCCATATCCGCGAGCATGAACTGCACACCCTGGAATGCGCTTACCGGACGCCCGAACTGGTTGCGTTCCTTCACGAACGCCAGCGCCTCATCGAACGCGCCCTGGGCGATGCCCAGCGCCTGAGCGCCGATGCCTGGGCGGGATTTGTCGAGCGTTTTCATGGCCACGATGAATCCCATGCCCTCACGGCCCAGGATATTCGCTTTCGGGACCCGGCAGTCCTGGAAAACGAGTTCTCTGGTGGCTGATGAGCGAATGCCCATCTTATTTTCTTTTTTACCAAAGGTGAATCCCGGGGTATCCTTTTCCACGATGAATGCGGTGGCGCCGCGCGCTCCCTTTTTGCGATCGGTCATGGCGATTACGGTATATACTTCCGCCTCGCCGCCGTTGGTGATCCACTGCTTGGTCCCGTTGAGGATGTACTCATCGCCGTCGCGAACCGCGGTGGTTTCGATACCCGCAGCATCGGAACCGGCGTTGGCCTCGGTGAGGCCGAATCCCGCCAGCCGTTTTCCCGAGGCGATATCGGGGAGAAATTTCTTCTTTTGCTCTTCCGAACCGAAGAGGACGATGGGATAGGTTCCCAGGGCGGTGCCGCCAAGAGCCAACGCAATGCCGCCGCATCCCCGGGAAAGCTCCTCGACCGCGAGGGCCATCTCGAATACTCCGCCGCCGAAGCCGCCGTATTCTTCCGGAAGGTAAACACCGAAAATATCAGCCTGCCGCAACACATCCACGATGTCCCAGGGGAAAGCTCCGCTCTCGTCGTATTGGGCACGGACCGGCTTGATATGCTCTTCCGCAATCTCGCGACAGGCATCGCGAATCATCTTTTGATCATCGGTCAACAGATAATCGAGCATTCATTCCTCTCTTCAGGAAACCCGGAGAATATCTCCCCGGGTGTGATGGTATATGGTTCATGTCAAATTTATCAATGGTATACGAGCACATGGCAGGGGGACATATCCGCTTCCCGATCTGGTGACCGGGAGAATTTTCAGCGTACCGAACGCATGGCTGTTATCTATTTGACGCTCAAGCGATCAGATCGTTTCCGCCGCATTATATGGAACAATGAACGTCGCCACGTGACGCGGAATACATCCGTTGCCATATCCGGAATCCGGGGCGTCTACTTTGCCAGGACCCGGTTCATTTTCGCGAGGCCTTCCTTCGCCGCCATCTGCTGCGCGGACTTCTTGTTCTTTCCCTTTCCGATTCCCGCGGATTCGCCCATGATGAACACCTCAACGGTAAACACCTTGTCGTGGTCCGGTCCTTCCTCGGAAATGGTTCGGTAAACGGGATGTCCGAGTTTGCGGGACTGAGTCAACTCCAGGAGGAAGCTCTTGTAATTCCGCTGTTCCTCCCCGAGAAAGAAACTCTCGTCGCCCAGTATGGTACGCTGAATGAACTCCGCCGCTGGTTCCAACCCGCCATCGAGATAAATCGCTCCGAGAATTGCCTCGTAGGTATCCGCGACAATGGACGTCCGTTCCCGCCCGCCGGCCTCCTCCTCGGACGTGCTGAGGAGAATGAAGCGTTCCAGACTGACCTTGCGACCTGCGATCGCGGTGGATGTTTTGCTCACCAGCGTGCTTTTGGTCTTGGTCAGTTCCCCTTCCTGGTAGTTGGGATACTTGGTGAAAAGATAGTGCGAAACCACCAGGCTGAGCACGGAATCGCCCAGGAACTCCAGACGTTCATTGGACAGAAAAATATTCCCGTCCCGCGCCTGGGAATAGGAGCGGTGCTTCAAGCTTCGAAACAGCAGAAAGGGGTCCTTGAAATGGTACCCCAACGCTGTTTCCACCTTGTGGATGTCCAGCGGCGGAACTTTCTCGCGACCTGGCCGCAGGATACTTTTCAACCAGCGGAATGCATTCATATGGGATCAATCGTCCATGTATCTTCGTACCGCAAGTGTCGCGTTATGCCCGCCGAATCCGAATGAATTGGAAAGCGCGAATTTCACTTCCCGTTTCACCGCGGTATTGGGCGTGCAGTTCAGATCGCATTCCGGATCCGGATACTCGTAATTGATCGTGGGCGGAATAATATTGTTCTTCACCGCCAGAACGGTCGCCGCGAACTCCACCGATCCCGCGGCGCCGAGCATATGTCCGGTCATCGACTTGGTCGAGGAAATATTGAGATCGTACGCGTGTTTCCCGAACGCTCGCTTGATGGCGTTCGTTTCGGCAATATCCCCGGCGGGAGTGGACGTTCCGTGGGTGTTGATGTAGTCCACGTCTTCCATGCGCATGCCGGATTTCATGACCGCAAATTCCATTGCCTTTGCAGTGCTGATTCCTTCCGGATGGGGCGCGGTGATATGATAGGCGTCGCCGGTGAATCCGACTCCGGTCAGTTCGGCGAGAATGGTCGCGCCGCGCTTGCGGGCGTGCTCAAGTTCCTCAAGAATGACCGTGGCTCCGCCTTCGCTCATAATGAAACCGTCACGCTCCTTGTCGAAAGGACGTGAAGCCCGTTCCGGTTCATCGTTACGGCGCGAAAGGGCTTTCATGTTGATGAATCCCGCCATCGAAGTGGGAGAAACGGAACCTTCCGATCCACCGGTAATCATGACATCCGCGTTGTTGAGAAGAATTTCGTGGTAAGCCGCGCCGATGGCGTTCGACCCGGTCGCGCAGGCGGAAGTGGTGGCGTAGTTGGGTCCCCGTGCGCCGAAAAGTATGGATATATGGCCCGCCGCGATATCGGAGATCATTCCGGGAATATAGAAGGGCGAAACCCGCCCCGGTCCCTTGTTGAGATAGGTATT
>CAYRTQ010000271.1:0-6424 GCA_964426865.1 uncultured bacterium
TATCAGCTTTTCATCAGTTCAATCATTCGCATCACCGGTTCAGACAGGTTTCAAATACTTTCTTACTCGTTTGGTCGCTCATTCGAATCCGGCGCTCGGCATGAATTCACTTCCTGAAAACTGCTTCGTTCACGAAATCCGGGCGGAAAATACGGGGACTCCAGTCGGCGGGTACGGACCCGACCGTAACCATGTCACCGCCTTTCATTTCGTGGGAGTAATTGGCGGCGAGATAAATCTCGAATTTCTTGCGCACCTCGTCGAGCGGCTGGTAGTGTTTTTTCGTGGCGAAGGTCCGCTGGATATCGAGAAGCTGCGGGGCGAAACGGTAGAAATAGCCGGTATTTCCCGGCATGCTCGCAGTTTCGGTTCCCTCGGTTCCGATGATGGTGATGTGGTAGACATAGGGTCCCGGGGCGGAGTACATGCCGCAGAAGAACGGCGGCTGTTTCTCCGTGCCGGAGTACAGGTGGGACTGTTGCATGTACTTGCATTTCATGACATCGTCGGTGACAAGGGAGACCTTTTCCACATTGGTTCCCAGTATCTTGGACATCATGTGCTGGATGTGGAAGTGAGGATGATCGCCGCCGCCGCAGGTGGCGGTCACCGCCTTGATGACCCCGACGTTTTTGATCCGGTCCCGGAGGCTTTCGGCGTCGCTGTAATGGTCGTAGGTGGCGGTGGCGATGACCGCGGCGTTGGTTTTCGCGGCGAGATTGAGCATCTCGTCCAGGTCCTTCAGACGGCCTGACCAGGGACGGCTCAGGTAGACGGGCATTCCCGCCTCCAGGTAGGGACGGAAAAGACGGTGCTGCCAGGGGACCTCGTACAGTCCGCCGCACGCCACACCGTCCACCTTGCCCACCATGTCGTCGTATTTCTTCACCGCCGTGCCGCCCCACTTGTCCGCGAAAGCCTGGGCTTTCTTGGGGTCCACATCCCAGATATGGGTGATTTCCATATTCAGGAGCGCGGCGCCGAAACTCCCCTTCGCGCTCAGATAGTCAGCCCAGAGCGGCCAGAACGAGTATTCGCCGACTCCGAACGCTCCCACGCGCACTTTCGGCGATGAAGCGGTCTGGGCTTCCGATGATTTCACCGCGCCCGCCGCTGCCGTCGCAACGCCCGCCGCCACCGCTGCTTTCCCGAGAAACGAACGCCGTGAAGAATGTTCAGACATCATTTCCTCCTCTTGAAAATAGTCATTGGCGCTGCGCGCGTCATTTGTTCCCTTCGGGAACGTCATAAGCGGCTGGCCGCCGCGTCATTGGGGTCCGAAGGCGCGTCAAGGGAGGGTGGTTCGGCAATGACGCCCGCAAAGCTCATGCAGCGCACCCCCTGACGCGAAGCGCCAATGGCGCGAAGCACCTGACGCGCGAAGCGCAAATGACGCGAAGCTCATGACGCGCGAAGCGCTCCTGACGTTTTATTTTTTGAACATCGCCGTATCGACCCAGTTCGGTTTCGGGGGACGGAAGCTCCAGTCCGCCGGTACGCTGCCGATGCTCACCGGGGCGCCGTTCCGCTCCTGGAAGGAGTAGGCGCCGGTGAGGAAGATTTCCGTCTTTTTCCGCACCTCTTCCAACGGTTGCCAGCTTTTTTTGCTCTCGAACGTGCGCTGCATGTCGATGACCTGGGGCGCATAGCGGAAGAGCAGGCTGTCCTGCCAACTGGGGCTGCGGAGCATGGTGGCCGAGGCGTTGCCGTCCCGCCCGATGATGTTGACGGAGAAGGAATCCTGGTTCATCACGCCCTGAAGGGAGCAGATGAAGGGTTTCTGACCCTCCCAACCCTTGAATATCGTGGTTTCCTGGAGGTAACTATTGCCGATTTCCTTGTCGGTGATGACTGAAACCTTGTCCACGTCATACCCGAAGATGCGCAGGAGCATGTATTTGGTATGGAAGTGGATGGTGAAATCGCTCGTCCAGCAGGTGGCCTGCACGCACTGGATGGGACCGATGCTTTTCAGCTTGCTTTTGAGCGCCGGAGCCTCGTTGTAATGTTCGTGTTTGGCGGTGGCGATGATCGCGGTATTGTGTTTTGCCGCCAGGTTGAGAAGCTCGTCGATATCCTTGAGACGATAGGCGAAGGGACGGCTCAGGTAGACCGGGATTCCCGCTTCCACGTAGGGGCGGGCCAGGAGATGCTGCCAGGGCACTTCGTAGAATCCGCCGAAGATCACGCCGTCCACCTTGCCGACCATGTCGTCGTAGCGATTGACCGCGGTGGCGCCGAGACGGGCGGCGAATTTACGACCCGCATCGGGATTCACATCCCAGACATGGGTGATGTCCATGTTCAGGAAGGGGGTGCCGATGGTTCCCTGGGCGCTGTTGCCCGGTTTGTCCGGGGCGATGATGTCGGACCAGCAAAAGGAGGTGAAGGAATAATCGCCCACGGAGACCAGACCGATGCGGAGTCTTTTCGCGGGCGCGGCCTGGGCGACATTCGCCGTTCCGGCCAGGGCGGAAACCGCGCCGGCCGCCGCGGCGGCTTTCATGAACGTCCGGCGGCTGGAGCCGGGCGTACGGGATGAAGCGGTATCGGACATGAATCATGCCTCGCTGGATTGAAGTTGCTGTTCTCTTGCCGGATGGGAGAAGACCGGGACGCAACGCGCACCGGTCTTCTCCCGCATTAGCGCCTGTTTGTGCGGGGACGGGGGGCGGGGCTGCGTGTTACTTCAGGGTCACATCCCACACCCGCGAGAACTGACCCTTGCCATCGGGGCCGTCCACATACAGGACCACGACATATTCGCCGGGCTTGGAGTACTGGTGGATGGGGTTCTGCTCGGTGGAAGTCGCGCCGTCGCCGAATGTCCACTTCCAGGAGGTCACCTTGCCGTAGGTCTGGTCCTTGAAAGCCACCACCCGACGGTCCATGTCCGCCACGGTGAATGTCCAGTTGACCTCCAGCGGCTTGTGGAACCGTTTTTCCAGCGGCATGAGACGGAAGGCCACCAGATCGCTGGCATCGCCGTACATGTTGGTCTTGTGGGAGAGATTCATGAATGCGGAGTAGGTCATCTCCTTCTCGTTGCCTTTGTCGTAATCCAAAACGGACCAGGAGAGGCCGATGAGCTTGTTCTCTTCCAGTTTGGACTCGACCGCCTTGTCCGGGGCGTCGTAGGGCGCGTAATCGAACGGCGTGATCCAGAATTCGAGGATCAGTTTGCCGTTCTGGCCGTTTTTGAAATTATAGTTGTAGGCGTAATTGGCGAAAGGGAGGTCCTTGGCGTACTGCTCGCATCCCCAGACCATGCACCAGTCCTTGCCGGAGGCGGGAGTGAAGATGTGGTAATTCTGGGCGTGAACGCCGTGGAATCGGAAATGAAGGTCCGTGACCGGGAGATGGTCCACGTTGGGATTTCTCTGCTTGATGAAGGGGCCGCCGGAAAGGTCGCCATCCACCACCACCTCGAAGATGTCGTTGCAGAGATCGGTGGTGTCGAATTTCCAGAAGTCGTCATAGGCCTCATAGAGGAAATAGAGGCGGTTCATGCCCTTGACCCAGCCGACCTTGACCTTGCAGTTGAAATCCTTGGGATCGATGCTGGTTCTCGATGTATCGCGCACGGTGTCCTTGAGCTGATCGGAACCGATGACATAGCTTTCCGGAACGACCTTCCAGTCATCGGTTTTCCCGTCGATGGCGGGGATCATGTTTGCCGGGAACTGGAAAACCCTGAATTCCACACCCGGACGTTCCAGGGCGAAAGCGGAAGTGAACGCGGCAAGACACAGCGCCGCGGCCAGAGTACATACGCGTTTCATGCTTTTTGAACTCCTTCCTTGACAGGATACAGGTTTGAACACCGTGAATTCCATGCTAAGATACAGAAACGGATGGGGATGGACAACAGAAAAGAACAGATCGTACCCGAAGTATTCTCCGATACAATCCTCTTGCCTGCCGCCGGGTTTGTGTATATATATCCTAATCCAGGGACCATCGGGAATTCGATGTCGCCCGTATCTATCATGACAAGAAAGGGAGATGAAACATGGAATCGACTGAAATGTATGAAGCCCCAAAGAAGGAAGCCTGGAAGAAGATCATCGACCATCCGGATCTGGAAATCTACTGGCCCAGCCGTGTCACCGTGGTCGGATTTCTGGCCGCTTGGCTGATTGTGATATTGATCATCGCCGGGGTCATGTTCCTGGCGCGAATCGGGGCCTGATCCGGCCCGGTGAAAAATGTGTTCTGTTTTTGAAAGGAATACCATGCTCGGAATCCATATCCTCGACATCATCGTAATTGCGCTTTACTTTGTGATAATATCCCTCATCGGATGGTGGAGCGCGCGTAAAATCAAAAATACCGGTGACTTTTTCATGGGCGGGAGAAAGTTCGGGAAATTTCTCACCGCCATGCTGAGTTTCGGCACCGGTACGCATGCGGACCAGGCGGTCGGGGTCGTTTCCATGAGCTATCGGGTCGGGCTTTCCGGCATCTGGTACGAATGGATGTGGCTCCTGGTGAATCCCTTCTATTGGATCATCGCCCCCATCCTGCGCCGTCTTCGTATGGTAAACGCCTCGGATTATTTCAAAATCCGTTACAACCAAAGTCTCTCTTCCCTCTACGCATTTATGGCGGTCCTTATCCTCATGCTGAATATCGGCACCATGGTGCTGGGTTCGAGCCGTATCATCGAGGGCCTCACCGGCGGCGGAATCAGTTTCACCATGTCGCTGATCATCATCACCGTTCTGTTCGTCTATTACGGCCTGGCGGGGGGGATGGTCGCCGCGGCGCTCAACGATGTCATTCAGGGCGTGCTCACCATCGCGTTCTCCTTTGTCATGATTCCGTTCGCGCTTTCGAAAATCGGGGGATTCCACGCGCTGCACGAACAGGTGAGCGCCAACGCCACCTACGACATGTTCAGCCTGGTGGCGCCGAAAGGCATCACTGTATTCTTCATCGCCATGATCGTCATCAACGGCCTGATCAACTGGGCGGTGCAGCCGCATGTCATCCCTTCGAGCACGGCGAACAAGACCGAGATGGACGCCCGTGTCGGGGTCACCTACGGCAATTTCATCAAGCGGTTCTGCACCATCGCCTGGGCGTTCATGGGCATCGCCGCCATATCGCTCGTTCCGAATCTCCAGAATCCCGACAGCGCTTTCGGGGAAGTGGCCCGTCTGCTTCTGCCGGTGGGATTCGTCGGCCTTCTGATAGCGTCCCTGCTCGCCACCATTCAGTCCACCGGGGTGGTGCTCATGATCAGCGGATCGAGCATTTTCGTCCGTAATTTCTATGCGGTGTATTTCCGGAAACGTTCCGAGGAGCATTATCTCTTTGTGGGACGGCTGGTGTCCTTTTTCATCGTGGTGGGAAGCCTGGCGTTCGCCCTGCTCCTGCCCGGAGTGATCAAGGCGCTGGAACTGTTCATGCAGATTCCGGCGCTCATCGGCATTGCCTTCTGGATGGGGATTGTCTGGCGGAGAGCCAATCCGGCGTCCGCCTGGGCCAGCTTCATCGCCGCCGCCGGTGTTTTCCTCTTCTGCGAGTTGGCGATGGATATTTCGCTCCCCTGGCAGATGGTCGCCTATCTCACCGCGGGAATTGTCACCGGCATCGTGGTGGGGCTTCTCACCGAACGTCAGCCCAAAGAGGTTCTCGACCGTTTCTACGACAATCTGAAAACCCCTGTGGATAAGGAAGAGCATCTGGCCACCGACAATGTGGTGTGATGATCCGGCAAAATGTTCGGCATGGAGATCAAGGCGCATATGTGTCAACACACCTGGGCCGGTGGCCGAGCGGAGCCTGCATAAGGAGAATATGCGAAGCCCTGAAAACTTGCCGTCGGACCCATCGTGTATGAAATTTGAAATGTGGTGATGAATTATGAACGTTCTTTCTTTTCGTTCCGGATTCCGGATTGCGACTCCTGAATTCTGCCGTTACCCGTGGTTCCATTCAAGGAGGAAATTGTGAAAGTCAAAGCGCACAAGCTGTTCGACGAGCGTTACGATTACTGGCTGAGTACCATCGAGGATCACTGGAATTACGATGACTGCATCGCCGACGAGCGGTTCCGCAAGTATTACATTTCCTTTGACGGCGTGCTGGCGGACCCCGATTCGGATCTGGTATACGTGGGCATCACTTCCTTCAACGCCGATATCTTCCGTGCTTACGACCGTAAGACCGGGGAATTCCGCGACCTCGGCTACTCGAAGATCGCGGATCCCTTCGATGCCAAGTTCCACCGTGGGCTTCTGAAATCGAAGGACGGCTGCATCTATGGGGCGATCGCTCTCCTGCACGATGTCAACGACTACTGGAACGCTCCCGGCGGTTCCATTGTCCGGTACAACCCCAAAACCGGCGAATTGAAGAAACTCGGCATTCCGGTGCCGCACGTCTACATTCAGGGCATGTGCATCGACGAGAAGCG
>CAYRTQ010000272.1:0-6347 GCA_964426865.1 uncultured bacterium
ATCGGGAAGCCCGGTTGTATCTCCGCTCTCATTCCTCGGCGGCGGTCCGGTTTCCGCCCCATCTCCCCATCTCCGACATTTCCTTGCACACTGCTCTCCGGGGGTGTTATTTTACTGTTCTCGACAAACAAGTCACAAGGAGCGGGCCATTGGATTTCTCGAAGATAAAAACTTTTTCCATTCATCGGCGTCACCACAAGGTGACACTCGCCGAACTGGGAACGATTCCCTCCGGCGGGAGTTTCGCGGAGTTCTACGACTCCCTCCCGAACGTGCTGGGGAGCGGAGACCTGCGGCGGGTCGCCCGGGCGGTGGCCGGGGCGCGGCGCGAGGGCCGCGAAGTCATTCTGGCCATGGGGGCGCATCCCATCAAATGCGGTCTCAGCCCGGTCATCATCGATCTTCTGGAGCGGGGGACGCTCACCGCGGTGGCGCTCAACGGCGCCGGGTCCATCCACGATTTCGAGTTGGCGTATATCGGCCAGACCTCTGAGGATGTGGCGGAGACTTTGCAGGACGGCTCTTTCGGGATGGTGGAGGAGACCGGGCGCATTCTCAACCGCGCCATGGCCGAAGGGGTGCGGGAGAATCGCGGCGCGGGCGCATCGGTCGGGGCGCACATTCTGGCCGCGGGGTATCCCCATGCCGCGCTCAGCATCCAGGCGTCGGGCGCACGGCTCGGTATCGACATCACGGTACACATGGCCATCGGCACCGACACCATCCATGTCCATCCGGAGGCCGACGGCGCTGTGCTGGGGAAGGCCACCCATCTGGATCTCATGAAATATGCCGATCATATCGCCCGGCTGGAAGGTGGCGTGTACATCAATCTCGGCTCGGCGGTGGTGCTTCCCGAGGTGTTCCTCAAGGCGCTTTCCGCGGTGCGGAACATGGGGTACGAGGCGCTCCGGTTCATGACCGTGAACATGGACATGCAGCGCCATTACCGTCCCTCGGAGAATGTCCTGCGCCGCCCGGCCATCACCGGGGCGCAGGCGGTGCACATTACCGGCCAGCACGAAATCATGCTTCCGCTCCTTGCGGCGGCGATTCAGGTGGAACAGGGGAGGCTGAAGTGAGAAAACGCCTGGCGGGCATCCTGCGGGATATGAAAAACACCGTTGTCGCCGTGGTGGGCGATGTCATGCTTGACGAATACATCATCGGGGATTCGGACCGTATCAGTCCCGAGGCCCCGGAACCCATCATCGCGGAGCGCGAGCGGCGTTCCGTTCCCGGCGGCGCGGCCAATGTGGCGGTGAATGCGGCCACCCTCGGAGCGCGCGCGGAACTGTTCAGCATCATCGGAAACGACCCGGACGGCATCGCGCTCAAACGGGCGCTCGATGAACGGGGAGTGTCCGTCCAGGGCCTCCTGGGAACGGAAGATCGCCCGACCACCCGTAAAACCCGGCTCATCGCCCGCGGGAACCAGGTTCTCCGGGTGGATCATGAAACCACCGCGCCGATCGCTCCGGAAATGGAGGCGCGGCTGGCGGAAGCCATTCTCGCCACACCCTCCGATATCATCATTGTCTCGGATTATGCCAAGGGCGTGGTGACCCCCGGGCTGGTCGAACGACTGGTACGGAGCGGGCGACGAGTGATCGTGGACCCCAAGTCCTCGGATTTCGGCAAGTATTCCGGCGCTTTCCTGGTGACCCCCAACCTGCACGAACTGCATCTGGCGACAGGGCGTACGGATATCGCCCCGGAATCCATCGAGGGACCGGGACGCGATCTCATGGCCCGGTTCGGCATCGCGAACCTCCTGGTGACTCTGGGGCCGGAGGGAATGGCACTGCTGGAAGGAGAAAAGCCGGTCAGCCGTATCCACACCCGGGCGCGCGAAGTATACGATGTCACCGGGGCGGGGGATACGGTCATCGCCACGGTCGCCGCGGCGGCGGCCTCGGGCGCGGAACTGGCCGAGGCCTGTTTTGTCGCGAACATCGCGGCGGGCATCGTGGTGGGCAAGCATCAGACCGCCACCGCCGGTCCCGAGGAGATCATGGCGTATGCGTTCGGGCAATCCGCTTCGGTCAAGGTGGTCAGCCGCGCGGAACTGGTCTCGCGGGTGGAGGCTATGAAGCGCTCCGGGATGAAGATCGTTTTCACCAACGGCTGTTTCGATCTCCTCCATGTGGGGCACATCTCCTATCTGAACGAGGCCCGGGGACTGGGCGACTTCCTCGTCGTGGGGCTGAACACCGACCGCTCCATCCGCGCGCTCAAGGGCCCGAGCCGTCCCATCATTCCCGAGCAGGAACGGAGCCACGTTCTCGCCGCGCTGGAGTGCGTGGGTTCTGTCGTACTCTTCGACGAGGACACCCCGCTGGAACTCATCCGGGCCATCCGTCCGGATGTGCTGGTCAAGGGCGCCGATTATACCCGGGAGCAGGTGGTGGGGCATGACATCGTGGAATCCTACGGCGGCGTAGTGCGGTTGATTCCGCTGGTGGAGGATGCATCGACCACGAATATCATACGGCGCATCAGGGAACTGGGATGAAACGAGGGGATACGGGAGCCGTGAACCGGGATTCAGAATTAGAGCCACCGAACGGGAAGGGTGTGTCATGAGCGATTCGGATGAATATCCCCGGTCCATAATCCTGAAACTCCTTGATGGGATCGGCGTTTTTTTTATCCTCGTTTTATTCGCGCTTCCCATCATGTTCTGGCCGGGTCTTCCCGACCGTATTCCCTCGCATTTCAACATCCTGGGCGAGCCGGACAGCTGGGGCGGCAAGGGGAATCTCTTTATTGCGCCCGTTATCGGCCTGATTGTCTTCGGCCTGATTTCCCTTGCCAGCGGTTCGACCATTGCCAACTACCCCGTAACCATCACCGAAGAAAACGCCGAACGTCAGTATGCCCTTTCCCGTATGTTCGGGACGGCCCTCAAGGTGTGGATCGCGGTGATGCTGGCGTATATCGAATGGATGATGATTCGGATCGCGGGGGGAAATGCGCAGAATTTGGGGTGGTTCGCCGCGATCTTTCCCATAGGGATTATCATTATCATCGCGGTATATATAATGAAAGCTTTTCAAATAAAAAGAAAATGCTATATAACTAATATCTTGTAATTCACTTCTCAGAGTTATATATGGTTGATATTGTAGACAAAAAAACACGAAGTAAAATGATGTCTGCTGTAAGGGCGAAGAATACCAAAATTGAAACCGACATCCGGCAGCGACTCTTTGCAAAAGGTTTTCGTTACCGTCTTCACGCCAGCGAGTTACTAGGAACACCGGATTTGGTATTTCCAAAATATTTAACGGTTGTTTTTATTAACGGTTGTTTCTGGCACTCTCACGATTGTTCTCGATCAAAAGTTCCTGAGAATCGTAGAGAATGGTGGCAAAAGAAGCTACAGGATAACAAAATGAGAGATATAAGAGCAGTACAAAAACTTTTAAATGATGGCTGGAGGGTTTTGATCGTATGGGAGTGCTCTATACGTAGACCCGGTATTGATCGCGATGAAGCTTTAAATCTGGTATGTGTCAGTATGGAGAAATTCCTGCGATCAAACAGGAATTTACTTGAAATTTCAGGTCCGCTGTCGAAAATCGCACGGGAATGGCAGATGATCTTATGAAAGAACGCAAAATAAAGCCCATCCCTCAAATCCGCGTTTATGATTTTTTCTCCGGTTGTGGTGGAACAAGTGTCGGATTCAGGCAGGCGGGTATTCAGCATGCGTTGGCTGTTGACTCATCTACAGATGCTATCGAAACCTTTAAAAAAAACTTTCCCGGCGTACCCGTTATCAACGAACCGATAGAAACAATTGATATCGAGCGTATAAAAACGTATTACAGCGAAGAACCGGAGATAAAACTATTCTGTGGCTGTGCTCCATGTCAGCCATTTACCAAGCAAAAAACAAATACAAAGAAAGATGCATCATCGGACGAGAGGCGCGGGCTGTTAACGTACTTTGCAAGTATTGTCCATACATGCTTACCTGAACTTGTTTTTGTAGAGAATGTGCCCGGTATACAAAATATCTCTCTTGAGGATGGAGGTCCGTTTCCAAAGTTTGTCAATCAGCTTGTGAAGGACGAGTATTCACTTGACTTTGGTGTAATTGCAGCACAAGATTATGGAGCGGCACAGGTACGCAGACGCTTGGTTCTAATAGCAAGCCGTTTGGGAAAAATAGTTTTGCCTGAACCAACACATGGTCCTTCAAGATTGAAGAAATATGTGACTGTTCGTGATGCTATTGGTAATCTTCCAACTGTCGAACATGGAAAAGAACATCCGGATAAGAAAAAGTATCCAAACCATTGTGCAGCAAAATTATCTGATTTAAACTTGGAGCGTATTAAACATACAGGTATTAATGGACGGCGAGATTGGCCCGCAAAGCTTTTGCCAAACTGCTACTCGAAGACTAATAACGGTGAACAGTACAATGGTCATTCTGATTGCTATACTCGACTTGCCTGGGATGAATCCGCAACAGGACTAACAACTCGCTGCATTAGTTATTCGAATGGACGGTTCGGACACCCGGAGCAAGACCGAGCAATTACGGTACGAGAAGCTGCAAGGCTTCAGGGTTTTCCGAACAGTTTCATATTTTCCGGTTCGCTTACTTCCATGGCTCGTCAGATTGGGAATGCGGTCCCCGTGCCTGTAGCGAAAGCTTTCGGTAGGCATTTAATAAAACATGTAAAAACTTCTTTGGACAGCGAAAATGGCCAAATTTCGGACAAAGGCGAGAGCTGTTGATATGCTTGGGCGGCAACAGATCGCAGACGCATCCACCGCCATCAGTGAGTTATTCAAGAATGCACATGACGCCTATGCTGATCATGTGGAAGCCGATCTGTTCAGATCAGATTCTCTCTTGGTGATTCGCGATGATGGGTTCGGAATGACACCTGAGGAGTTTGAGTCGAATTGGTTAGTTTTGGGAACGGACAGTAAAGTTTCTTCTACTTTAGGAAAGCAAACATACCGTCCTTTGAATAAACCAGAACGTGCCGTCATGGGGGAAAAGGGTATTGGGCGTCTCGCTATTGCTTTTATCGGACCTCAAGTTTTGGTTCTAACGCGCTCCGCGAAAGCCGACCAAAACAGCACTCTTGCCATGTGCTATGTCCATTGGGGATTGTTTGAACAACCTGCCTTGAATATTGACGATATTGAAATTCCCATCCGTTATGTTTCAGGTGGTCAGCTTCCATCTGCTTGTGATGTTGCTGAACTGCTGAAAGAGAACACCGCAAATATTGAACGGCTTCAAAAGCGATTTCCCCAATGTAACTTCAATTCCATCCTTGAAGACCTGTCTGATTTTCAGGTAGACCCACAAGATTTCGAAAAATCCATTGGTGGTCTTTCTCTTGCAGACTACAGGAGTGGAACGCATTTCTATGTTGCGCCGGCATATGAGACCATTTTGGCAGACATCAGAGCAGAAAAAGATACGAATACAAAAGAATTCAGTAAGTGTCTTCTAGGTTTCTGCAACTCAACCTTTGCGGTGGATACACTGCCCCCGATTGCGACAGCATTCAGATTTTGGTCAACGGATAATTCTCACGATGATCTGATTGGATCTAATGAGTTTTTTACGAAAACCGACTTGACTCTCTCAGATCAGTTCGTTAGTGGTAACATTGATGAATACGGCCTGTTTCGGGGGATCGTTCGCGTTTATGATAAGGAATATACAAATCATATTATCTCCTGGAAGGATGGCGGAGGGAAACCGACAGCATGTGGGCCACTTAGAGTTGAGTTCGGTTACTTACAAGGATTACAACGTGAAAGCATGGCTGATCCGGAAAATTTCGCCCGTCTGACCCAAAAGTTAAACCAGATTGGTGGATTGTATGTTTATAGGGATCGAATTCGCATTCTACCATATGGGAACTCTGATGTAGATTGGTTGAATATCGAGGAACGACGAAACAGGGGTGTCGGGTACTACTTTTTTTCATACAGACGAATTTTTGGCGCTGTGTGTCTCACGCGTGAAAATAATCCTAACTTAAAAGAGAAAGCTGGGCGAGAGGGCTTCCAAAAAGATAAAGCTTATAGACATTTGAAAAGTGTATTGGAAAATATGTTTATTCAATTAGCGGCTGATTTCTTTCGTCAAGAAGCGCCACATGGTGGATACTTCCAAGATCGCAAGGAAGAGTTGGATAGGCTGGAACGCGCTCGTCGGAAACGTGAGCAGCAGATAACAACAAAGCGTAGTCACCTTGCAGACGCTCTTAATGTATTCTTTTCGAAAATAAATGAGAACATACCTGAGTCACAAGTTGCCATGCTCCGACAACAAGTAAGTGCCAGAATGCAACTTGCGTCGG
>CAYRTQ010000273.1:0-6345 GCA_964426865.1 uncultured bacterium
TGATATCGGTGACATTGGGCGAGAGTTTCACGATGACCGGTTTCCCCGTGGAATGCCGTACCGCGGTCACCAGCGCCGCCGCCGAGGACGCGCAGGAACCGAAGGCGATACCGCCCTCCTTCACGTTCGGGCAGGAAATGTTGATCTCCAGCGCCCGCACCGCGTCATGACCGTCCAGCACAGAGCATACCCGGACGTAATCATCCACTGTCCGCCCCGCCACATTCACAAGCGTCACCGTGTCCATGCCCTCCAGCGAGGGAAGAACCGTGCGGACGAACGAATCCAGCCCATCGTTCTGGAGACCGATGGCGTTCAGCATCCCTGAAGGCGTCTCGATGATGCGAGGCGGCGGATTCCCCGTCCGACGTTCGGGGGTGACCGCCTTGGTCACGAACCCGCCGAGCCGGGATACATCATAGAAATCCGCGAACTCACCGCCGTTTCCGAATGTGCCGGAGGCCGCAAGCACCGGATTCTTAAAATCGAGGCCGAAAAGCCGTTGCGAAAGATCCGGAGTCACCATGCCAGCCTCCCCGCGTCGAACACCGGCCCCTCCTTGCAGGATCGCGCCATGCCGCCTCCGGCGAGACGAACCGCGCACCCCAGACAGGCCCCGATGCCGCAGGCCATGCGCTCCTCCAAACTCACCTGGCAGGGAACCCCGGCCCGCGAAGCCATCGCCGCGACCGCCCGCATCATGGGATGGGGTCCGCAGACATAAATCACACCCGGATTCACCTGGGGCAAAAGCTCTTCCAGGAGACCGGTCACGAAACCGTGATATCCGGCGGACCCGTCATCGGTGGCGCATTTCACCTCCACCGCCGGGCCGAACGCTCCTTCCATGATCGACAGATGCTCAGCGGACCGCGCCCCCATGAGGAACGTTACCGGGCGTGAACCATCCCTTATCAGCCGTTCCGCCAGAAATACGAGCGGCGCCGCCCCCACCCCCCCGGCCACGAGAACGCAGGGTCCCGGGTTTCCGAATTGGAGGTCGAAACCGTTCCCCAAAGGACCGATGATGTCCAGGGTTCCCCCGCACCGCAGATCGCAGAGATGACGGGTGCCCGGTCCCACCACATCCACCAGAAGCCGTATGACGCCGGAAGCCGGATCGACACCGTGCAGGGAAAAAGTCCGCCGCAGGAACGGATCGGTCCCGGTGGAAACCCGGACCTGAACGAACTGCCCCGGCGTAGCCGCTCCGGCGATATCCGGACAGTTGAGTTCAACCAGAAACGTGGCGGGTCCCCGCCGGTCAATTTGAATAATATCTGCCGCGAATCTTCGCATTCCTCGCCCTGACTTTTCTGTACTCGGAGAACCCGTTCTCTTCGGATACGCCGGACGAAACGGCAGCCTGGGAAGGAGACTGGCCGTCCAGAGACATTTCCGACTCAAAGTAGGCTATATTTTTACGGCTTTCCTCGATAATCTTCTTCTCGTCCATGACCATGCTCAGCTTGCTCGTCGCGAGTTTCACATATTCCCGGTTCGCCTCGTTCTGTGTCTCGGTAGCAATTTTCTTGTAGATTTCCAGCGCCTTGGTCATGTCTTTCTTGTCATGTTCGTAGCCCCACGCCAGAACAAACCGGGCCTGGTATCCGCTCCGTGACTGGGGAAAGCTGTCCGCCACCGCCTGGTAGAGGGGTAGATAGACATCCGGGCCCTTGTTGCCAAGACGAGCGTCCTCCGCGGTCCGGAGCATCTGGATATCCTTCGGCGCGTCGATTATTCCGAGATGAACTTTCAACTCCTGGGAAAAATCGCTGTCGGGGTACTTTTCCACCACCTTCCGCATCACTTCCTTCACCATTCCATCACTGGAGACACCGCTGGTGTCGAGCGCGGCGACACCGGACATGAAAGCGCTCCGCACCGCGAATTCCGATTTCGGGGCTTCTTCCAGAATCTTGGTATACTGGAGCAGCGCCGCTTCCGGGTGATACAGCGAATAGGTCAGGAGTTCCGCCAAGAGGAACCGTTCGCGGGCGCGCAAGATGACATCATCCTTCAACTTCTCGATACGGGCGATGCGCACTTTCATGGTATCGATCTGGGCCACCTTGGCTCCGGCGTCGATAAACCAGCTCTCGTCCACCTTCTTGCCGATAATCACTTTGGCGAAAGCGTCCCGGGCATCCCCGACCTTGTCGATGTTCTTCAGGGTGATGATGCCCACCCGGTACCATGCTTCGTGTCCGGCCACCGAATCCGGATAATCCGCGGCCATGGTGCTGTACGCTTCCACAGCGCGTTCCGTATCACCCTTCAGTTCCAGAATCTTTCCCAATTCCAGACGAACGTTGGGAGCGAACCGGGCGAATTCTCCTTTACCCTGCATTGCGGACAGGGTTTGCAGCGCTTCATCGTAGTTCCCCAGTTTCCCCAGAGAGGCGGCGAACCGGCTGTTGCTCCGGAAACGCATCGCGGGCTTCATTTTCTTCTTTTGCAGTTTCTTGAACGTATCCACCGCCTCCTGATACTTCTCCAGACGGAACAACGCCTCGCCACGGTACATCATGGCTTCGCAGAAGGTGTCGTTCTCCGGCCCGGAAGCGATGATCTTGTCCGCTGTGGCGACAAGTTCATCCCACTGCTCGGCGCGCGACTGAATTTCCGCGAGGACCAGACCCGCCCGCCCCCGCATGGAGCGGTTCCCATTGGTGATCAGCTCGTTCAGATCGATACGGGCGTCGTCCATCTGGTTCATTTCCATGAGACACCGCGCCCGGTAGTATCGGGCGTCCGGGGCGTACTCGCTTTTCGGGAAGGCTTTGAGCAGTTCGTCGAACTTGGTCCGCGCCCGGACAAAGGAATCCGGAGTCCGGAAATGGAAATATGACATTCCGATGATATACAGACTGTCGTCGACGTATTTTGAATCCTTGTAGTCCTGAAGGATCCCGGAGGCATTCTTGATGGCGTCGTCGTAATACTTTTTGGTGTCGGTGCGGACCTCGCCGTCCCGCTTGCGGAACCGCTCGCCGTCGTTGAAATTCTTACGGGCGAGATAGAATGTATTGAAATAGGCGCACCCGGACAGGCTCATTCCCAGAAGAAGCGCCAGGTATACGAAGAGCCGGGGCGCATTCCGCATTGTCTTTTCATGCCACTGCATGCTATCACACCTCTGTCCTCCCTCCGCGAGGGAGAGGACATGCGACGGTTCAACCTTCAGTCCTCATCCGTATCGCCCGTATCGATGGAATCCCCGGTATGCTGTATCAAGCCGCGGCAGGTCGAAAGAAGCATGACCTTTCCCGCCTCACGGAGTTCTTCGGAAGCGGCGCTCAAAACCAGTTGTCCATCCACGAGTGTAACTTCTCCCCGGAAATCGGGTTCGCCATCCTCTCCGGGATCGCCCAGCCAGTCGAAAGAATCCGTCTGCCATTCATCCAGATCACGGTTCGCCTTGAGCCGTTTCCGCACCCCGCGGAGATCGGTGACGGTGAAATGCGCCAGGAACATTGGCGCGTCCTCGCCAGACCCGTCCTCATCCGCGATCTCCTCCATGTAGTCGAACCACAGATCAAGAAGGGGGGATTTATCCCGGAGAAAATCTTCCATGGTGGAACCGGGATTGTTTTGAATGTAATTCTCCCGCATCTCACCGATCAGGTCCAGCAAAAGCTCCTTTTCCACGAGAAACGGGTAGGATCCCAAGCCCAGCGCCGGTCCCCCGGAAAAGGGAATCACCCGCACCGCAGCCAGCAATCCTTCGGGGAATTCGGGCATGCGTTCTCCCACCGGGATTTCGTAGACGGTATCGAGGAACAAATCGTTGAACAACACCCGATCATGCGACTCGCTGAGCTGCATCTCACAGAGCGTCACCAGCGAGTTGCTCATCCGGGAAAGCATATCCCGTTCCCGCGGCCCAAGAACCGTTTTCGACTTTGTATAGATTTCGATGCCGGTGGTATCGGGCAGGATGACGCCGTAAGTGTGGATCATCCAGTCGGTGAACTGGATCATGAGCAGATCATCGAAATCCTCTTCATCCAGATCGGGTTCCTCGAACTGATTCACCCCGGCGAAACTCGAATACGCCTCTTCCACCTGAACGGGATACATTTCGAGCAGAAAGGTGCGAACATTCTCAAACAACCGGTGATAGAGAGACATCTCGTCTTCCGGCGGCAGGGTGAAGAGTTCTTTCCCGTCCGTCTGTCGAGAGGAGTTCCCCCCCAATTTTTTTCTCGAATTCACTGCCCGCACCTCATTTGAAATTATGAATGGTATTCCTGAAGGCACTTTACCGTCAGCGGTTTCTTCTGCAACGCCAGAATTCCCTCCAGCGCAGCGTTTGCGCCCGCGATGGTGGTGGTGTAGGGAACACTGTGAATGATGGCCGCCCGCCGGAGTTCATAATCGTCCTTGTGGGAATCGCGTCCGATGGGGGTGTTGATCATGAGTCCCACCGAACGGTCGGTGAGGAGATCGACCACATTGGGGCGCCCTTCGTGAACCTTGAGCACCAGTTCGGCGGGAATCCCGTTCGCCTCCAGAAAATCACGGGTCCCCGTGGTCGCCACAATGCTGAGTCCCGCCTGGTGGAGCCTTGCGGCGATGGGAAGAATGGCGTCCTTGTCCTCACGGTTCACGCTGATGAAAATACGGCCTGTAACGGGCAGGCCGAAATTGATCGACATCTGCGATTTGGCGAACGCCACTCCATAGTCGCGGTCGATTCCCATCACCTCGCCGGTGGATTTCATCTCAGGGCCGAGGATGGAATCCGAACCCGGGAACTTGATGAAAGGCATCACCGCTTCTTTCACGCAGTAATGATCCAGGACAACTTCCTTTGTAAAGCCCAGTTCCCGGAGCGTCCGCCCGGTCATGACCCGCGCGGCGAGCTTGGCCAGCGGAACCCCGATGGATTTGGAGACATAGGGAACCGTCCGCGAGGCGCGAGGGTTCACTTCCAGAACATAGATTTCGTCATTCTTCACCGCGTACTGGATATTCATGAGTCCGATGACATTCAGACTGCGGGCCAGATCGTGGGTATGCTTGCGGAGACGGGCGAGAATATCCTCGCTCAGGCTGTAGGAGGGCAGAATGCAGGCGGAATCGCCGGAATGAATGCCCGCGTTCTCGATATGCTGCATGATGCCCCCGATAACCACGTCGACCCCGTCGCAGATGGCGTCCACATCGATCTCGATGGCCGCTTCGAGGAACTTGTCCACCAGTACGGAACGCTCCTCAGAGGCGCTGATGGCCTCGCGGATATAGGTGGCAAGCGTCTTCTCGTTGTAACAGATCATCATGGCGCGCCCGCCGAGCACATAGGAAGGACGCACGAGCACCGGGTATCCGATGCGTTCGGCAATGACCTTGGCTTCTTCCAGGTTGAACGCCGTGCCATTGGCCGGCTGCTTGATACCCAGCTTGTCCACCAGCATGCCGAACCGTTTCCGGTCCTCCGCGACATCGATGGAGTCGGGCGAAGTCCCGATGATGGGAACGCCGGCCGCCTCCAGCCCCTTGGCCAACTTGAGCGGGGTCTGCCCGCCGAACTGCACGATCACCCCATCCGGCTTCTCTTTCTCGCAGATGGACAGCACATGCTCGAGAGTCAGCGGCTCGAAGTAGAGTTTGTCGGAGGTGTCGTAATCCGTGGACACCGTCTCCGGATTGGAGTTGACCATGATTGTCTCGAACCCGTCTTCCTTGAGCGCGAACGAGGCGTGAACGCAGCAGTAATCGAATTCGATGCCCTGTCCGATACGGTTGGGACCGCCGCCGATGATGATGATCTTTTTTCGATCGGAGCGGACCGCCTCACATTCCGATTCGAACGTGGAGTAATGGTAGGGAGTAAACGCCTCGAACTCCGCGGCGCAGGTATCCACCGTTTTATACACCCGTTCGATGCCGAGCGATTTCCGTTTCCTCCGCACCTCGCCCTCCGTGGTATTCCAGAGGTGGGCGAGCTGACGGTCGGAGAAACCCATTTTTTTGGCGTCCCGGATGGTATCCGCGTCCGCGCCCGCCAGGGTCAGATGCTGGAGTTCCTTTTCCGAATCCACAATCTCACGCATGTTTTCGAGGAACCAGCGGTCGATTTTTGTGGCTTCAAAAATCTCTTCCAGGCTGTGACCGGCGAGAAACGCCTTGCGGATGGCGAACAGACGGTCGGCGTAGGGCGTCCGGATATAGGACATCCAGTCGGTGTCGTTCCAGTCGTCGTCGGAACCATCCGCGCCAAGCCCGTAGCGGCTGATCTCCAGGCCCTGAATTCCCTTCTGGAGGGCTTCCTTGAACGTCCGTCCGATGGCCATGACCTCGCCCACGCTCTTCATCTGGGTGGTCAGTCGGTTATCAGCC
>CAYRTQ010000274.1:0-1781 GCA_964426865.1 uncultured bacterium
GTGCGCTTGCCGTGCATGTCCACATCGGTGGGATACCAGAGTTTCCAGCCGATGTATTCCGCCTCCCAGAAGGGGACTACATGACGGCCGTAATAGCCCAGTCCCGCATGGGTCTTGTGGGGGACGAGTCCGCGCTCGGTGAACCCGACATACACATAGATGGTCTTGGTGGCGCGGGCCTTGAGGTCGGTCAGGAAGAACAGTTCATCCCAGACGCCGTCCTGGTCCACGTCATCGAGCTGGTATTCCAGGAAATGGCCGTTCGTCTCCTTGCGGAGGAGTTCGGCGCCCGCTTTCTGGAGTTCCTCCATGGTGGGATCCTTGGGATTGGGCGGGAGCGCGGGATCCACCACGGTGATCCAGAGTTCCTGGATATTCTGGTCGGGGAGCGCGGTGCGCTGGACGGTGACGGGGCAGTCCTTGCGATCCACGTTCAGCGGATTGGTCAGGGTTACCGCGATGCGTTGCCCCGGCGCGTAGTCGCCTTCGGTGTACCACCCGGCTCCGGCCGCGGAGAGAAACGCGGCGCCTCCCAGCATGCTCATGCAGACGGTGAGTAACAGCGTTGCGGATCGTTTCATCGCAGACATGGTCTCCATAATAATAGAAACGGTGAGAGGGTAATGACCGCCCGAACCGATCGTCACTCCCGGGAAACTTCCATTTTTCGAAAGGGAAGGATTCTTCCGGGGATGAATAGCGCGCCTCGGATCGGAGCGGATTCGGTGATCGAAAGTTTTCTGAAAATACATCACTGATTGCGGAAAAACAATATAAATCATACTTGTCATATAAATCGTTCCTTCACGGGGAATATACTCGGCGGGAAGCATATCCGGAGAACGGGACGGGAAATCCGGTTTCCCGGAAGGTATTATCTCGTATCGATAATCGGTTCGGGTTCGTATGAAGTGATGCCAATCATTAATAACAATTCTCCTGTTATAATGTTGTAAACATGCAAGATACATTATGGACCGCACCCCATCCCATGATCCGCTGTATTCCCCCGGTGTTCCGTCGTTTTTCGTCCTTCCGGGGAAAAGCCTCGAAACGGCGGCCCGTAAATCGGAGTATGAACCGGTAACCGATTGCATTCCCGGACGGTAACGGTTATTTTTAGAGAATATGGAAAACAATCGGCAAAAAAAGCCGCGGGTGGCGATCGCTCGCGGGGGAACTCGTGAGGAGGCGGTACGCAACGCCCTGGCGCTCGTCCGTGAGGATATTCTGGCGAAAGTGCATGGCCGGGTGCTGGTCAAGCCCAATTTCCTTTCCTCGGTGAATTACCTCGCCTCCACCCAGGCGGGCGCGGTTCGCCCCGTACTCGAACTCCTGCGGGAATCTCGCGCGGAATCGGTGGTTGTCGGCGAGGGCGGGTCACGCTCCACCGGTCAGGCCTTCGACCGTTTTGGATACCGGGATCTGGCGCGGGATTTCGATGTTGATCTCGCCGATCTCAACCGTGATTCATTCTCCCGTGAACTGCGGGTATTCACCGATACCGGCGCGCGGCACGCCATCGGGTATTCCGACCGTGCCGCGAATGCCGACACCCGTATATCAGTGGCGGTGGCCAAGACCCATGACGCGGCCGTGGTCACCCTTTCCCTCAAGAACATGATGGGCTGCCTGCAACGGGTGAAGCGTCCCCGTATGCACGGCCTCCGCA
Organism: uncultured bacterium; assembly: GCA_964426865.1. Classification (GTDB taxonomy): domain Bacteria; phylum Latescibacterota; class Latescibacteria; order Latescibacterales; family Latescibacteraceae; genus JAWLHT01. The sequence continues at coordinate 1,673 of CAYRTQ010000274.1, forward strand.
TCGGCCGTCTGGCGGAAAGCACGGGCGAGGTTTTGTGGAATGTCATCGAGGACCATTCCCGGATCATCAAGATGGTTTCCGGGGCGATGTTCCGTGTGGTGCATGTAAC
>CAYRTQ010000274.1:1791-6316 GCA_964426865.1 uncultured bacterium
CCGCACCCTTCAGAAACGGCTGACCGGCGGGGAAATGCCCGGACTTCTGGCGCAGTGCCGGGCCATATCGGAAAACCTGTGCATCCTGGGAACGGTCCTCCTGCCCGAGGTGGCGGTGATCGACGCTTTCGAGGCCATGGAAGGGGAGGGACCGGGAGGGGGCGCTCCGGTGCACCTGAAACTGGCGGTGGCGGGAACCGATCCCATCGCCTGCGATTCGGTCATGGCCGGTCTCATGGGGTTCGACCCCCTTTCCATCGGATACTTGGCGCTCGCCCATGAGCGGGGGCTGGGGATTGCCGATCCGGAAGGAATCGAAACGGTGGGGGAGGACCCCGCCCGGTGTGTCCGGAAATTCACGCCGCACAGTAACTATCCCTTCCAGATGAGGTGGCGTGAAGCATGGAAAGATTGATCGTCGCTCTTCTCCTGTTCCTTGCCCTGGCGGCGCCCATGAGCGGGACGCCCGCCGGGGCCACGGAGCTTGGTGGCCTCCCATGGACCGCCGCCGATGCGGTTGCTCCGGATCGCGGTGTTTCCCTTTTTCGATTCGGCGCTTTCGGGACCGGAATCTTTCCCCATGATCCGCTTGTCCCGAATCGTACCGTTCCGGTGCGGGTGGATGGCGTTCCCCTCCCCGTCATATCCCCGTTCGGGGCGGACCTGGAGCGGGTTCCCGCTCTCTTCGTGGATTCCCTCACGGTGATCGACGCCCGTCTGGTGAGCATCGCCACCATCGACAGCATTCCCCTCCGTCCGCAGACCCGGATCGGTTTTCTCTCCGGTGATCGACGGCGATCACGATTCGAGGGATTATTCCACCGTAAAATTACCGACGCTTCGGCCATTCTGGTGGGCGGCATGTCCGATGGCATCCGGGGGAATGAGGACATTCCCGGGAACTCTTTGCGGCTCTACAGCGTTAAATATATACATGCGCTCACCGAAGGGTCTCTGGCCACCGCCACGGCTTCCGGCTTCCGCGACCGGCTCAATCTCTTCGATCTGGAAACGGAGCGCCCCATGGGCGACCGGGTAATGGACAATATCCAGGTCTCCGGGGAAGTGAAACGCTACCCTCTTTCGAAACGTACCACGCTCACCTCTTCCGCCTACTACCGGAATGGAGTCTCCCGCCTCTCTCGAAACGGCGCAGGCGCGAATTTCGACGATTCCGCGTTCGGCCTGGCGGCGAATCTGGCCTCACCCCGTAACGGGGGAGGGTATTCGCTCGATTTCTGGAACGACACCCGCCTTTTCGAGGGGCGGAACACCGATGCCTCCTGGAAGGGAAACACCTCCGGATTGACCGGTTCAGCCATATGGACGCGATCCATGCTCCGTCTGGATCTCAGCGCCGGGGGAATGTACTCCAGCAAGTACGGCGCGGGGCTCACCGCGGCGGGTGGACTGTCCTTCCCGCTTCGGGGAAAGGCAACGGGCGTCCTGCGCGGAGAATTCTCGCATATATTTCCGGGGCCGGAAAACATCTATTACCCCTCGCTGCTTTTCAGCGACACCTTGCGCGTTTCCGACCTGGACCGGTATCATACCGCGGAAGTGGAAGCGGGAATGCGCAGCCGATGGGGAACGGCGGACGTGGGCCTTTCCCTTTTCACCGCCCACTCGAATGCACCCTTTTTCGTTCCCGTTCCCGCCACGATGGTCATGAACGGCGACTCCCGGTATTCCGGGGCGCGGCTCACCCTGGCCGCGCGCGGCGGAACCGGGGTATACCGTGAGGGCGACATGCGCATAGAATACATCGGCGGCTCTTCTCCCCGGCGTATCTGGCCCCGTCCCGATCTGAACGTTCAGGCCCGCGGCAGCCTTTCCCGGGTATACTTCAAAGGGAACCTCCATGCCTCGATCTACGGCGACGCGCAACTCGCGGACTGGCGATCCGGTCCGCTCACCCCGGACGGCGTACACTTTTTCGCCGAGGGCGGAATATCGCTGCGGGTGAGCGGTTTCACCGCATTCTATACCGCGGAAAACATCACGAACACGGATATGCGCTGGTTCGATACATTCCGCTGGCAGGGCAGAAACTATCAGTGGGGAGTTTTCTGGAGTCTGAGGGATTGATGGGGGACAACGTTTTGAAGAATGGCAAGGCGCTCCGCTGATCTGCGTGGGTACATGCCTCGCGTCCGGTGATATACCGGATGCTCATTGTTCATCTGATACGAACCTGCGATCAAAAAAGAAAAAATTACAGGGAGCTGGTCCTGAAAAAACTCCTCGCTTTCAGGATGGATTACAGAGCAGTGGAGCACTGTCGGCAGGGGAGGGTTCCATGCCAATTCTCTCGAAGGTCCGCTCTTCCGGACAACGTCGGGAAACTCTTTTTCAGCAAGGAAGGAATGTCCACAGGACACTTACATGATAGAATCGACTCATAAACCCAAAGAACGGGTTATTCTGGTTGGAGTGGGGGGGGAGTATGCAAATTACGGCGATCCCCTTGTTCCTGACCCGTTGGCCGAACTGAGACTGCTTTCCGACACCGCGGGAGCGGAAGTGCTGGGGACCCTGGTTCAGGCCCGCTCGGCTTTCGACCCGGCCTACTGCATCGGGAAAGGAAAAGTCGAGGAACTGAAGCAGATGGTGACCGAGCTTCAGGCCGATGCGGTGATATTCGACAACGATCTCACCCCGGCTCAGGTTTCCAACCTGGAGCAGATGCTGGAGGTGATGGTGATCGACCGGTCCGGACTGATCCTCGATATATTCGCCATCCGCGCCAAGACACGCGAAGCGAAAACCCAGGTGGAACTGGCGCAGTTGCAGTATCTCCTGCCGCGTCTTACCCGGCGCTGGACGCACCTTTCCCGTCAGGCGGGAGGAATCGGACTGCGGGGTCCGGGCGAAACCCAGCTTGAAGTCGACCGCCGTAAGGTTCGGGAGCGTATCAATCACCTTTCGGAGGTGCTCAAGACCATCGAGAAACAGCGGAACGTTTCCCGCGAGAAACGCCGCGGGAGTTTCAAGGCGGCATTGGTCGGATACACGAACGCGGGGAAATCCACGCTTCTCAATGCGCTCAGCGGCGCTGATGTGCCGGTGGAAGACAAGCTTTTCAAGACACTCGATTCGGTCACCCGTCTGGTGAAGTTTCCCGATGCGCCCGAAATCCTGGTTTCCGATACCGTGGGGTTCATCCGTAACCTTCCGACCGACCTGGTGGCATCGTTCAAATCCACCCTTGCGGAGGTGAGAGACGCCGATGTGCTCGTTCATGTCATCGACGCCACCAACCCGGAATGGGAAGAACAGGAAGTGGTGGTGAACCGGGTTCTCTCCGATCTCGGGGTCACCGGAACCCCCCGTCTCACGGTCTTCAACAAGATCGACCGCATGGAGAGCGAGGCGGTGGTGCGTGCGCTCCGTTCCCGTTTCCCGGACGCCGTTCTCCTCTCCGCGCACACCGGCCTGGGGATGGATGCCCTGAAACAGCGTTTGCGGGAGATCGTCCTTTCCGGATGGGTAACCATCACCCGTGAGTTCGGCCCGGAAGATGGGCGGCTTCTCGGCGAGGTGTACCGGTATGCGACCATTCTGGAAACGACGGATGCCGGAAACATCATCCGGCTCACCTTCACCCTGCCCGTTTCGGTGGCGCAACGTCTCAAAATGAAGGATAAAAACGGAATCAAGGTTGAATAGGGCTTGACATCCGTCACCGCGAAAGGTATATTGTCACTCACAACACGGGCGATTAGCTCAGCTGGTTAGAGCGCCTGCTTGACATGCAGGAGGTCGTTAGTTCAAGTCTAATATCGCCCACCATTAACCCCTTGCCGTTGAAGGGGTTTTTTGTTGCCCGAAAATGAACTGCCACACAATGCATGCGGTCGAAATCGCTTATGCGTGATTTATGCCGGAAGCTCTCAACCACTTGGTTCAGGGCTTTTTTTATGCCTGCTTTCTTCTGATTTGCGGAAGAGGGGAAAAGCGTATCTTGCCCTTCACCAACTCTCATACGAATCTGGGATCAAGTGAGTAAGAAACGCGCTCTATTCGTGTAGCGCTGACCGGACTTCACCCGGTCTTTCTTACTCACATGGTCGAATTTTCGTATCATTCGTTTCGAAGGCGCGTCCGGATACAAGTGTAAATTTCGTGAGGCCCACAAGTGCGATTACGTAGACATGGAATTCAAAGAATGGTAGCTTTTTGAAACCCGACGCGCGATCACGGCCTGATGATGGTTCAATTCCGGAAAGATATGGACAAAGACATACGCAACCGACTACGCCCTCTACAAAGGACAGCCAGCGGCTTCGCGGAATCACATCGGGAAAACGCAACTTCCCCGCCAGTACATGCACCATGGCAAGTCCCAGGGCAAGCACACATGTCATACCAAATTTGAATCAATCTCCGTAGCAAAGGCAGCCCCCTTTCCGGCCTTCGGCCACCTTTCCCCCGATGGGGAAAGGAAACACAAGGATTCCTTTCTACGGATTTATCTGAAAATGAAAAGGGCCATTTTTTGGAGAAGAGACAAAGAAGCCTCTTT
>CAYRTQ010000275.1:0-1495 GCA_964426865.1 uncultured bacterium
ATGGAAGGTTCGATGGGAATATTATTTCCCCATAAGGGAAGAGAACTCTGTCGCGGCTGGGGACTGTCCGGATGGAGGATTTGCGCTTTTCGGATTCGAACGGCAAATATTCCGGATGGTCGGCCTCAGGCTTGCTTTTTGGGAGGGGAGAGCGTATATTATGAAATCATATCACGCATTCTTCTCGATAATGATGTTTGTTGCATCTGTACGCCGATGTAGCTCAGTTGGCAGAGCATCTCACTTGTAATGAGAATGTCGCCCGTTCGATTCGGGCCATCGGCTCCATATACCTCCTGGAAATGCCGCCACTTACGAATACAGGTAAGTGGCTTTTTCATGCCCCCCACCTTTACTGCCCTGTGTCCGAAACAGAGGAGCGACCTTCCAATAACGCCCCTAAAAGCTTCTTGCACGAAAATCCTGCGATAGCCGCGTGTATTTGCTCCCATTTTGCCCTGATGCGTTTCCCTGCCTGCCGGACCGCATGAGGATGATTCCAATCCGATGGTCGAGCAAAAACACCTGTTGATTTTTTTTCATGAATCATATACATTTTTATTCGAATTCTTCGACGTTTCTTCGCTCTACCATATACAAGTTTCGGTTTTTTAACGGCTTTCCGCCGGAAGGGTTTCCATGCCTTCCCTTCAGTCGTTCCCTTATTCCAGGCAACACTACCCGGCTGCTCCGGGGTCGTCCGGACCTTCTCCGCGCATGCTTCTTCCCTTTGCGGGTGTAATCGTTCTCCTCCTTCTTGCCATACCGGCAATGGCGTACACCCCCGATGTCCAGAAGCGATTCCCCAATTGCGGGACTTCCTCCCATTCGCCTCTCTCCGCAGAGGAAATCATCTCGATCGGCACACGTATTTCCGATGCAGCCGGTCAGTTCCGCGCACCGGGGAAGGCAGCGTTTTACCCCAAAAGCGATACGGTCCGAGGGGAAACCGGAACAAACGGAACGCCGGTGTTCCTGGACCGTAACACCATCGCCCGCCTGTCCGCGGGGACGCGCAAACCCACGGCGAGCATTTCCATGACCGGGCGCGCACTCCTGTTCATCGCGGAGAACCGTGAAGTGTTCCATATCGACCACCCGGAAGCGGAACTGGTTGTGGAGGATGAAATCCACGGTCCCGACGGTCGCCTGCATATACGGTTCGGCCAGTCATATCGCGGCGTACCGGTCTGGGGGAGCGGACTCACCGTGCATTTCGACGCCGACGGGGGCGCGTATGCGTTCAGCGGGCGGTATATTCCCACGCCCGCCGGGGTGGATGTTTCCGGCATCCGCTGCAGCCGTGAGGATGCCCTGGCGCGCGCACGGGCGTGTTGCCCCTTCCCGGGAGCGGAGAACGGAGCGGATGGTAGCCTGGTCATCTGGACCGACCGTGAGCAGCGGGAAGCCCGCCTGGCTTGGCAGATGACAGTGGCGCGGGACGGAGCCGAATCGTGGCGGTGTTTCGTGAACGCGGCCACCGGCGATGTGATCG
>CAYRTQ010000275.1:1559-2083 GCA_964426865.1 uncultured bacterium
CCCGCCACCGCCGCCGCGACTGATTTTCTCGGGAACAACTGCACGCTCCATGTTACGAAGGAAAATGACCGGTATACGCTGAACGATCCGGAGGCGTTCATCCAGATTCTCGATGCAAACGGGAAAAACCTGAGCCGGGGCGAATCTCCCGTGCTCGCCTTCTCCAAGAACAACACCTGGAGCGACCCGCTGCTCGTTTCGGCGTTCAACAACGCCCGCAAAACATACGAATACTTCCTCGCCCAAGGCCGTACCAGCCTGCTGGGGGGAAAGACGGTCCTGTACCTGGTCGTTCACTACACCTCGGGGGGGCAGCCGGTCGATAACGCTTACTGGGCGGGCGGTTACGCCGCGTTCGGTGACGCGCGGCCCTATGCCGCCGCTCTCGATATCGTGGCGCACGAAATCACCCACGGCGTGGTGGAAAAAACGGCCGGTCTCGTCTACAACTACCAATCCGGAGCGCTCAATGAAGGATTCGCGGACTTTTTCGGCGCCATGGTCGACCCGGCGGTCGAGCAGGC
>CAYRTQ010000275.1:2093-6303 GCA_964426865.1 uncultured bacterium
TCGACCCGGACTGGGAGATCGGCGAGGACCTCACCGGCGGCCCCCTGCGCGACATTGGAAACCCGGAACGCTTCGGCAATCCCGCTACCATGAGCGGCTACCGGGATGTTCCCCTCCGCACCGACAACGGCGGCGTTCACCTGAATATGAGCATTCCCTCCCGGGCGGGCTATCTTACCGCCGAGGTCATCGGACGGGAGAAAACCGCCCGCATCTGGTATTCCATTCTCGCCAATCGCTACCTGTCTCCCCGGGCCCAGTTCACCGACATGCGCCTGGCGGCGCTCCAGGCCGCCACCGACCTCTATGGCGAAAACACCAGCGAGGTGCGCGCGGTGGAACTCGCTTTCGATACGGTGGGCATCACCGGCGAGAGCTGGACCAGACCGCCCGAGGATCATCCGGCGCTCGCGGGCGACCGTTGGATCCTTTATATGGACGACTTCACCTCACGGAAACTTCGCATCGCACCCGCAGACCGTCCCGAAGCGTTCGCCCCCGCGGTGAAACGCGCCATCTTCTACGGTTCCGCCAGCCCCTTCTCGGTTGCGGCCAACGGCTCGGTCATGGCCTATGTCGACGGGAAAAACAATCTCTGGACCATGAATCTGGATACCGGGGTGGAAACGATCGCCGACAGTTCCGGAACATGGTTCTCCGTGGAGATTTCCCCCGACGGGACCCGTCTTTCCGCCACCCGCAACACGTTCGACCGCACCATCTATATCTTCGACCTCGCCAACCCGTCGGCGAGCAAGGCGGTGCAGGTCTACACCGCCTCCACCGAAGGTTCGACCGAAAGCACGGCGCGGTATGTGGACGCCATGGACTGGGACCAGACCGGGACAAAACTCCTCTTCGACGCCTACCATCAGATCGATGTGGAAGGGCGGGACCCGGTCGCCTTCTGGGACATCAACCTCCTCGATATCGAAAGCGGAATCATCACCCGTATCAAAACTCCCACCGAGGGGGGATTGCAGGCGGGGAATCCCTCCTTTGCCGAAACCAACGACCGGTACATCGTCTGCGACCTGGTATCCTTCGACCAGCATATCAATTCCCTGGCGGTCATCGACCTCTACACCCTCACTCTCAACCGTCTGCGTGACAATGCCTGGGCTGATTCCTATCCGGTTATCGGACATCCCCGGTTCTCTCCCGACGACCGGACCATCATCTTCCAGCAGGACGATGTTTACTATGTGCATGCTGAAATCTATTCCCTTCCGGTGGGAGCGGACAAAATGACCGCCGCCGGAGAGGCTGTGCACCTGACCGCGGGAGGATTCCCCCGCTGGATGGTGCGCTCTTCAGAGCCGTCGATCGGAGTGAAAGGTGAAACCGAATTCCCGTCCGGTTTCACCCTTGGGACCAACTATCCGAACCCGTTCAATCCGGATACGGTGATCCCCTATACCCTCCATACGCCGGGACGGGTCAATCTGACCGTATATGACTCCCTCGGGCGGAAAGTGTCCACCCTGGTGGACATCCATCAACCCGCGGGCGAATATGCTCCGGTATTTCACGGCGACGGACTGGCCTCGGGAGTGTACCACATCCATTTGGATGTAAACGGGCGAGGTGAAGATCGTAAGATATTGCTGCTCAAATAGGGTTTCCCCTCGAGACACACGGAGAGCATGTCCGGGTGTTTCATAATTGGCATCTATTTTGCGATTATTACCATTACATTCCGCTCTTCTCGATTTTTTATCTGACAAAATGGCGCATTCAAAGCAGAAATATCGTTTATACCGGTTTTGTTTCATTCCGGGATGAACATGTTTGAAGCAAGCATGAACGAATGTACCTCTTTCGAAAGAGAATACACCATGTCCAATGCCGCAAATCCCGCCCCGGGGAAAAAATGGATGCGAGTGGTCGCCAAAGCCTGGGCGGACGAGGATTTCAAATGCCGTCTGATGGAAGACACGAAAGCGGTGCTGCTGGAGGAAGGAATTCCCGTTCCCGCGGGAATGACCGTGCGGGTGACGGAGGATACCTCCCGGGTCTGCACCCTGGTCATCCCGACCCCACCGGACGAATCGGCCTCTGCGGAAGAGGTGGAACAGCGTCTGGCGGCCATGATGTTCCCGCCCTTCGGGCTTTGATCCATCATGTTCATTTCCTCACTCTTGCTCCCCTGTCCCGTAAGCGGGCAGATGCGCGCGACATGAAAGCGTATGCATGACCGGGAGTCGGTCAGAAAAAGCTTGCCGGTGGATGCGACCCGCAAGCACGGGAATTCTGCATTCCCCTTCCCCGCCGTCAGCGGACGGAATTGGGGCTGCGGTTTGCCAAACGGTACGCGTTCCTTTCCAGTTGAAACGAGAACGGGTTCTTTACTGAAGAGTATGGGAGCAGGAATGGACCACCGGACTCACCATGTTTCATGACCACATCTCCATTGTCCTTCCCCCCTCCGAGCGATGGATGCACCTCGTGGACGCCACGGCCCGGATGTACTGGACCGAACTGGGGTTCGCCGAGCCGCTCCGGGACATGCTGGGCGGCTCCCTGAACGAGGCCTGTGAGGAATTCATACGGGTCTGCCATGCGCAGGGCATCGAGGAAGTCTTCGAGGTGATCCTCGATTTCCGGGATGAGGCGGCGATCATACGGCTTTCCTACGACAGCCGGGTCCCCTTGAATCCTTTGGAAACCGAGGATTACGAGGTCCCCGCCTCGTCTGACGATCTGGATTCCATCGACCTGGATTCTCTCTGGCTCCATCTCATCAAGCGCCGCATGGACCGGGTATTCTTCAGCGTGGAAGGCTCCCGGCGCTGCCTGCAGATGATGAAATACCGCCGTGAGGAAAGCAAGGCGCGCCAGCTCTGGGTCATGGGCCTTTCCCCTCGTCTGCGAAGCGATTTGAATCTGGAACTGGAGCCGGTAGCGGCGGAGTCTTCCTCACCGCCGGGATCGCTCCTCCTGGATTCACGGTCCGGCGCGGCGTTGAAGCTGGACCCGCTGAGCACTTTCATCGTCCGACGGCTCGATGGAAAGACCACGTTTCACGATATCTATCTGGAATACATCGACCGGGTGGGCATGGTCTCGCCCAAACAGCTCGCGCTCCTCTACGAGCGCCTGGAAGCCCAGAATATGCTGGAACGGGAAGGCGCTCCGGAAAAGGAGAACCGTTTCCGCCGTCTGATGCAGGCGGCGATCAATCCCAATTTCACCATCCCGCGGGCGGACGATCTCATCGAAGGACTCCGGAAGAGCGCTTCCTTCCTGCTCAATCCATTCGGCGCAACGCTCCTGCTGTTGGCGGGTTTCTCGGGGCTGATTCCCCTTTTGCGGAACGGCGCGGGAGAATTCTTCCGCGCGGGAATGGAGATGAAGCCATTTTTCCTTTCCCATCCCTGGACGGTCGTCCCGGTATACCTGCTCCTCCTGGTCATGGCCGCTTCGCACGAATTGGCTCACGGCGTGGTCTGCCGTAAATACGGCGGACGGGTCGACCGGGTCGGCGTCATGTTCTATCTGGCCATGTTCATCTTCTTTTGCGACACTTCCTCTGCCTGGAATTTCCCCCGTAAAAGCAGCAGGATCGCCGTTTCCCTCGCCGGGCCGCTGGTCACCTTCGCCTTTCTGGGGGCCGGACTCTGGACATGGGGATTGTGGGCGGGATCCGGCTCCGCGTGGGAGATGATCGGGGCGGCATTCTCGCTCCTCTCCCTGTTCACCCTGGCTATGAACCTCAATCCCTTCATACGGATGGACGCGTATTATGTGCTCATGGACCTTTCCGGCATCAGCAATCTCCGCAACCGGTCATTCTCCTATGTGCGGGACCTGCTCCGGAAACTGCTGCTGGGAAAAAAACCAAAGACCGTGGAAGTCCAAGCGCCGCTCCGGGAGAAAATATATTTTCTGGCGTTCGGCATCACCGGGGGGATTGTGAGCGCGGTGTTCTTCCTCTGGCCGCTGGTCTATTACATCCGTCAGCTTGCCGCCAGCCGCGGCGGGTCCGGCGCGGCGTTCTTTTTCGGAGCCGTCATCGTTCTTGCTCTCGTGCGACTGGGAGTACAGGCGTTTCAGAAATTCCATTCATTCCGCAACCGGGAATATAAAATCGTTTGATATCATCAGTCCATGATGAATTCATGGGACGCTGTGTTATTCTCTTCGACGGCGTATTACCCTTTCAACTGGATAAAGTTGGTAAGAACTGAAAGAAAAACGGAACAAAAAA
>CAYRTQ010000276.1:0-6291 GCA_964426865.1 uncultured bacterium
GCTCGAATTAAACTCAAACGTCTTTACCCAACTTTATCCAGTTGAAAGGGTACTACTATGTCGGGCATGATTCCCTGAAGGGGGTCGTCTCCAAGACGGTTTCGGTCAGCGACGCCGCACCGTCCGCTTTCACCGTGGCGCAGAACAGCCCGAACCCCTTCAACCCCTCAACCACAATCGGGTTCACCCTGGCCAAAGCGGGCCGTGTCACGGCGGAAGTGTTCAACGCCACGGGCCAGAAAGTGGACACGCTGGTGAACGGCAATCTGGGCGCGGGGTCTCATTCGATGACCTGGAACGCCGCGAAATTCTCCGCGGGAGTGTATTTCTGCACGGTCCGGTCCGGAACCCACGCCCGGACGCTGAAAATGACCCTGCTCAAGTAGGATCGCATGGGAAAAGCCCGGAACGGTCCGGGCTTTTCTGGAGGCGGGAACGGAATGGCGCGCGCCATTCCGTTCCCGCCGTGTACTTTCATGGCGCAGAGATCCGTTGCTTTGGGACCCCTTCGCAAAAGGGCCGCGGTTTGGCGCCTATCCCCGCATGAAGAGACCGTATCATTCGTGAAATCCCGCCCCCAATCCCCGTCCCCTTGTTCCGGAGAACCGGCGGGGACTGCCATTGGAACGGAGATTGAATCAAAATTGGCGTTACTCTCCCCGCGACGCGCCGACCCTTTCCCCTATCCGGTCGAGGGCGCTTTGCACTCCGGTTCGCAGTTCATCGACAACCCCCTCGCCACGCGCGCACAGTTCCTCCACTCGCGCCACATCCCGCTCCCGTTTCAGTTTCAGGTTGTCGATGCGGTTGTGCAGGATGAGGCGGGACGAGCGTTCCGCGGTGAGCGCCTGACGCCGCAAATGGACGATCCTCCGGCCTTCTCCCCAGATGCGGGTGCGGAGCTTCCGCAAATATTTTCCTCTCATGCTCATGCGTGCGATCCTTTCCTTTCGCGATTCCCCGTCATCAGCTCGTTTCGTACGCCTCCCGGAAGAGGCGAACCACCTCGCCGGGGAAATCCTCCATGATGCCGAGGAACACGGTGTGGGTGATGCGCTTCGGGAAGCCCTCCGAGCCGTCCGTGCGGCGCATCCGTTCGCCGGGGTCCACTCCCGGAGGGAGCGCGGCCCCCGCGAGAAGGCCGTCCTCCACCGGTTTCGCCGCCGCGAAGGTCCAGTTGCGGGTGAAGAGGATGGAGTCCCGCGACCGGTGCGCGGTGACATCCTTCCCGAACGCCCGGAGCACGGCGGCCAGACGGTCGAAGAGAGCGCGCGCTCCCGCCGCGTTTCCGGAGAAGAGTTCGGGAATGAGACCGTCCGCGTCGTCGAACCGGACCGAGTCCACCTTCTCCGCCGCCACCAGCACCGCCTCCGCCTCGGACCGCTCCAGACTGTATTCTCCCCTCAGCCAGTCCAGGCGATCCCTCCGTGAAACCGGGCCCTCGCGCTGTACCAGAGTCACCCACTGCTCCATCGACCGTCCGGTCCGCTCTTCCATCTCGCGGGCCGCGGTGTTGAGATCCATGGTTGTAAACGCCATATAACGCTCCTGGGGAAAAGAGGAAAACGGTGGATGGGATGTGGAGGCCGGGCCGGAGCGCGCCCCAAGAGAGCCGGACACGGAGGCCGCCGCGGCGGGAATAAAAGAAGGCGCGGGAAGATATTCCGGGCATCGGGAATGGGAGAAAACGGGGGTGGACAACGGTCAAAAGCAGGCGGGCGCAATTGCGCCGATAAAAATATCGAACGACGCTCCGGACCACCCGTTGCGGGGAGCGGGAAGCGCAGGTTCCGCCTCGGGGACCTGAGGGCGAGGTAAAAGGACCGTTTTGGGAGGAATGCGGTTGCAGCGGAATTTAGGAATCGACGGCTCACCATAGGCGTCCTCGGTGAAAGCCACCGCATTCCCCTCCATGTCCCGGAAATACCCGCCCTGGTATATGCCCCGGTGCGACTGATCGAACGCATAGACATGCTGATCCCGGAGAAACGCCCGTGGGGTTCCCCGGGAATCGTATATCGTGCCCTCATTTCCCAGCCAGCCGACGATATCGCCCAGTTTGTCGAAAATGCTCCTCATCTCGCTTCTCCTCCCGGCCTCCGGGACAAGCGTTTCCCGTAAAGCCCGCAACGTTCGCGGAGAGAGCCGCGAACACGTCCCGGCGGCGTTCCGGTCATATATGGACAGCATGATATCCCGTTCACAATCGGGAAATGACGCCGCATGCAGGGGGGAATGAATGGACCTGGGCGGGGCGGGGCGAAGGAAGGGCCGGGCTGTTCCCCGTGCGTTTCGCGGCAACGGTTATGCTACTGCTCTGTCAACCGGAAAATGCCGCGTGTACTCTTTGGCTGGCTTCGACAAGTTCAGCCAGCGGACACTGAGCCTGTCGAAGTGTCGAAGCGCAATTCACCCGGCGCGATCCAGTTGAAGGAGCGCTATAATAGATATAACATTTTATCGCGTTATTGCCAAAAGAAATGTTCGATTCCGCTGGAGTGCTCTGTCAACTGGAAAAAGTTTGGGGACACTCGGTGACCCCGCAGCCCCCTATCCGGCCTGCGGCCACCTTTCACCGTAAACGACGGGGAAGGAAAGACATCCCACTCCGGGCGGGTATGGCAAGGAAAACACTTTTTACCTGCCCCCGGTCACGGGGGAAGGTGGCGCGAGCCAAAGCGAGGGCCGGAAGGGGGCTTCCGGCGCCGGGAACACACCATGCTTCAGGTGAAATGGTAGTAGCGTGAACACGGCCCGAATCCGCGCGACGCCGGTCCTTTTCCTTGTGCTCTCCCCTCCCCGGCGCTATTTTAGGACTCGATGGCGTACCGGTTCATTTTTTACCTTTGGGAGACATGACATGAAATATTCGGAAGGCAGCATTGGAAGGGTGATCGTGGCGCGGCTCGACGACGGCGAGGAGATGACGTCCGGCATGCGGGAACTGATGGCGCAGACCGGAATAACCTCGGCGGTGGTGCTTTTCATGGGGGCGCTGCGCTCCGGCGAGGCGGTGGCGGGACCGGTGCGCGACGAGCTTCCCCCCGTGCCTTCCTGGCTGACTTTCGGGAGCCCTCACGAGGTGGTCGGAGTGGGCACGGTTTTCCCGGTGGACGGCAAGCCCGCGCTGCACATGCACGGGGCGGTGGGCCGGGGCGACCGTTCCTTCGTGGCCTGCCTCCGCAAGGTGGCGGAGGTCTACCTCATCCTGGAAGTCATCATCCTGGAAATCGTGGGGAGCGACGCGGTACGGGTCACCGATCCCCGGGCGGAGATGTATCTGATGGACCCGAAACCCTGACGGTCTGTCTGAACGCCCGTTCCGGTGATGAGAATGATGAAAAGCGGATGAAACCATTCTCTTTCCCTGTCAAGTCGATACTCCTGGGTAAACGTGTTTCCGATGTGCTGGCTTCGACAAGCTCAGCCAGCGGTGGGCGCTGAGGATGCGGACACTGAGCCTGTCGAAGTGTCGAAGCGCAATCCACCCAACTTTACCGACTTGACAAGGCGCTCTGTCATTCTCATCACGCGGGGAATCATACCGGAGATGAAAAAAAGAGTACTCCCGGACGGTGATATTGTATTACATTCCCCACTGGTTTCCATAGCCCACACCACTCAACAAGGAGGGATCGACGTGCTCACCGGAATTGTCAGAATTGCGGCCGCGGTTGCCGTTCTCGTCCTGGCGGGCGGAGTCGTCTGCCCGGCGCAGGACGCCTCCCCGGTCCGTATTTCGTTCGACCGCGTCTCGAAGCGCGTGGACCTGACGACCGGGCGGACGCTGCCGGATTACACCCGGGCGCAGCGAGGCAGCATTCAGTTCTTCTACGGGAGGCTGGACACCCCGGAGAAAGGTTTCTGGTATTTCTTCGACGGCCGTCGTTTCCAGCCGGTCGACCGTACGCTGTACATCCGCAAGATCAAGAAAACCGGCACCTGGGTGATCGCCGGATCGAGCCGCTGGGGTGAGCCGGACCAGACGAAGAATGCCACCGTTCCCACCGCGCACTGCAACACCAACTGCGAGATCATCCACCACGCGGTGTCGTTCATACCCTTGAACGCCTCGGGGAACCCGGAACCGCGCGTGTATGTCCTCCTCGACGATCTGGAACTCATCCAGTGGCATCCCTACGACCACTGGCTGGTGAAGGATTCGCAGGAGACGCTCGAAGGAAAACGGGGCGTGGTGTACTGACCCCCGAAACCGGAGGCCAGGAGAGCATTCACCCGTGGGAACGCGGGTTCGCGTTTAACCGCAATACAGTTCATGTAACCACGAAAGACACGAAAATCACGAAATTTCTCCCCGGTGAAACACTCATTCTTCGTGTGTTTCGTGTCTTTCGTGGGAGAGGGCTTTCCGGCTGAAACAAACCGTATTGCGTTTAACCAGCATACCACACATGAGGATCATACATGGACGCATCGCGAAGAACAGCACTGAAAACCGGGCTCGTGGCGGCAGCGGCCGCCGCGCTTCCCGCCGCCGGGGCGCGGGCGCAAAACGCCCCTCCGAAAAAGAAGCCGGGGACGATCCGGGTTTCCGCCATTTGCGGCGATGACCAGCGTGTCAATGGCGGCGTTCATCAGGCGGTGGCGCGCATTCCCAAGGTCGATTACTGGTGGGCGAACAACTACAACCCCATCACGCCCGCCATCCTGGGGGACACCGACCTGCTCTACACCTATTATTCGGGATCCATGTACACCAAGGAAAACACCGCGGCGATCATCGACGGGGTGACCAACCGGGGAATGGGCTGGATTTGCCTGCATAACACCCCTTGGTTCGTGGGGGATGAGCTGAACGAGTTCATTGGGGCCTATTCCATGCTCCACAAGCAGATACAGCCGGTCGCCATTGTGAAACTGCACCAGGAGCATCCCATCACGAAAGGCATCGAACCTTTTGTCATCCAGCTCGACGAGCAGTTCGGCGCCTATCTCGCCAATCCCAAGGACCCCGATCTGACCGTCCTCTTCTGGAGCCACGGCCTTCACGACGACCACTGGACCATCCAGGGCTGGTGCGTCCAGCGGGGCAAGGGGCGGGTGGTGGGGCTGACCCCCGGCCATTACGAGTGGACCTGGTATGAGGACGAGTTTCAGAAAATCATGTGGCGCGCCGCCCATTGGGCGCTGAATCTCCCCATGCAGCCTTTCTACGGGAACTATGACAATGTGATTTGGTGAGAAGACGGGAATCGGAAAGGAGAGTACAGAAGAAAAGAAGACGGGAAAAACCTCCCGCCCGGGCATGACCTCTCGCGGCATTCCGGTCATCCGGGCCGCCGAAGCAGGCGTTCGGGCCGTCTCCTCTCTCTTCTTCCGGCGCCCGGATTCTTCCTTACAAGGAGATATGGATGGAATCCGCACTGAAACCGAAAGCTCCCGGAGAAACCCGAATTGTCGCGCTGTTCGGGACGACGGAGCGGTTTAACGGGATCGCCCAGGAAATACGGATACGGAGCATTTTTGAGACGAAGAAAGACTGGCGGATGGTATTCGTCCGCGCGGGAAGGCTGTTCACCCCCGGACTGATCAAGGACGCCGATCTGCTGGTGATCGGGCGTGAGGCGGGACCGGACCCGGTGGACCTGTTCAACGGGAACGGCGGGATTTCGGTCTCCCCCGCGAAGGGAAGCTCTCCCTGGACAGACGCCAATGTCAACGCGATCATGGACGCGGTGAATCGTCGCGGCATGGGGCTGATGGTCATGCACGCCACCATGTCCTGCGGGAACCGCGCGTTTCTGGACTTTCTCGACGTTTCGCCGCTGGAAGCGCACGGGTTCGAGCCGATGTGGTATACGAAGATGAACCGGTCTCACCCGGTCACCCAGGGGATCGGGAAATTCGCGGCCATGAACGACGAGCAGCCGCTGGTGCTGATCAAATCGCCCTCCACCGTCACGCTGTTCGAGTCCACCGCGGTGCACGAGAAACGTCAGGGAGTCAGCGGATGGGCGCTGGAGCGCGGCAAAGGGAGAATCGTCGGGCTGATGCCGGGGAGCGTGGCCGAGGCCTACCAGGTTCCGGAATACCAGACCATAGTCTGGCGCGCCGCGCACTGGGCGATGCGAAAGGATATCCCGCCCTATCCGATAGCGGAAAACCGGTATTACCGGTGAACCCTGAATCCACAAAGCTTTCCGGCTGTTGACATCGCCCGCGCGATGTCAAATCCTGTTCAAGGAGACTTCTTTACAGATTCGGGGTAAATGGCGTATACCAATTTCCATTCAACCTGACATGACCAAAGAGGTCACCCCTGGGGATGAA
>CAYRTQ010000277.1:0-6253 GCA_964426865.1 uncultured bacterium
GAGCAGGTGTGGAAGCACATCGTTGTGTGCGCCGCCGTTCATGGAAAGCAGTCATAAATATAATGAAGCGATTCGGTCGGGCAACAACAAACCGTAATGATATCACATCCGGAGCGATGGGATCGTTTGAACGGAAATCCAGCGGTTCCCGGGCAAAGAGTGCTGTTACTCTGTCAACCGGAAGATGCGGGGTGCTTTGATTAGCTGGCTTCGACACGCTCAGCCAGCGGGCGCTCGGCCAGCATCGGGCGCTGGGCCTGCGGACACTGAGCCTGTCGAAGTGTCGAAGCGCAGTCCACACACAATGTTGGTGACTTCACATTCCACTACGCTCCCGGATGGAAAACGTGTATATTGCGATGAAACTTGGGGATACGGAGAAGGATGCGCGCTCCCGTATCGGCTGTTCAGTTTTTGAGAGCGAACCACGTTCACAGGGAGAGGGTTTTCCGGTATGATAAGACGTGACTTCATGGCAAAGGGCGTCGCCGGGGTAATGGCCGCCGGACTCGGGGGATGCGCGGCGAAAGGACGGGAACCGGTGCGGGTCAAACCGGAACTGACCCCCATAGACCTGGACAGGAAAGCGCCCCGCCCGAAAGGGACGATGCCCATGGGAGTGCTCGGGAAAACCGGAATCGCGGTTTCAAAGTTCGGGTTCGGATCCCACATGCGCGAGGACATGGTGAAATATACAAAGGAACGCGAGTGGATGGTGCGGGAGGCGTTCGATCTGGGGGTGAACCTGTTCGATGTGTATGACGAGGAAGCCGGGGTTTTCCAGTACGAGCCCATGGGGAGGTATCTCAAGCCCCTGAAAAACCGGGCGATTATTTCCCTCTCCATGTATCCGAACAAGGGGCTGACGGTCGAAAAGGAATTCGAGAACGATCTGAGAATCTTTCATCGGGACTATATCGACATGGTGCGTCTCCATGCCTGGAAACGCCCGAAAAACCAGAAGGAGCTGGACGACCAGCAGGGGCATAAATGGGAGTGGTGGGAAACGCTCTTCAAGTTGAAGGAGAAAGGGTATATCCGCGCGGTCGGGATCGCGTTCCACCGTCGCGAGGACATCGCGCTTCCGCTCGCGGAGGTGCCGCTGGATTTCGCCATCCTCCCCTACAACTTCTATCATAACTGGACCTGGGCGGGAAAGGAGCCGGACGATGTCCAGACCGTGGTTCCCGCGCTCCGCAAGCACGGTGTCGGGGTGATAACCATGAAACCGTTCGCCGGCGACCACCTGGTCATCCCGTTCCAGCGTCTCGCGGAACGGTACGATGAAAGCCATACGGTCAATTTCGCCCAGGCCTGCCTTCGGTACGTGATCAATTCGAATATCGACGCCGATGTCACCCTGGGGGGCATGTTCAATCCGTACCATGTCTACGAGGACATTGCGGCGTATTTCAACCCGAAGATGTCCGATCAGGAACGGAAGGTCCTCAACGATATCCGCGACTCGGTGCGCGGGATTACTGCCGCTCTCCTGCCGTCGCACTACCAGTTTCTCGAAAACTGGACCTGAGCGGAGCGGAGCGCTCCGGAACGCCTTTCCCCGGAGGGGGCGGGAACAACATGGGGCGCAACGGCCACCATTGCCCCATCCGGGGGTAAACGCCGTTCCCGCCGAGCGGCAGGGGATTGAGGAAAGGGGGCCGGGAGATCACGAATTATACGATTTCTTCATGTATGGATAGGCTCTGAAGAAGCGCCAGCGTACATCACCCGTTCGTGTACTTCATCCTATGCTCCCCTGCCGGGAGCAGCAATTCGAAAAAGCCGTGTTCCGGGAAGAATTTCCACCCCGTGGCTGTTACTCCGTCGATACATACATTCCGCGGCTCAAGCGAAACTCCTGCTCTTACCATGCATTCCTTCTGAAGGGAATATGTAATTTCTCCGGGAAGTATCTCAACTGCCAATGGTTTTTCTGATCGTATCAATACCTTCCCGTTCCTCTCCAAAATTGTACAGCATGCCGCGAAAACTTCTTTCCTGCTCCAGGTCAGCGCGAGCGCGTCGGTGGTAAACTCACCCACGGAATATTGTTTCCCGGGAGCGGACGAGAAGGCGAACGGGATGCCATTGATGAAACCATGTACATATTCTTGGCGCTTATCGGACCGTACGTCAAGAGATTCGCGTACCGTATCAGTGGTGAGCAGATTTGCCATGACCAGCGGCTTTCCCGCGGTACGGGCTGTCACCGTGAGCATGCCCTCCCGACGAAGGGGCCGCTCCTTCCGGAGCGTGTAAAGATAGTGGGGTGTTTCCACTGCTTCCAATTCAACGGTTTCCGGGTGCAGGTGCGCGATATGAAGGGTTGATTTCTCCCTCGTGACCGTGGAAATGGTACCGTCCGCTCCACCCTTGATGTCGTTTAAAAATCCCGCCTGATAGAGCAGTGTAACATCCGCATCCCGGTCGCCGGGGGTGATCACATCGATCATGAGCACGGTCCGGGGCTTGAGATAGAGCACATTCCGGGTGATGCTTTTCACTTTCCCCCAATACAGCCGTCCGATATCCCCCGAAACGAACGCGGCCCGGGCGCCGTCGAGGAAATAACGGATAAAGGCATAATCCTCAAATCCTTGTGCAAAATCCAGGTGATCGCCGGTACGCTGACTCTGGGGATTGCGGTCGATGAGGATGGTGGAATGCGCAATCGGCTGAATGTAATGCGACTGGTAAAGCGGGTCATCGTAATAGGAACTGCCATGACGCTCGCCGATGAAGGTTTCGCCCCGGTCGGCCAGCCAGAAGGTTCCCTGGTCCAGATGCTGATGGTTGAAGAACGGGCCGGTACGTAGCACAAAAATGAAATCATCCGGTTTCCAGCCGCTCTTGAATACGGTTGAGCCAACCTTGCGGAAACATGTTACCGGGTTCTGGTCAAACGGGTCTTGTTGCGGTGTATGCACAGTCTCATAGAGCGCGTCCATGAAGGATTCGTTCTTTTTATTGATGAGGTTCATATACCCGGTCATGCTGGCCTGGGTGTTCGATTCGAGCGAACCTTCGCGGAGATAGTTGTAGAGCCATCCGAGCAGCGGGTCCCGGAATTTCGGGAGGAGCCAGGCCCAGTTGGTGATGGGATTGAGGTTCCCCTCGGTATCTCCGAAAAAGAAGCAGCGGCGGTCCTGCACCGGCCCAGCCCAGACCATCTCTTTCCAGGAGCCGAAGAGCGGTCCCGAAAGGTCGATCCCAAACACCCGCTCCAGCGACGGCAGGCTCTGGCAGAGCGTGTGGAAGCTGTAATTGTTATACCCGAGACCCTCGCCCCAGGCTCCATCGGGGTCGGTCACCCGCTCCAGAAACGTGGAAAGTTTCAGGAGCGCGCCGGTAAAGTATGGCTCCAGTGCGTCCCATTCCGGGCTGTCGCCAAATATCGCCGTCTGGAGCATGAGCGAGGCCCCGCAGGTGTGGGAAATCCAGTTGGAGGTCTGCCCGATGACATCGTTATCCTCCACATACATCCGGTGGGTGGTCCGGACAATGTGCTCCCGGAAGGCATGACGAATAAGCGCGCGCTCCGAGTCATCCAGAAGATCATATGCCAGGTCATAGGCGAGCGCAAGACGGTGCGCCCACCAGCCGGAACGGTGCTCGGTGAACCGTCCCCGTTTCGTCTGCCAGGGATGGGTCCAGTTTTCGAACCGCGCCACGCGTACGAGCACGGCCCGGACATACCGCCCCGCCTCCCTGTCTCCGGCGAACGCATAGGCGAGCGCATTGGCATGGAGCGGCTCGGCGGTGGAATAGAGCCGCGACCCCCAAGCTTCCCAGGTGGGGAGCCAGTCCTCATCGGGAAACTGATCGAGATCGAAAACCAGTGCTTCGGCGGGGACACGCTCCCGGTGTTCCGCCGCCTCGGCCAACAGGAGATCGAGGATATGGCGGAACCGTTCGCGCCGGAGCCGTGCTTCGATTTCCTGCTTTGAGGCGGAATCGAACCAGAGCCGGGGATGTTTCCCGCCCATGCATTTGGGAGCGATATGCAGGGTGAATTCTGACCGGGAAACGACCGCCTCGCCGCGATAGGCGCGGAGTGTTCCGGAATACATCCCCTCCGGCCAGGTGAGTTCCAACGGCTCCAGCGACCATTCACCATCCGCCAGGCTGAGGTGGCCAGAGAACACTGTCCTCACAGGATCGGTGAGCGGGGTGATCTCAACGCTGACCCGCTCTGCCCCGTGAGGCCACTCGCCCCGGAGTCGAAACGTATCACCCCGTGCATAATGCCGTTTCGGGATATGGGGCTTCCACTCGGTGAGTTTGAATACTTCCGGTTCAGCAAACCGGAATTCCGCCATGCGGGCGCCTGACACCGCAATATCGTCGAGACCGAGGTAGAACGGCATGGCGGGATCGGCCCGCTGCATTTTGGCGAGAATTGCAAGGGCATGTATTTTTAAATATTCCCTGCCGGAGAGCCGCTGATTCTGTCGGAGGATGTCCTCACGGGAGACAGTAACATATTCCCAGCGGTTCAACGGAGGCTCCGGAATAATGTAATCGACCGTTCCATCCCGACCGGCGGCCAGACGAATTGTGATATACTCGAAAGGAAGGTGGGATTTCAGAAAGTACCGGAGAGAAATGGATGACCCCATGACCAGATACATATCGAGCAGCTTTTGTGCGCCCGCGTAATTATCGACATGTGAGTATGGGGTAACTTTCTGGACAATGGAGATATTCGGATCGCCGGGAACGATGCGTCCTATCCGGAAATCCGGATCGTAGGCGGTGTCCTGCCAGCAGGGATAGGATGCCCAGGCGCGGAGCGAACCCGACTCGAAATCCTCCCTATAGGCATATGGCTCAAGCGCGGGTTGGTCAGGTGATACCGGTTCATCTCTCCGGGACATTGAACAATTTCTCCTTCGATTCGTACATGGGTTTCTTGACCTTGTCAAGTCGATACCATTGGGGTGCACCCACCCAACCATCCGGCTTCGACACGCTCAGCCACCGGGCGCTCAGCCACCGGACGCTGAACCTGCGGATACTGAGCCTGCGGACACTGAGCCTGTCGAAGTGTCGAAGTGCCGAAGTGCCGAAGCGCAATGCACCCGATCCTATCCAGTTGAAAGAGCGATAGTTACGTATGAATGAGATGCGACGGTCAGGGGGCCGGAATCTCACGAATCATACGATTTCCTTATGTATGGATAGGCTCTATGCGTTCAAAATCTCCCGCAAATGGTGTTCCCGTCCCGGATCGTCCCGCACTCCCGAGGAGTAGAAGACGATTTCCCCGACGGGGGAGTCGCCGTCTGCCTCATGACAGGAGAGGATGTTTTTCAAATTGTTTACGGTTCCGGCGTTTCCGTCGATGATCTCAATTTTGTTTCCCACGATATCCCGGATCATTTCCTTGTAGTAAATGAAATGGGTGCATCCCAGAACAATCGTCTCGAAGTTTTTCGATTGCACGTTCCGCAGCTTTTCCCCGAGATACTCCCCCACCTCGGCGGAGCCGAAATCGAACGATTCCGCGAACCGCACCAGCCCGTCCAGTTCCATCTTCACCGTCTTGTTGCCGTTGTCGAGGGCGCTGATCAGCGATTCAAGCTTGCTTTCCCGGAGTGTCAGCGAGGTCGCGGCAACCAGTATGTTCTTCCCGTGATTCCTGATGATCGCCGGCTTGACCGCCGGTTCCATGCCGAGAATGGGGAAATTGTACTCGTTTCTCAAATCCGTTATCGCGACCGAGGTGGCGGTGTTGCAGGCCACGACCAGTGCATCGACATGTTGACACGCAATGAAATCGACCGCCTCGAAGATGTATTTCCGCACCTCTTCCTTGGGCTTCACTCCATAGGGAACATTCCTTGTGTCCGCATAGTATATGAAATCGTGGCCCGGCATTTCCCGCATGGCGCTTTTCAGCACGGTCAAGCCGCCGATCCCCGAATCAAAAAAAGCGATCTTCACGCCTGCATCTCCCTGTATCCATACCCGCCTTTGCGCGGAGGACAATAGCCCCGCCCATCCGCATTCTTCCGTTCCGTCGGACGATGTCTGCCCGCGGTGCGAGGACACCGCCGCTCTCCGGCTCCATTTCCTCCATTGAACGATTGCGGGTATAAAATAGAAAAAAAAAGTCCGGTTCGACAGGCCTATATTTGCTTCGGCCCCGGCTTGAACCGTGGTTCGAGCCGGGAAAGGCTTTCCCGGGAGTATAAGAGCCTATCCATAAATAAAGAAATCGTATAATTCGTGAGATCCCGGCCCCCTA
>CAYRTQ010000278.1:0-6245 GCA_964426865.1 uncultured bacterium
TGGCCGGACAGAAGATCGACACCCTGGTCAACGGAAGCCTCAAGGCCGGTTCCCATACCGTGAACTGGAACGCTTCCAAGTTCTCCGCCGGTGTCTACTTCTACACCGTCAAGAGCGGCTCCTTCTCCAAGACCATGAAGATGACCCTCCTCAAGTAATCATTCGCTCCATCAGCAGTACGAAAGGCCCGGTGAATTCACCGGGCCTTTTTTTGTCCGCCGCCATTTCCATCGAAGACCCGCCGTAAATCCCGCGTACACGCATCGTACTGTTTCAAATACCACTTGACATCGTATAAACGATACAGTAATATATTATTGTTATTGCACATGTTGCTTCCTGATATCATAATGTTTCCATTCCTCGAAATTTCCGAGATCCCCTGTCTTTCATGGTATATCGAAGGACATGCTTTTTCATTATTCCCGTCTGAAATTCGAGAGGAGGTGATCCGAGAGCTTTACGACGTTACACTTTGCCTTCCGGCGGGCGGAACATACCGTCTGCCCGATTCTTCGAGTCGTCATAAAGCATTGATTCACAAGGAGAATGGCATGAAGAAAGCTTTCGCGGTTTCGTTTGCTCTGATGCTTCTCGCTTCCTCGGTTTTTGCTCTCAATTTCTCTCCTTCCGTTCTCAAGATCACCGCGCCGAATACCGTCCAGTACATGTTCAACGGGGCCACGGTTGAAATCCCGGTAACATTGACCGGCGCGAACGCGGCGTCCGTGCTCATGGTATATACCAAGGGAAAAGCGGAAAGCATCGGGACAGTCCGTAACGGGTATCTTGGATGGCACTATGTCAACAAGGTCGACACCTGCCTGTACCAGTCCGATACCAAATCCTTCGCAAAGGGATCCAATTCGTTCGTATGGGATGGCAAGGATCAGTATGGGACCGTCCTCGCTCCGGGTGACTACACCTATTATGTCTGGGGCTTCGACAACACCGTTCCGAAAAAACTGTCCAACCATGACGGCAACGGACGCATGATCTCCGTCATCACCCACGATGCGAACGGAGTTGCCCTGAGCAATCCCGTCGAGGTATATGGCGGAGTCAAGAAGTGGGTCATCGGCAGCGATCCCATGGATTCCAACCTGATCGAAACCACTTCGCTCGAGCTTCCCATCGAAAAGGCGGGGATGGACGGCAAGATCGCGTTCGACGCGACGAATCCGCATGTATTCTGGGCGGAGTTCACGAATTTCGATACCAAAGTTGACGCACTCTCCAAGTTTGACTGGGTCCCGAACGGCACCAGCACCATCGACCGGACCTGGGGAGACAACGGTTCGTTCATGTATCCGCCGGTCTCGGCCATGTGGGTGGGCCACGGTGGACTGCTGAACCTGAAAAACGAACAGCTTGTCATGAACCGGACCTCCTATCACACCGGCGGCTCCAGTGCGGCGGAACTCCTGTTTGTCGACCTGGGAGATGGCTCTCTGCTCAAGAAGATCGACCTCGCCCCCTGGTGGTCCAGCGTTGACGAATACAACGCCGGCGGCCAGATGAACGGCGGACCGCACATCGTGGACATCATGGACCACTATGTGTTCCTCTCCAGCAGTATCTCCTGCCACAAGCACATGCTCGATCCGACCCGCGAGAGCGATACCGACTGGTTTGTCTGGGCGAACGACAACGGTGACTTTGTCGGCGACCACAACTTCGAGGAAAGCGCCGCGATCAAATGGGTATGCAACGACTGGAACGTCGGACCCTACATGTACACCACCGCGGTGGACGCCAATCTTTTCAGCATCTTCAACGCCTATGACATGGGCGCTGTTTCCTTCGGTCTTCTGGGTCCGGACGGCACCGGTGTCGATTACTTCGCGTTCGCCGGGGAAACCGGCGGGTGGAAGAAAGGCCAGTACATCATCGACTCCGGTTCTCCGTTCGACGGTATCTACACCGATGACGAAGCTCCCGGCGGAAACCACACCGCCTGGGATGCGACCAAGATCAATCCGGGATCCTTCTTTATTCCCTACGATTCCTTCAAGGGTGTCATCAGCAACCAGGTCGGCGTGGCCGATGACGCGCCGGTCGCGTTCACCGTGGCGCAGAACAGCCCGAACCCCTTCAACCCCTCCACCACGATCACCTTCACCCTGGCCAAGGCTGGAAAGACCACGGTTGAGGTGTATAACATCGCCGGGCAGAAGGTCAGCACTCTGGTCAATGGTTCCATGAGCGCCGGTTCCCACTCCGTGGTTTGGAACGCCGCCAATGTCTCCGCCGGTGTGTACTTCTACACGGTCAAGAGCGGCTCCTTCTCCAAGACCATGAAGATGACCCTCCTCAAGTAATCATTCGCTCCATCCGCAGCACGAAAAAGGCCCGGCGAATTCACCGGGCCTTTTTTGGCATCCTGGAGGGCGCGTTATTTCTTCGCCTCGAAATTCTCGCGTATCCAGGCCACCTGCCAGTCGAAATTGCTGTTCATCTTGTATTTGATGATGTGCTTGCGATAATCCGGGCCGTTCACCTTGATTTTCGCGAGATCGAAATTCCCCATTCCGGCAAGAGAGCACCATTCCAGATATTTCATCCACTTGGGGTCGATACCCATCAACTCGGAGCACAGGCGATCCGCCGCCACGAAATCGGTGCTTGCCACCACCACCTTGTGATCCACCACCGTCCCGTCCCAGGGGCCGTCGCCCTCGATTGCCTGGACCCCGTCGATGACCGCCAGATCGGGCCGCACCCCCAGTTGCGCCAGGAGAAAAAGGTTGTAGCTCAGTTCCTGCCCGCCGTGGGATCCCTCGATGCCGTGCATCTTCGCCTTTTCGTTTTCCTGGGCGGCTCCGGCTTTCCGCCAGTGGCAGACCGGGGATCCCATCGCCACGTTTTTCAGAGAATAGGTCCCCACCACGGCGTTGTGGGTCTTCATGCGCGCCGCGGAGATGAGGTAGACATTGGGGTCGGTGAACTGGTTGATGATATTGACCCCCACCGGCTGACGCTTTCCGCCTTGTATCCAGCGAAGGGTGTAGGGCTGATCGTTGGCATCGGTGAACCGGACGTTGTATTCCTTTTCAAGGGGCATGTAGCCGTAGTTTTCAAACCCGATGAGCGAACTGCATTTCGCGGTGGCGGTTCCCTCGGTGATGATGACCTGACGATCATGAATTTCTTTCAGAAAATCGAGGATGCCCCGCAGTTCGTCGGCATGGGAGGAATAGTTGGCGTATTTCATTTCCGCCAGCCCGGCATTGGCCTTGATGATCACCTGCTTGTTGCCGATGGCCTCCTCCACTTCCTTTCGGAAAGGCTGGAGGGCTTTGTACGTCATTTCCCGGCGGTCTTTTCCGGTTTGGAGGGAGACATCGCTCTTCTCTGCGGCTACTGGTTTGGCGTCCGACGGGGTGACTCCGCAGAGTCCGCCCAGGGACAACAGAGCGCCGCCCGAAGAGAGGCGTTGCAGGAAGTTTCGGCGGTCTATGATGGCGCGGCGCGGGATGTTTCCTTCGTTCATGGTGGTTTCGTCCTCTCGGAAGGTACGGTCTGGGTGCGATGTGACGGGAGACTCCTTGCGGCTGTTTCGCTCTGCGTCCGCTCCCGGGGCGGCAAGGATAGGACGCACTCCGGTGTTCCCCCCGGACGCCCCGGCGGCGGGACATTCCATCTCTTGTTCCGGAACGTACCGGGCGTGATTAAGGGAAAATGCGGAATTCATCCGCCGGAAGGCAAGGAAAATCGTACCTGTCTACCACCTTCCGGCTGTTCTGCCGTTACCGGTACAAGAAAGGGCGAACGCGCACTCGTTCACCGGAGGCAACACCTGGCTGAACCGGTGATGCGCGTGATGAAAACGATGCACGGCTGACAGGAACGCCTCCACCAGCTTTTCATTATTTCAATCAAGGGCCGTCACCTGGCGCGATGTGTTCGCAGTGATCTGAAACTCACTATCTTATTCCCGTTTCGTCCGAGTTGTCCCATGAATACGTCACCGCCGCCGCCATCAATGTCAAAATCAGATATGTACTCATACTCCGGCGAATCAAGCCAGAGTTATCGATGTCCCGGCACATTTTTTTGATGCCGATGGTACGGCGCTTGCCATCCGGGCAATAAAAACCCCGCTCAATCTATCTTTTCGGAAGAGTTTCCTCTTTTTGAATGAGCGGGGTTTCTTCATTTCATCCCGGCTATCTTTTCAGAAGGACCGGAGTCCTTTTCACCGGGATGATTTCATTTCCACTCCGGCTATCCTTTCGGAAGGACCGGAGTCCTTCTCACCGGAGTGGATTCAAAATTATCCACCGTGATTATCCTTTCGGAAGGTCATATGGACCGTTTCATCACGGTGGAGACTCTTTCCGCGACGGCATAGCCCAGGAGGTGAAGCAGGGAAGAGAGACGAGGGCCTTGGCGGAAAGGGTTTGGCGTCTGTTTCTACTTATTATAATAATGCATAATTATAATACATGTCAACCGTTTTTTTAGGTTTTTTGTCAAAGGATTGTAAAAAATGGCCGTATTCCCCTCATCGCGCGTACCCCTGTTCCTTTCCCATCCCCTGTCGAAAAGGGGATCGCAAATCGCATTCCCTTGCGGGGAAAAGGAATATGGGGAATTGACAAGGTTTCATCCATGGTGAAGCTTCCGGGTTACATCTCCAACTCGATTCCCGGCGCGGAAGGCGGCGGAGGGGAAAGGGGGTGCGGCGGACTCTCGATGACCCGCATGCGTTTCCATTTACCGCCGAGAAATCGCAGGAGGAAGGCGATCCCGAGGCAACTGACATAGACCGTGGCGATCACCCACGCCGCAAAGACGCTGACATGGAACACCAGGAGCGCAATGGCGCTGGGAATGACCAGGATGCCGAGAGAAATGGCCAGGATCATGTACATGACAAACCGGGTGTCCCCGGCGCCCTTGATGGCGGAGGCGAAAACGATGTTCATGGTGTCGAAAAGCGAATAGAACGCCACAAAACGGAGCAGGATAATGGCCAGGGACCGTATCCCGTCGAATTCACCGGGATTCGTTCTCGCCCCAAAGGGATCCAGGAAGAGTCCGGGAACGACGATGTAGAGGAACGCGACCAATCCCATATAGAGAAAAGTCATGTGGAATCCCGACCAGGCGGCTCTTTCGGCGCTCCGGGGGTCGTTTTTCCCCAGATTTTGCCCCACGAGGATGGAAACGGCGATGCCGATGCCGATCATGGGCATGAACGCCAGGGAGTTGATGTTGAAAGCGATATTGGTGGCGGCCAGTTCCGTGGTGCCGAGACGCCCGATCAGGAGCAGGAATACCGTGAATCCGGCGATATCCATGAAAAACTGGACTCCACTCGGCAAACCATACCGCATGATCCGACGCATGATCCCGGGATCGAACGCCCGTCCGCGCAGGGTGAGGAAACGGGTGTTGTTGTGACCGCGCGTCATGAGAATGAAAAAGACAGAGCAGGAGAAAACCGCTGAACAGACCGAGGCAAATGCGGCTCCCGAAACACCCCACTCCAGAAACCCATAGTTTCCGAAAATGAGCAGATAGTCGAGCGCCAGGTTCAACCCGGTGGCCGCGATGTTCACCCACATCACCGGCAAGGTCTCCCCTCTTCCGGAGAAAAACCCTGTGAGCGCGGAAGACGCGATTGCCGGTATGGCTCCCAGACACAGAATCTGGAAGTAGGTGACTTCGTATTCCCGAACCTGGGGCGCATGTCCAACCATGCCGAAGAAAGGTCCCGCCACGGGAATCAGCGCCATCACCACGATTCCCCCGAAAATGGAAAGGTAAATCCCCTGCCAGACTGTCGGACCGATGCGGTGTTCCTGCCCGGAACCGTAATACTGCGCCACGAAGGTCCCCACATAACTCGCGGTGCCGAGGAACAGGCTCAGGATGGTATAATTGAGGATTCCGGCGGGCATGGCCGCTGCGATGGCTTCCGGGGAATACCAGGTCAGGAACATGCGGTCCACAAACTGCTGCACGGACCAGGAACTGGTGCTCAGAATGAGCGGGAACGCCACCGTCAGCACGTCACGATAACCGCAGGATCTGCTCCAGCGATTGGAAAGGGATCGAATCGGTTTTCCAGGGAACATGCTGTCCTCGAGGTCCGTGATACGGGACGGGGAATAACGGGACGGGATTGGAAAGGAGAGAATGACGGTTTCCCGAAAAATCGGAAAAAAGGGTAAAATACAAATATTACGCGTCAAAGGAAAGACGAAAGGCGGAGTGAAAGGAAACGGATTCCCTCC
>CAYRTQ010000279.1:0-2498 GCA_964426865.1 uncultured bacterium
GGAATTACCGGGTCAATTTACGGGGAGAGGATGGAGAATTGTATGCCTCCTGTACCTGCCCGGTGGGAGAGAGCGGCGAATTCTGCAAGCATTGCGTGGCGGTGGGGCTGACCTGGCTGGAAAAACGGCGGGCCGGAACGGAATCGGCCCCGGAGACCCCGGGTTCCAGAACCACGCTGGATGATGTGGAGACATACCTTTCCCGTCTCCCGCAGAAGGAGCTGGTAAGCATGCTCATGGAGCAGACCCGCGAGGATGAGCGGCTGCGAAACAGACTCCTTCTCAAGGTGGCGAGGCGACGGGATGGGAAAGTGGATGTGGAGAGCTATTTCGCCGCAATAGAGAATGCTTTTTCCGCTTCGGATTATGTGCCCTACCAGGAGATGTGGGAGTATACGCGGGAGATTGAGGATGTAATCGACAACATCGAGGAACTTCTGGAGGAAGGACACGCGGCGGAGGCCATGAAAATATCGGACCGCGTCATTTCCCTGGCGGGGGAAAACGCGGGATCGTTCGATGATTCCGACGGCTATATGGGGGGGATCATGGATCATCTTCAGGATATCCACCTGCGCGCCTGCGAGGAGGCGCGACCCGATCCCGGAGAATTGGCGCGGAAGCTGTTTCAGTGGGAGATGACCTCGGACTGGGACGTCTCCGACGATGCGGAAAGACGCTACGACGCGGTGCTGGGAGAGCGCGGGAGAACCGTGTACCGGGAGTTGGCGCGGAAAGAATGGGAGAAAATTCCCGTTCTCCAGCCGGGGATGAAGAATACGGAATTTTATGGCGGCCGATACCGTATCACATCCATCATGGAATCCATCGCCCGTCAAACCGGCAATCTGGAGGATATTGTCGCGGTGAAAACCCGCAATCTGTCCGATTCCTTCCAATTCCTCCGTATCGCGGAGCTATACCGCGATGCCGGACAATTCGACAAGGCTCTCGAATGGGCGGAAAAGGGTATAAACGCTTTTCCCGCACAGCGCGATTTCCATCTCAATACCTTTCTGGCGGAGGAATACCGTCGGGTGGGCCGTCACGACGAGGAAATGGAGTTGATCTGGAAGAACTTCACCGGTCAACCCTCACTGCGTACATATCAGGATATTCATGCGCATGCGAAACCGCTCGGAATCTGGGAAACATGGCGGGAGCAGGCGCTCCGGTTCCTTCGGAAGAAATCCGCCAAAAAGCGCGGGGTGAACGAAAGGGTGCGCGGTAGTTGGGGGGGCCTCGGCGACAATTCTCTTCTCGTGGAGATATTCCTCTGGGAGGGCGATAGTGAATCCGCCTGGAATGAAGCTCGGGCGGGCGGGTGTTCCCGTCAGTTATGGCTCACTCTGGCGGGGAAACGCGCCGAAGCGCACCCCGAGGACGCTGTGGCGGTGTACCGCATGTATGTCGAAGATACCGTGCAACTGAGAAACAATAACGCCTACGCTGAAGCGGTGGAGTATATCCGTAAAATCCGCGACCTCATGCGCCGCATGGGGAAAGGGGATGAGTTCCTCCGGTATCTGGCGGAATTGAGGATCGCCCATAAACCGAAACGAAACTTCATGAAGCTGCTCAATGAGGAAAAGTGGGAATAGGTGTTCATTCCTTTCCCGATTTTACCAATCTGAACCGCACATTTTCCCGGTCAGTCCTCACCCGGAGGGTCTGCTCACGATAGCCGGGGCCGCTCAAGAGATAGGGCAAGGAAAAAAAGAACGGCAAGTTCGATCGTCCGGTGGAGAGAGCGAAGCGAAGAATTGTGGACGGGAAAGGACAGCGGCATGAGGGGCCTCCAGGATAGGATAAGTCCGAAGCATTTATACAATTAAATCATCTCTGGCTTCGGTGTCAACCCTTTTTCTCCCGGCAAAAAACCGGAGCCATTTTTTTGAAATCATCGCTCGATACCGGAAAGTCCACGCATTTGCCTCCCTGCGAGCCTCCTTTTTTCGTACATTATCCCCATTGTGTACGCGCGTCCGCAAGCGGGACCGCGCAAGCCGATTCATCATTATCACCCGGGAGGATTTCCGTGCGTACCGTTCTGCTCTGCATCACCGCATTTCTCCTGTATTCCGGACTATTCACCGCCGATGTCTCCGCCGCGAAGGGGCGAAAGATCACGGTCAAACAGGCCGAAACCGCCCAGGTTGCCTATGACCGGGGATTCGCCACGCGGGTCATGCGCGATGGCGATGGCGCGGTCAGGCTCTGGAATCACAATCTGGTCGAGGACGACGGTCCCGGCGCGGGAAGCAGCAACAAGGGGGCGTTCACCGAGGCCGTCTACGGCGACCGGATGATCAAGAAGATTCTTCCGGTGGATGACCCCCGTTGCGAGAAAGCCCACGTTGTCTTTTTCACCTACAACTGGGGCGATATCCGGAAGGCCCCGCTGGAGGTGACGGTCAACGGGCGCAAGACCACGTTCAAATATGAAACCAGCGAGCAGTGCGGGTATGTCCCCATCGATCCCTCCTGGCTGCGGAAGG
>CAYRTQ010000279.1:2508-6245 GCA_964426865.1 uncultured bacterium
CAACGAGATCACCTTCGCCTGTCCCGGGGCCAAGGACCCCGCCTCCGGATACATTTTCCTCATTGCGCGCGCGGACGAATTTATCGCGGGCGGCGGCGATCCCTCGGCGCTGGGAGAGCCCTCCAAATCCGGCGCGGATGGGGGGATCAGCCTCCTGATCAAGGGAAAGGACGAAATCCATCCCATAGAGTCGAAAGCCAAGGGCATCGGCAGCCGTTCCATGATCAGCTCCAACGGCGGCAAGACCTGGTCGCTGAACGGCAAGGGGATCGATTCCGCGGCGGTCAAAGGCGTTTCCACCAGCGTCATCGGCGCGGAAAATGTCGCCGCCACGTATGACAACGGCCCGGATCGCGACAAGGGCGGCGTTACGGGAGAATACACCGCCCGTCTCAATCTCCAGCAGTATGTATCGGAAGGGACGCTCATCTCGCCGGTGATCGATCTCTGGAGCGAGCCGGACAAGCCCTCCGCGCTCATTCCTTTCAGCGAGGTGGACAAGCTCGCCTTCACGTTCCGGGGAACCGCGCCCCAGGGGACCGGCATCGACTGGCAGATTCGCGCCGGTCTTTCCATGGACCCCCTGAGTGAAAAGGACTGGTCGGAGTGGACCACGGTGGCGCGAGGCGCATCCTCGACCTATGAGGCCAGGGGCCGACTCCCGATGCCCGCCTCCCACTGGGATCCGGAACGTTCGGTGACTCTTCCCAAAGTGCGCTATATCCAGTGGCGGGCGGTGCTCTCCTCCGCAGACCCGCTCAAGACTCCCACGGT
Source organism: uncultured bacterium (assembly GCA_964426865.1). GTDB lineage: Bacteria > Latescibacterota > Latescibacteria > Latescibacterales > Latescibacteraceae > JAWLHT01. The sequence goes on from CAYRTQ010000279.1 coordinate 3,283, forward strand.
CGAGTCGGTCTCGGTGGACCGGGATATCACCCGTCACATGGAGGTTCCCGCCAACATTTTCGTGCGGAACTACCACAATCCCGATATCCGGTATTCCTCTACCGGGTTCACCTACCAGTCCGCGGACGAACCCTACAACAAGGAAATCATCGACCGCGACGACCTGGACGAGATCGTGAAGGGTTCCGCCAGCGAGTTCGACGCCATTGTCAAGATGCTCGACTACGCCTCCCGTCGCTGGGTCTGGGGTGAGCCCTCTTTCGAGTATCCCAAGTGGAACACGGTCGATATCGCCGAACGGGCCAATTCCGTGGGGCGCGGCGGCATGTGCATCCAGTTCGCGGCCTACCTGGCCCACATGCTCACCGTGATGGGCTTCCAGGCGCGTCATGTGAACATCATCGCCCATGAGGTGGTGGAGGTCTGGTCCAACGACTTCGAAAAGTGGATTTATCTCGATCCCACCCAGGGAGTGAACATCTACCAGTATTACACCGATTCCGGCATTCCCCTGAGCACCGGCGACATGCACCAGGCCTACTACCAGCTCTACGGGGTCAAAACCCCCATCGACTGGACCAAGCCCGCCTCGACCTGGCGCACCCTGAAGGGCGATCCCAAAACCATGCCCATTTCCTTCTCCACCACCGATTCGCGCATCGAACTCTCCCATGTCGGCTGGGGCGGCTACTACACCAATGCCGAGTTCATCCGCATGATGCCGCGCAACGACTATTCCACCACCACCATCCCCGAGCCGCTCCAGCAGGGCACCATTCAGTGGCCCTGGAACGGCTACCTGAACTGGTACGACCGTCTGGCGCCGCCCAAGCTCCAGTATTCCTCGCACACCGACCGTGAGGCGGATTTCTGGCCCACGCTCAACCAGGTCCACTTCGAGGCGGTCCCGGAGATCAACGGCAATCTCATCTTTGTCACCATGAGCACGTTCACCCCCAGCTTCAAAACCTTCCAGGTGCAGGTGGATGACGGCGAATGGAAAGACTCCGATTTCCGGTTCAACTGGAACCTGCACTCCGGTGTAAACCGCCTCCAGATGCGCGCGGTTTCCGAATTCGGGGTCGCCGGACACACGAGCGACATCGAGGTCAATTATGTGGTGAAGCATATCCCGAAAGCGGTGCCGATCGGGAGCATGGATCAGGAAAGATAGTGCCAACGCGGCAGAGGAAAAGATGGAAACGCGGAGAGCGCCTGTTTGGGCGCTCTCCGCGTTTCGCGGGGCATGTTCCCGATTTCCCTTCCCTTCCCTCGGGAGATGTGCTAAATTATGATTCCTGCTTGTGGAACGATTCATAACTCCATATCTCTTATCCGGTTGAAGGCCCCATGCCCGATTTACGCCCGTTATGCGATGCACCCGGCAGCGTTCCGGCTTGTCGGAATCTATCCCGTCGCAATGCCCTGCGGATGCTCGGACTTTCCGCGCTTCCGATCCTCGGCGCTCCCCTGTCCTGCTCGATCGGGAAGCAGTCGCCCGGAATGCAGTATTCACGGGCGCTGGTGAAAATTCTGAAAAAGATACGCGCGGAGGAGGAAACACCCCTGCGCGATGCCGCCAATCTCCTCGCGCACACCGTGATCGCCCGCAATCTCTGTTTCATCGTCACCGGCGACCCGGTCAATCCGGGGTACCTGGGCGAGGATACTCCCGGCCTGCCCCGCGTCTTCGTCTGCCTGCGCACGCGGGAGATGGCGGAGACGGTGCGCGCCGGAGACGCGGTGCTCGCCACCTTCCCCGGGGAACTGGCGGCGGTGGCGAAGGCGCGCGGCGCGCGCGTGGTGGGGATCAGCTCCCCAATGGTGTCCGACGATTACGGCACGGAAGACCGTAACCGTCTGACCGCGGAGCGCGAAATGGCCGCGCTCGCCCCAATGGTGATACAGACCCGTGTGCCGGTGTGGGATGGTCTGGTGAATCTGCCGGATTATCCGTTCGGGATACTCCCCGGCTCCGGGGTGGTGGAACTGGCGACCGTAACCGCGCTGGCGGGAGAGGTATACCGGCGGTCGGAGAAGGTCATCCGGCTGGAGAAGGTGGGTCCCCGCGACGCCCTGGAGTTCCTCGACGAGGTGGTGAAGCGGATACGGAAACTGCACCAGGAGCGGGAGGCGTTCACCAACGCGTCCGAACTCATCGGGAAGAAAATTCTCAACCGGGGCGTCCTCTGGGTGTACGACCGGGTCGGCGCGCTTTCCCGTGAACTGGCCCGTGGCGGCGGAGTCCCGGCTTTCGCCCGTCCCATCAGCAAGGAAGGGATCACCGACGGTACGCTCCGGGCCATCGACGGCCTCGTTTTCGCCTCGCTGGAATCGAACAACCCGGAGGACCTCCATCTCATCCGCATGGCGCGGGGAGTGACCAGCGCCATCGCCACCATATGCCCCCGTGAGGCGGGCGGCGGCTACCGCATCTACAACGAGGCGCCCTCCGGGATGGACAATCTCAGCCCGGAAAAGGATGGGGTCCGGAAGTTCGACAACAATTCCCGGTCCTTCCTCCATACCGGCGGCATCCTGAACGGCACGGCTTTCTGGATGCTTCTCGGAGAGATTATCGGCTTCATGATTGAGGCGGGGCAGGTCCCCTGCTGTTTCATGGGGCAGCACCTGGCCGGAAGCGAAAAGTACAATGCCCAGGCGAGAGCAAAAGCTTTGGCGCGGGGATTCTGAACGACGGTATTTTCAAGAATGGGTGGTTGGGCCCGGCCAGAGGAGACGGTTTGCCGCGAGCCGAGTGATGGTCTGAATTGGTGATGCGAATGATACGAATAATAATGGTGCTTCGCAGTTTTTCATGGGTAGATGCACTGACCGGGCATAGCTGTATGTGCCGGTTACAAAAACGCTTTCGTGGAGAAATGAAGTCTGCTCCTCTCCCACTGCTTCTGTACTTTTCTGTGCGCCCAGAAAAGTACCAAAAGAGGGCGGTCCGGGAAAAG
>CAYRTQ010000280.1:0-6202 GCA_964426865.1 uncultured bacterium
ATTCTCCTCCAGCGTGACCCGGAGCACTTCCCGCACGTGGAGATCCCAGCTTTTCCCGAAGATGGTGATCACCTCGGTGTCCGCTTCCAGAAGGGTGCGGAGAATCGGATCGTCTTCCGCCCGGTTGGAGGCGCGGCGGGTGGAGCCGAACGCGGCAACCTTGGCGGAGCCCAGCCGCAGGAGTTTCACCTCCCGGAAGAACTCCATGTCCTTGGGGTTGGTGGGATTGGGCCATCCGCCCTCGATATAGTGCATCCCGATGCGGTCCAGCCGCTCGGCGATGGCCAGCTTGTCCTCAAGGCTGAAGCTCACCGCCTCCGCCTGGGCGCCGTCGCGCAACGTGGAGTCGTAGGCTTCCACCCGCGTCACAGGGACATATTCTTTCATGGTATCCTTCATCTCACCGCACATTGTATCCGCGATCGCCATAGGGTTCGCATTTCTCAAGCCACATTTGCTCGAGGAGTTTCAGATCTTCCTTGAGCGCCGCATCGGAGTCGTACTCCCCATCGAGCGTCTCGAGCACCTCGAATGTAATATTCTCACGCCCGTATTGACGGACGTCCGCGATCAACTCCGGGATTTCGTGCTTGTCGAAAAGAGCGAACCCCGCCTTGTGACGGTTGATCCGGGCGTTCACATCCACGCTCGACCCGATGAATATTTTCCCGGTAACTTCGTTCCGGATCCGGTAGACGCCCGCGGGCCGTTTTGTTTCCATATATGCGCGCTTCAATTCCGCTTGTCGTGCTTTATCCATGGGAGGTCTCGATTTCCGTAAATTTTGTGATACACCCGCCTCCGGCCACCCTCCAAAAGGTTGGCGAAAGGGTAACGCACTATGGGAAAGCGGATGAATATTTGAGAAGGAAACGGCAACTCCACGAGGCTTTTCCGATCCTGGTCCGGTGCGGACGGCAGGTGCAGGCGGGAACGAGCTGCGCCGCGTTGTTCCCCCTCTCGCCGAAGACCGTACCCCGCTGTCGTCCGTGGGCGACAGCGGGGCCAAGGAAAGGGGAAAACAAGGAAGGTTGTTACAGCTTCCCGATTTCCGCGACCACCCGGTCGCCCACTTCGCTCGTGGTCATGCCCATCTTTCCGGCGGCCATGCTCTTCATCTGCCTGGCGATGACAGTCATGCAGGCCTTCTCCAGAATTTCGGCGCCGCGGGTCTCTCCGAGCTGATCCAGCATCATCTGGACGCTCATGATGGAGGCCATGGGGTTGATCTTGCCGGTGCCGGTGTACTTCGGGGCGCTGCCGCCGATGGGTTCGTACATGGAAACGCCCTCGGGATTCAGGTTGCCGCCCGCGGCGACCCCCATACCGCCCTGGATGGCCGCGCCGAGATCGGTGATGATGTCGCCGAACAGGTTGTCGGTCACGATGACATCGAACCACTCCGGATTCTTCACCATCCACATGCAGGTGGCGTCCACATGGGCGTAATCGCGCTTGATATCCGGATAGTCCTTCTCTCCCACCTCATGGAAGGTGCGGAACCAGAGATCCCAGGCGAACGTGAGGACATTGGTCTTGCCGCACAGGGTGACCTTCTTGCCCTTGTTCCGCTTGCGGGCCAGCTCGAAGGCGAACCGCACGCAGCGTTCCACGCCTTTGCGGGTGTTGATGGACTCCTGAACCGCGATTTCATCCGGAGTGCCCTTCTTCATGTATCCGCCGCTGCCCACGTACAATCCCTCGGTGTTCTCGCGGACGACCACGAAGTCGATATCCTCCGGTCCTTTCCCGGCCAGCGGAGTCTCCACTCCCTCATAGAGTTTCACCGGACGCAGGTTGATGTACTGGTCCAGGGCGAAACGCAGGTGGAGGAGGATGCCCTTCTCGAGAATCCCCGGCTTGACATCGGGATGCCCGATGGCGCCAAGCAGGACGGCGTCGAACTGACGGAGCGTGTCCGCCGCGTTCTCCGGGAGCACTTCGCCGGTCCGCAGATACCGCTCGCCACCCCAGTCGAACGCCTGGGTTTCGTACTTGAACCCGACCTTGTCCGCCACCACTTTCAGACATTTGAGCGCCTCGGCCACCACTTCCGGCCCGGTCCCGTCTCCGCCGATCACCGCTATCTTCTTCACCGCTTCCTCCTTTATTTGGAACCACAGATGAACACAGATGAAACTCGGACATTAGTCACCGCAAACCACGGAGGACACCGAAAGCACGGGGAAAAAGAAGAGCAATTCCTGGAGAGTCCGGAAGATTGAACCGCCCGTCAAAAGGAAGCGCCCTCTTTTTCCTTAACCGTGTTTCTCCATCCGTGGCGCCATTACTCCTTGATCGACTGCAAGAGCCCGCCGGCTTCCGCGATTTTGAACGCGAAATCGGGCAGCGGGACGAACCGGTGTTCCGTCCCCGCGGTCAGGTTCTTCAGGATACCCGCGCGGAGATCGATGTCCAGCTTGTCGCCGGTTTTGATATGCGCGCTGATGCCCTTGCACTCCACCACCGGATAGCCGTTGTTGATGGCGTTGCGGTAGAAAATGCGGGCAAAACTCTCCGCCACCACGCAGGCCACGCCCGCGCCCCGGAGCGCCCATATCGCGTGCTCGCGCGAGGAGCCGCAGCCGAAATCCTCTCCCGCGACGATGATGTCGCCGGGGGTCATGTTTTTCACGAAGGCGCTGTCGATGTCCTCCATGGCGTGGAGGGCCAGTTCCGCCTCATTGTCGGTATTCAGATACCGGGCGGGAATAATCTCGTCGGTATTGATATGAGTCCGTGTATATACGTGTGCTTTGCCGATCATGATTGTCTCCTTGCGGATGGCCGCCGGTCCGGCATGGCCATCCAAACGGTCCGCTCGTTGAATCGCTCCCCTCTCCCGGCTCCCGCTCCGGCGTACTCACCGTCCGGACCGGGTCTCCCCTCTCCGGCTGGCCGGAGAAGGGAGTGGGAAAGTGACACGGCTGTGGTTACAGCATCTCTCTCGGGTCGGTGATCCGTCCGGTCACCGCGGTCGCCGCGGCGGTCGCCGGGCTGGCCAGATACACTTCGCTCTCCGGAGAGCCCATGCGTCCCACGAAGTTGCGGTTGGTGGTGGACACACAGCGCTCACCGGCGGCGAGAATGCCCATGTATCCGCCCAGGCAGGCTCCGCAGGTCGGGCTGGAAACCACGCACTTCGCATCCGAGAAGATGTCGAACAGCCCCTCTTTCATGGCCTGACGCCAGATCTTGGTCGAGGCGGGGACCACGATGCAGCGCGTTCCCTCGGCGACCTTGCGTCCCCGGAGAATCTGGGCGGCGATGCGCAGGTCTTCGATCCGTCCGTTGGTGCAGGAACCGATGTAGACCTGGTCGATCTTCACATCGCCGGAATCCTTCGCCTTGCGCCCGTTGGCGGGCAGATGCGGGAAGGCCACCAGCGGTTCGAGAGCGGAGCAGTCGATCTCCATGACCGCGGCGTACCCGGCGTCCGGATCGGAGGTATAGACCGTGAACGGCTCGCTGGTGCGGCCCTTGAGGTATTCCAGGGTCTTGGCGTCCGGGTTCATGATTCCGGACTTCCCTCCGGCCTCGATGGCCATGTTGGCGATGGTGAAACGCGCCTCCATGGAGAGGGAGTCGATGACCGGGCCGGTGAACTCCATGGCCTGGTACAAAGCGCCGTCCACCCCGATGCGCCGTATGATTTCGAGAATGACGTCCTTGGAGAACACCCCTTTGCCGAGGCTGCCGTTCAGGACGAACTTGTAGCTCTCCGGAACACGGAACCACAGTTCGCCGGAATAGATGGCCGCGGCCAGATCGGTGGAGCCGATCCCCGTGGAGAACGCCCCCAGCGCGCCGTGGGTACAGGTATGGGAATCGCCGCACACCACGGTCCGCCCGGGCAGCACCCAGCCGTCCTCCGGCAGCACGGCATGGCAGACGCCGTTCCCGCCCACTTCGTAGTAGTTCTTCAGGTCGTGCTTGCGGACCCATTCCCGCAGCCGCTTGGCCAGTTCGGCGCTCTTGATGTCCTTGTTCGGAACGAAATGGTCCGGGATCACCACGATCTTTTCCGGATCGAACACCCGGTCCATGCCCAGCCGCTGCAGCATGCTGATGGCAGCCGGCGTGGTGACATCGTGGCACATCACGACATCCAGTTTCGCATTCACCAATTCGCCCGGACGGACCGCGTCACGGCCCGAATGGGCGGCCAGAATTTTTTCGGTTATGGTCATTCCCATCATCTATCTCCATTCGCCGGAGTGTTCCCGGCATTCAGCACCGCCATTTTCTGCCAGATTTTGTTCAGACCGTCCACATACGCTTTCGCGGAGGCTTCGAGAATATCGGTGGAAGCCCCGCGTCCGATGATCACGATCGACTTGTTCACCACCATGCGGAGCGATACTTCTCCCATGGCTTCCGTACCGGCGGTCACCGCCCGGAGCGAGTATTCCTCCAGCTTGATGGGCATATCCGCGATACGGTTGATGGCCTTGAACGTCGCGTCCACCGGGCCGTCCCCCCAGGCAGATTCCTGACGGGGTTCTCCACCGACGGTCATGCGCACGGTGGAAGTGGGAATGGTGGAAGAGCCGCTGGAAATGTGAAAATATTCAAGCTTGAAATGATCCGGGACGCTGCGGATTTCATCCTCGATGATCGCCGCCAGGTCCTCATCGAACACTTCCTTTTTCTTGTCCGCCACAACGAGGAACCGCTCGAACGCGGCGTCCAGTTCCTCCGGAGTGAGCGTGTACCCCATGTCCTCGATACGCCGGTTGAACCCGTGCTTGCCGGAATGACGGCCCAGGACGATCTTCATGTCGCTCAGCCCGATGGATTCCGGGGTCATGATCTCGTAGGTCTGACGGGACTTGAGCAGGCCGTCCACATGGATGCCCGATTCGTGGGCGAAAGCGTTCGCGCCTACGATCGCCTTGTTGGGCTGCACCCGTATGCCGGTGAGATTCGCCACCATCTGGCTCGTACGGAAAATTTCGCGGGTGTTGATTCCGGTGTCGTGGCCGATGTAATCATTCCGGACCTTGAGCGCCATGACAATCTCTTCCAGGGAGGCGTTCCCGGCCCGCTCGCCCAGTCCGTTCACCGCCACCTCCACCTGCCGTGCGCCGTGGCTCACCGCCATAAGCGAATTGGCCACCGCCAGCCCCAGGTCGTTGTGGCAATGCACGCTGATAACCGTATCCCGCACATTCGGAACATTTTCCATGATATACTGTATGAACGCCCCGAATTCGGAAGGGATGGCATATCCCACGGTGTCCGGGAGATTGACCGTCTTCGCCCCGGCCTCGATCACCGCCCGCACCACATCCCGAAGGAACGCCCGGTCGCTCCGGAAAGCGTCCTCGGCGCTGAATTCCACGTCATCCACCAGGCTCCGGGCCAGTTTCACCGCTTCCACCGCCATGCGGAGCACCTCGTCCGGCCTCTTGCGGAGCTTGTATTCCATGTGGATGGGCGAAGTGGCGATGAACGTGTGGATGCGCGGGCGCGCCGCTCCCTTGAGCGCTTCGTGGGCGCTCAGAATATCTTTTTCCAGCGTGCGGGCGAGACCGGCGATTGAGGGCCCCCGCACTTCCGCGGCACAGGCCTGCACCGCCTCGAACTGCACCGGCGATGACACCGGGAACCCGGCCTCGATGACATCCACTCCCAGCCGTTCCAACTGGAGCGCGATCTGCACCTTGTCTTTTATGCTCAAAGAAGCCCCGGGCGACTGCTCTCCATCCCGGAGCGTGGTATCGAATACAATGATTTTCTCGTTACTCATGGCTTACCTTCCTCTGCATGGGGGTGTGCGCGGGTCCGCGCCCAATTGTTCCATTCTCCAACCGTAATCCGGTAAGGCCACTTTCATCGAGACCCGTGGAACACGCGTCCACTACAACCACCTCCCTTCGAGGAAGTTAAAAAGATATTCGCCGCGGAGACCACGGAGAGCCGCGGAGAAACCCGGAGAGAAACACCGTGAAGGAAAACTTGCTTCCCTCACACTCCATTTCCCTCCCGAGAATATCTCCGCCTTTCTCCGTGTGCTCCGTGGTTCAATTATTTACTTGTGCAGCCAGGCCATCATGCCGCGAAGCTTCTTGCCCACTTCTTCGATGGGGTGTTCTTCACCCATGCGCTTGAGCGCGTTGTACACCGGACGACCGGCCTGGTTTTCGAGAATCCACTCACGGGCGAACTGGCCGGACTGGATTTCCGCGAGAACCTGCTG
>CAYRTQ010000281.1:0-6177 GCA_964426865.1 uncultured bacterium
TACCGGACGTCCGGTCACACGGGACATGGCGGTCGCCACATGGGCCCGATGCTGTTCGAGCGTGGCCTCGTAGGGGCGCGGGGACTTACGGGTGACAAAGAATTCGTTGAGGGCCTTCACCGTGGGCGCGAATATCTCGGGGGCGTCGAGATTCTTCCCCACCACGAAATCCCGGCTGTCCTTCGCGCAGAAAACATGGAGATGGTATGGTCCCGGTCCCGGCCCGATATGGTTCATCCCGATGATGGGTGGATTGCCGCCGCGCGGCTTGTAGGTCAGCAGGCTCACCGCCGCTCCGAGCCGCTTGTTGGGATCGTACCACCGCACCTTTGGTTCGGACCGGATGTTCGCCATTTCGATGACATAATCGCCGCTGAAATAGGCGGTATCGATTCCCCCGCCGAGCGCGGAGTGGGCGAAATTGATCACATGGGGGAACATCCAGGCGAACATGGGTTCCGGGCAGTAGCAGGTATAGCTGAGAACCGGGCCGTTCTCTTCCGCCCATTTGCGGATTTCCGGAATCTGCGGCTGTAGTTCCAGCGAGGAGGCGCTCATGAGCGGCGTATTGTGGGTTTTCGCGAGTTCCACCATCTTTTCCGCGCTGTAGATCGATCCGGTGAAGGGACGGTCCAAAAACACCGGTTTACCGGTTTCGAGCGCGGGTTGGGCGAATTCCAGCGCGCGGCGGTAATCGGGATATTCGATGCTGATGCCGTCGCATTCCTTTATCATCTCGAACGGGTCGGTGAACACCTTCTCGAATCCCCGGGCCTTGAACTTTTCGCGGATCGAGGGCACATCATACCAGAACCCGTAGGGCTTGCAGGCGGAAGCCCCGCCGGAGCCTTTCAGGGAGGCCAGTTGCAGGGCAAAATCGTGTCCCATCCCGATCTGTCCGATCTTCAGCACACCCATATCCCTGGCATATGCCGGTGCGATTCCCGCGGCGAGTATCCCCGCGATTCCCCCCAGAGAAGCTTTCTGCAAAAAGTCGCGCCTCGTATCCATATTTCCCTCTGTGAATGCCGGTTCGTTTCACCAGCCCCGGAATGTTCCCCGGCGGCCGAACAACAGCTTTCGATAAGTTCGGTCAGCGCCGCTCCGGATGCAAGCGCTTTCCCGTTCCCCTCCCCAAAAAACATCACGGAGGGCGTTCTCCCCGGGAGTGGACGCGGCGATCCCGTCCGGGATCAATACGGTTGCGCCCGGACGGGGAAGGTGTTATCTTTGAAACTCCTTTCACCGTACCATCCTTTCCTGGGGAATTCCCGTTCATGAGTCGTCTTCCCGTTCTCGCCCTGCTGACTCTGGCTGTACTGCTCGTTTCCACCGAATGCCGCGCGGAAACGGACTCCGGGACACACCGGGAGCAAACCCTTTTCGCCCTTCCCATCGCGTTCTACACCACGGATACGGGGGTGGGATACGGCGCCGCCGGGTTGTGCGGGTATCGCTCCGCGCCGGGCCGTGAGTCGCAGGCGCTCTTTTCCGCCACCCATACCACGAAACACCAGTTCCAATCGATGGTGAAAGTGGAGCACTATCTTCCCGACGGCCTTCACCGCATCACCGGCGAGATCCAGTACGGCCGGTTCCCCCGGCAGTTTTATGGGCTGGGAAACCATACCCCGAACGACGATCCCTCGACCTACACCCCCGAATATACCGGAGTGGAGCTGACCGTGGATCGCAAGCTGGCGCGTGATTTTTCCCTCCGCATCGGCGGGTTCTATCGCAACCAGGCGCTGGTCGAGCGCGGCGAGGACAACCCGGTGCAGTCCGACGCGGTTCCCCGGGGAACGGGACGCATGGACGGCGGATTGCTGGGCGGGTTCCTGTGGGACAGTCGCGACAACACCTCGGCCTCGAACCGGGGAACGCTCCTCAAGCTCGAATATACCGGCTCGCTCCATCAGGACGAGGGAAGGGGGTTCAACCTGCTTTCCCTCGATATCCGGACCTTTCACCAACCGCGTCCCGGCTGGATTTCCGGAACCATGCTGCGGGCGGAGGGCGTTCGCGGAGATTATCCCTTCTATTTCCTGCCCACGCTCGGTGGGCAGGATCGTCTCCGCGGCTGCGAGGACAACCGTTTCATGGACCGTAACTCCATTCTTGTTCAGCAGGACCTGCGGTTTCCCCTATGGTGGCGGATCGGGGGCTGCGTGTTCGCCTCGGCGGGACGGGTGGCGCATGACGCGGGTGATCTTCTTTCCGGCGAGTTTCATGTCTCCGGCGGCGGCGGACTCCGGTATTTCATCGACCGGGGAAACGGTTTGGTGATACGGGCGGATTACGCGTACGGGAAAGATTCGGAAGGAATGTACATCAGCTTCGGAGAGGCGTTTTAGCTCAAATATCAATCTGTACTTCGCAGTTTTCCATGTGTAGATACGAGACCGGACATGGCTTGCATGTGACGGTTATATAAACGCTTTGGCGGGGTAAGGAATCCTTCACCCCTCCCACTGCCTCTGTACTTTTCTGGTGCGCCCAGAAAAGCGCCAAAAGAGGGCGGTCCGGGAAAAGCCAAAGATTCCCCGGGTACGGCATGGCTTCCGGGGACCGCTGAACTCGCTATCGCTCGAACAGCAGCGGTCCACTACCCCGGAATCCATACCGTATCCGGGCGGCTTTTCCAGGACTGTATCCTTCCCCACCGCCCATACCCGGCTTCATCGATGGTTCAGGCGAAAACCACGTCAGTACCGTTTACCCGCAGGAAACTACAGAGAACCGAACGGTCTCGCGGATTGCCCTCCGTCCTGAATTGAGCGCCGGATCGCTTTCCCCCTTGATTCGCGTCATCGCGTTTCCTACATTACCGGAGCGCCGGTTCCCGTTTGTCCGCCGATAACCTCACTTTCCCCGGATACCCATGAATCATCCCACTGTATACCTTGTCCAGGTGACGCCCGACGCCGAACGGGTGGTCACCGCCGCGGCCAAACTCTGCTATGCTTCCGATTCCGGCTCCATCTTCGAACATTCTCCGGAAGAGGTTGAGACATTCCTCGGACGCCTGCGCCGCATGGGGCATCTCAGCCCCTTCGAACACGCCTCCTACACGTTTCTCCTGGAAGGGGTTTCCCGTACGCTGACCCACCAGCTCGTGCGTCACCGTGTCGCCTCCTACTCCCAGCGCAGCCAGCGCTATGTGTCGGCGGAATCCTTCGAGTACATCACGCCCCCGAGCCTGGCAGGGAAAACCGTGGAAACGGAGCATGGCCCCATGGACGCCGAAGTCTTCTACCGCGAGTTCATGGAACGGTCCCGGGCGGCCTACCTCGCGCTCCGCGACGCGCTCGGAGGGGCTGGAGAAAAAGCCAACGAGGATGCCCGGTATGTGCTCCCCAACGCCGCGGAAACGAAAATCATGGTGACCATGAACGCCCGCGAACTCTTCCATTTCTTCAACGAACGCCTCTGCATGCGCGCCCAGTGGGAAATACGGCGGGCGGCAGGTGAGATGCTCCGTCTGGCGCGGGAAGCCACCCCGGTGATCTTCGGGGGGATCGGCCCCAAGTGCGTGCAACTCTCCCACTGCCCGGAAGGAAAGATGACCTGCGGGAAATATGCGGAAATGGCGGATAGGTACCGGAAGAAAGCGGCGGAGTGATAAAGCGCCACGGAGAATAGCGCTCGCGGTTCTCCGTGGGCAACCGGTACGGCACGGTTTTCGCCTGAACCAGTGATGAAGCCGGGTGTGGATGGTGGGGTAGGAACCTGTCCTGGAAAAGCCCCCCGGGTATGGAATGGATTCCGGGGCATTGGACCGCTGCTGTTCGAGCGATAGCGAGTTCAGCGGTCCCCGGAAGCCATGCCGTACACGGGGAGTCTTTGGCTTTTCCCGGACCGCCCTCTTTTGGCGCTTTTCTGGGCGCACCAGAAAAGTACAGGGGAAGCGGTGAGAAGCGGGGCAAAATGGTGAAACGCCGATAGAAGAACGATGCTTCTGTCAGCGTTTCACCGTTTTCTATTTGCGGGTCCAGTAATCGAGCACGAGCGCCTTGCCGAGATGCGGCCCCAGGACCGCGCCGAACGCCTTGTGAGCGGGATGGGGAAGGTACGCGTCACGATCGGCTTCGCTCGCGAAGGTAACGAAGAAGCAGTGGGTATACCCTTGGGAGAGATTTTCCGGGGAGACGTTGACACCCCACTCGAAGTCCCGCACGGCAGTAATTTTGCCCGGCAGGGCGCGGAAGGCATCCTCGATGGTCTTCACCTGCTCAGGGTGGTTCCCTCCCTGAACCGGAAGAGCATGACATGACGGAGCGCCCGTTGTGTCTCCAGCGTCTGCGCCGCGGGAACTCCCGGCTCACCGGCCAGATTCCGCTTCCCCGCGCATCCCGCGCAGAGAAGCGCCGCCGCGATCAGTATCAGACCTCTCCGCATACTCTCTCCTTTTCGCTGTAAAGACACCCCGGTGAATTACTGGAAATCTTCACCATCAGGAGAAAACCTTCCCCACCGGGTCCGGCTCCGCGAAACGCCAGCGCTCAAAGCTCCCTTTGTTCCCCCTGTCCCATTTGTTCCCCCTGTCCCATTCCATCGCGGGGATATTACTCGTCCACCCGCAGCCTTTTCAGGAAGCTGGGTTTACGGGTAATCTCGGTGCTGCCGGGAGAATAGGATTTCTCGTTCACCGCGCGGATATCCTCGACGGAGTAGAACGCCTGGGGATTGAACCGCTTGATGGAGGCCATGACCGTTTCGATGTCGGCGCGTTTGATGATGGTGAAAAGAATCTTCACTTTCCCGAACAGGCCTTCCGCATCCACCGCGGTCACCCCGTAATTGTTGGTTTTCAGGTAATTGAGCAGCTCTGTCGCATCGTTGCGGGTGATGACCCGGATGAGCACGACCCCCAGCGCCATCTTCCTCTCGATGAACATGCCGACATAATTGCCCGTGGCGAATCCCCCGGCATAGGCAATGTAGCAGTAGACGTTGGAAAGATTCTTCATGATCTGGGACATGGCGATGAGCCAAATCAGGACCTCGAAGAAGCCGCAGAGTGGCGCCAGCCAGCGATATCCCTTGGTGATGAAAATGACCCGCATGGTGCCGATGCTCACATCCACGATTCTCGAACAGAAGATGAGAATGGGAAGGATGACATAGGCGAATGTCGGGGAATGATAAAAGGCGGACCAGTCCACGGTATTGAGTATCCTCTATGAAAAAGGGAACGAGGCCGGAACGAAAGGACCGTCCGGGATGAGCGCCCCCCTCGGACAAAATGACTGCCAATCAAGACAATGGCGATATATATACACCGTAAAGCGCGAAAAATCAACTCCGAACCCTCGGGAGATTTCTTTACGGAAAAAAGGAACGGATTCAGGAACAAAGAGTGTAAAATCCGGAACGGCATGCTCCGGGAACCCTCGCCCGGTTTTTGTTTGCAGCCCCGGATTGTCTCCCGGACGAGGCTTGCGGGCGAAGGGACGAATGGAAAAAGTACCGGTATTTACCTGCAACAGGAATGATCATCATGCATGTATCTGTAAAAAAGGGCCTGATCGCCCTGACCCTGCTTCTGGCCGCGAGTTGCGCCACCCGTGTGCAGCCGCCCGTGGTCTCCTCCCAGATCGAATCCACGTTCGAGACCGACATTCCCCGTCACATGAGCGGCAATTATCTGATGTACCTTCCCGAACGGTACGACCGCTCGCAGCAACGCTGGCCGCTCATCCTCTTCCTTCACGGACCGGGGCAGCGCGGCGCAAATCTCCAGGCGGTGAAGAAGCACGGTCTCCCCAAGGTGGTGGAGACGAAACGGGATTTCCCCTTCATCGTGATCTCTCCGCAGTGCCCTGCCGGAAAGGAATGGTCCAGCGAATATCTCAACGAACTGCTGGACGATATCATCAGCCATTACCGGGTCGATCCCAACCGGGTGTATCTCACCGGCCTGAGCATGGGCGGAGACGGCGTATGGGATCTGGCCGCGCGTCATCCGGAGAAGTTCGCCGCCATCGCGCCGGTCTGCGGAAGCGGGAATCCCGCTCGGGCGAGATCGCTCCGGAATGTCCCCACGTGGGTTTTCCACGGCGCTCTCGACCGTGAGACGCCCCCCGCGGCATCCCGGGCCATGGTGAACGCGCTGAAACGCGCCGGCGGCACGGTGAAATTCACCCTGTACCCCAAAGCCGGGCACAACTGCTGGGA
>CAYRTQ010000282.1:0-6173 GCA_964426865.1 uncultured bacterium
AAGATCGGTAACAGGATTTTCCGAATCAAGTTGTCTTCTGGCCGCTATCTCATGTGTTTCGAACCAGTTTCCATACTGAATTAACTCCAATGAGAAATCACCCAAACTGACAGTATTCACTGTATGAGAACTTTATCTTTGTCGTTTCGTCATTTTTGACCTGTAATCATAATACTTTATGCCTTTTTCAAACGGACTTTTGAAAAGATTATCATTTACTGGAATATTAATTTCGATATTATTAACATAAATAGCTTCTGTATAATTATTTATCATTCCATTTTTACCTTTAATATAATGCATTTTGATAATCTTATTGGGGAAATAAACACCATCGGATTCCTTGTATTCAATGTCTCTAATAATTTTTGTACCATATTTTTGCATATAGTCTTCTTCAACATGCAATGGCATGAAGTTATGTTTTTCAGAAAACCATATTGTAATATCTCCGCCACCAATAATTGATCCAGAAAAAACAATACAAACCATGTTTTTAAAATTTCGAGCATTGATGTACTTAAGCTCCTTATACTGATTTTTGACTATATTATACATGACTGGATTCTCATATCTCCTTCCGTCATACAAATAATCAAGAACGCTTTTTTTAGAGCCCAATTCTTTTCCATTTTTTATATACGCTTTGGGTGCCATCAAACCATTTGTGGATGCAGAGGAAAATATTTGGACATAAGAATCTTTCCCATCATAATACATATGTACTTTTTCAAAATGTTTTTCATAACCCCCTATAATTGAAAGTGATTCAACTTCATAGTATTGTTTCTTCCCTTGGAAACCAATGTATGATTTATCATCAATTCTGTTTGCAGAAACCATCGACAATTCAAGTTTTGTACTCTTTTTATTTTTAGAGAAATATTTCATATTTGTTGTATCATTCAAACTATATTGATAAGTATAGTTTCCACTTCCACTTCTGATTGATGACTCATTTGCTTTTATACCTTCGAGAATTGTTTCAATATCTTGAGATAGTACAACACCATGGCAAAGCATATAAAATATAAATACAAAGATTACAGATTTCATATGGTACTCCTTCCATTTATAATATTTATTTACCCATCATCGATATCATATGTATCACGTATAGCTTCTATTGCGATTTTGAATAGAAATTATTCTAGTTACTGCCAACCATAACATTACAAAATTTCTGCTTATGACGTTAGAACAATAGCGGCTTCGAGAGCAGCATATATTTCCAAATAATCATAAAAGCTCTATTATCATCATCGCGTGAAATCAACTGATTATGACAGGAATATTTTTTATATAGCTGTTTGCTGCGATATTTATTTCGCATGAAAGAGAGCCTAAAAAGCCATGAACATTCATTGTTAAACACAATACGTGCAATAACATATATTTGCTATTATATAAAACCATATGTTGCAAAGTATAGTCATGGGTCAAAACAATGTCAAGTCTTTTATCCATATTTTGCATCTTCAAATTAAAAGTGTTTTTCCTTGCCGATGAGCAGTCGCCTGAACTTTGATTTCCCCCTTGCCCCTCCACTCCCCATCCCCCATATTTCCTTCACTATCAAACTCATCTTACCCCTCTCCAAAGGAGCCCTATCCCATGCGCCGTGCGGTATCATGGTCCATTCTCTCCCTTTTCCTGTTTCTCGCGGTTCCATGCGCCCACGCCGGGGGGACCGTCTTCCTCACCCCCGCCGAGCTTTCGCAGGCGAAGGCGAACATCGCGAAGGAACCCCTGAAAAGCTATTTCGACCGTCTTTCCGCGGGCGATGGCGGCAGCGCGGCGCATATCCTGTATCTTCTGACCGGGGAACGGAAATACGCCGAAAAGGCCAAGGCCAATATCCGTGAAAACCTGGAATACCTCCGTGCCAAGATGCCCTACATGGTCAACATCTGGATTCTCCGCAGCCCGTTCAACACCGTGTCCACGCTGCTGGCGTACGACATGACCCGTGACAGCGGGGTATACAGCGCGGCGGAGGCAAAGGAAATTCACGAAACGCTCTCCTGGGTGACCGACCATTACCTGAACAAGGGGAAAGACCACATCGGAAAGGGCTTCCTCTACCAGACCGATTACTTCCCGGAGGACATGGAAGACTGGACCATCGCCAACATGAACGTGCATCGCCTGCTGGCGGTGGGCCTCTATGGCCTGGTATTCCCGGACGATCCCAGGGCGAAGGAAGTCACGGCGTATGCGAGCGATTATTACGAGCGGGTTTTGAGCCTCGGTTCACGGCCCGGAGGGGCCTGGGCGGAAAACCCCCGGTACATGGGAGGAGTCCTGCAGGAATTGTACCTCCTCGCGGCGGGGCTGAAGAACGCCGGGGTGCATGATTATCTCGCGGACGAACGGCTGCGCGGGATGCTCGGCTTTTTCGCGGAAAGCATTCCCGTTCCGGGCATAACCGATTCGCGGCGTCCCACCATGCTCTGCGCCGATGACGCCACGTGGTGGGAGAATCCCACCGCCATCCTCGGCTGGGCCGCCCCGCGGTACGCCGATTCCGATCCGAAAACCGCATCGGAGTGGACATGGTGCTGGAAATCGCTCGGCGCGGCCATGAACCCGGAAAGCCTGCTCTTCGTCCGTCCCGATCTCCCGGCTGTAACGCCTTCCTATGGGAGCTATCTCCCCGGACTGGGGTATGTGCTCATGCGGGAACGGTTCGCCCAGCCGGACGAGACGCTCCTTTTCGCCACGTTCGGCCCGGAATTCGGGACCTCCAACCGCACCATGCACCATCAGCCCAACCACGGCGATTTTTCCCTCGTCTGGCGGGGATTTCCGCTCACCCTGACCACCGGCTGCTCTTCCTATGTCTGGTCGCGGCGCATGCGGGACCAGACCGATTTCTCGCATAACGTGGTCACGTTCGAAGGCGCGGGGAAAACTCTGGCCATCCCGGACCGTGAATACTCCGGCCCCGCAACGGAAGTGAACGCCGGGATCGATGAATCCCTCGTGCGGGATCTCTATGGCGACGGCCTCGCGAACCATATCGTTTCGCCCTCCTTCGAGTATGCCTCCGGGAACATCTACAACTGGGAGACCGGGCTGCGCGCGCCCTTCAACCGTCGCCACCTCCTCTGGCTCAAGCCGGACGTGTTCGTGATCTGGGACCAGGTGCGCTCCGCCGGGCCGCTGCAATGGAATTTCCAGATTCCCGCGGAAAGTGTCAGCCAGAACGGCAACAGCCTTCTGGTCACGAACAGGGAAGGGGTGAAACTCTCCATTGACTTCATCCAGGACGAGCCGCTGGACTGGACACTGGACTGGCCGGTGGAAAGCGTGCGGGCGGACTGGCCGCTGGTGCTGAAACTCCCCTGGGGCAAGGGAATGTTCATCTTCAACGCCCTCGACATCGCGCGTCAGGCGCTGGACAGCAACCATCCCGGCGCGCTCCGCATTCTCGAAAACGCCCTTTCCCACCCCGCGCGGCCCAAACGCATCGGGCTGATCGAGACCGACGGCCAGACCGCGCAGGTCCTGAAACGGCTGGGCATGGAATACGAACTGCTGGATTACGCGGCGCTCGGCGGCGATCTCTCCCGTTTCGACCGTATTGTGGTGGGCCAGTTCGCGGTGCTCGTCCGGGACCGGGACATGGTGGAATACCGTGAGAAGCTCTGGAAATACGTGGAGAACGGCGGCGTGTGCTACTGGGCCTACCAGTACGCCTGGGGCTGGAAACCGGGCGATTCCTCCGGGCCGGGCTATTTCCCGAAAGCGCTCATGGTGGGCGAGGGAACCTCCATCCTCTGGGGCGAGGGAGTCGAACTGGACCATCCGGTGACCATGCACGCCGATCCCCTCTGGAACAGTCCGAACCGCATCACCGCGAAAGACTGGGACAACTGGGCGGTCGGGCAGCCGGACACGTTCAAGGTCATGCCCATCTACCCCATCAAGACCAACACCGACCGCGCGCGCAACATCCCGGTGTACTATTCCGACGAGTGGGAAGTGCTGGCCTCGGCGCTCAAAACCTACAACATCACGCCGCCGCCCACCCGCGCCCGGTTCGGCCCCTATCGCTGGATCAAGGCGCATCACAAGGCATCGGACGATTTTCTCACCGTCCTGCGCCCGTGGAAAGAAGGGGTGAACGGGAACAAGTCCCCTGCTGAAATCGTCCGGGGCGGCGAACGGGAGACCATCATCACCCAAGGTGAAGACACCTGGCGCATCCTCCTCGGGGCGCATCCGGGAATCGTCGCGAATCTCTCCGTGATCCGTTCCAGCAAAACTGCGCAGGGGCGTTCCTTCGAAGAATGCATGTTCGCCGACGCCACGGAAGCGGTTGCCGGGGATATCCGCTTCCGGTTCGAGCATCCGGCGACCCTCAGTTTCAATCTCGGCGCATCCTCCGGCAGCATCGCCTCGCTCGAAGGCGGAAGGGTCGTCCTCCCCTGGAAACTGAAAAAACTCACCCTCTCCGGGCGCTCGCTCAAGATGGAGAAATCCGCCCAGGGAACCGCGTTCATCCTTCCTGCAGGGGAATACACCTTCCGTCTGGCCGGGAACACGCTCGAACTCGTCCGCACCTGCCATCTCGCACAGGTGGAAGTGGTCGATTCCTCCGGCCAGCCCATCCGCTGGGTGCATGTCCTCCGCGATCTCCCCGGCGCGGACCGCACCCTCTTCCAGGGCGCGACCGACGAACACGGCAAACTCACCCTCCGCTGGACGGAGGACGGCGATCAGAAAGTCACGCTCTCGCTGGAAAAGAAAACCATGCGGGGTGTGGTGAAACCGGGAGCGCAACGGGTGACCTTCAAATTCTGAACGGAAAGACAGTCTGAACGATGAAATACGCGTGCAGCCGGAGATAAAAGCTGATGAGCGCAAGGCGTCGCGGCTTTTTTCTCCGGCTCACCGGCTTTTTGGCTCTGTTTCTTCAAATTTTCCCCGCTCGATTTACCGCTTGACAAAGACAATTTGTGTAGTACATTATTATCAGCTTCCGACATTCCTCAAATGCTTGATATGAAAAGATTTGGTTGCTTTGCGGTTGAAGCGTGATGCGAATTGATTCAAGAAGATGATCACCGAGCGGATTTTGTACCGGCTTTTCGATTATGCAGTTGGGCACAGAATTCTGAAGGACAAAGACGAGGCCCGGAGAAAGGCCGGTCAACAACGGCGTGAAGGCGGACATGGG
Source organism: uncultured bacterium (assembly GCA_964426865.1). Classification (GTDB taxonomy): domain Bacteria; phylum Latescibacterota; class Latescibacteria; order Latescibacterales; family Latescibacteraceae; genus JAWLHT01. The sequence continues at coordinate 5,186 of CAYRTQ010000282.1, forward strand.
TACGCGGGACCTGCCCAACATTACCCACATGCTTTTACGCCCGCTGTTAGACATCAAAGGAGATAAATAAATGGCCGTTCCAGATTATCAGAGTGTGATGCTGCCACTTCTTCAATTTGCGGCCAGAAAGAGAACTGAAACATCAACCAATGAGGCGGTGGAAGCTCTGGCAAAGGAATTGAGCCTTTCCGAAGACGACATAAAGGAGATGCTTCCAAGCGGAATACAGTCCACATTCCTTAACCGTGTTGGTTGGGCTTCGACTTATATGAAAAAGGCTGGGTTACTGGAAGCAACTCGCAGAGGATATTACCAGATTACCGACCGAGGAAAGGATCTCCTAAAAAAGCAGCCCAAAAACATAAACGTAAAACTTCTCAAACAATATCCAGAATTTCTTGAATTCCAACAGCAAAAGGGAACAAGAACCGGCTATAACGATTACGAGACTAAGAAGACATCCGATATTTCAACAATAACTCCATCAGAGGCATTAGAAGCCGCGTATGAAAACCTCCGCAACGAATTAGCTGATGAATTACTCGCCAGACTGAAAAAAACTTCACCAGCCTTTTTTGAACGGGTCGTTGTGGAACTTCTTGTCAAAATGGGTTACGGTGGTTCACGTGCTGATGCCGGTAAAGCCATAGGCCGAAGTGGTGATGGTGGAATAGATGGAATCATAAAAGAAGATAAACTCGGCCTAGATGTTGTTTACATTCAAGCGAAGCGTTGGGATAACAACCCCGTAGGTCGTCCAGATGTCATGCAGTTTGCAGGAGCACTCCAGGCACAAAGAGCAAACAAAGGAATCTTTATTACTACTTCCAGATTCACTGATGATGCTCGAAATTATGTTTCCCAGATAGGCAGCAAGATCGTTTTAATTGCCGGAGATCAACTTACCAGCTTGATGATTGAGCATGATGTAGGTGTTTCAACAATATCACTATATCCAGTCAAGAAAATTGATAGCGATTATTTTGAT
>CAYRTQ010000283.1:0-4147 GCA_964426865.1 uncultured bacterium
CGGAGATGATCCGGTGTATCGGCAGCTTTTCATCTCCCTCGGAGTACCCGTCGTTCATATCCGCGTTGCCCCGGACCATATGGCCGCACACCCCCGTTCCAGCCCCATCCCGTCCATAGAAATTCTGGAGGCGAATCAAGCCGCGCTCCACCTGCTCGATGCGCGGTCTCAGGAGGAAATCTCCGGGACGGACCGCATCCTGTTTCCCCCCGAAACCGTTTGCGCTATCGACGGAGCAGTGGCGGAGCTGCGCCGCGGAAATCCCCGTACGGAGCGCGTGATACGGATATGCACGGCGCGGGGGAATACCATTGATGCCGACGCGGTCATTTCCCCGCTCGGGGAAAATGACCGGACTCCGCATTTCGCAGTCTGCCTGACTCCCCATGCGGAACGGTACGCCGGGCCAGTATCGACGGACTGGAAAGGACTCATCCGGCATTTCGCCCCACCGATGCTGGCTACCGGTCCGGGGGGAATGATCACGCACTGGTCGCGGGGCGCGGAGGAACTATTCGGATATTCCGAGGGGGAAATGCTCGGAATGCCATCCGATATTCTGTTCGAAGACTCGACCCGCCGGGAAATGGCCCTGGCCATACAGCGGGAAATGGATGTTTCCGGATCGTTTTCCGGGGAGATACGGTGCAGGGGCAAAAACGGCCGGATATTTCCGGTCCTGGCAGGTTTCCTTGCATTACCCGAGGGGGATGGCGGACCCCGTTCACGGATCGAGACCTACCGTGAAATCCCCGCGCACATCGATACGGTAAGAACCCTGTATGAAAACCTCCAGCGGGTGAGATGCGTATTCGAGGGTTCGAATTACGGCATGTGGGACTGGGATATCGCGAAAGGCGAGACGTTTTTCGTGCGGCATTGGGCGGAGATACTCGGATACACCCCGGAAGAGATGGAGAGAGATCCCGATTTATGGGAGAAAAGCGTTCATCCCGAGGACGAGCTACGGGCCACCCGGGCGCTCCGGGATCATCTGGACGGCGAGACTCCCTTTTATGAAACCATTCACCGGATGCGGGCGAAATCGGGCGAGTGGAGATGGATCCTCGACCGTGGCAGAGTCCTGGAGCGGGATGGCGACGGGAAGCCGCTCCGGGCCGCCGGGATCAATGTGGACATGACCGAATACAAGCATACGGAAGAAGCGTTGCGTCAGAGCGAGGAGCGTCTGCACCTGCTCATCGAAAGCACGAACGACATGGTCATCCTCTTCGATCCGGAGGGGCGGTTTCAGTACTACAGCGGGCCGGATCATTACGGTGTGGTCGTGGAGGATTTCATCGGAAAAAGCGCGTACGATTTCTTCCCGCATGATGAAGCGGAGAAAATCGACCATCTGATCCGGGAAGTGATTCTGTCCGGAAAGAGCATGGTGCATGAAAACTCGATTCTCTGGCAAGGATCGCACTACACGCTTTCCAGCCATCTCTATCCCGTCCGCGAATCCTCGGGCGGCATCACCGGCGTGCTCACATTCTGCCACAACATCACTGAAAGGAAGCGAATCGAAGCGGCGCTACGGGAGAGCGAATCTCGATTCAGGGCCATATTCGAAGCGGTGCAGGATTCCATATTCGTGAAAGACAAGCTTCTACGTTATATCCAGGTCAATACCGCCATGACACGCCTGTTCGGGGTCGCCGACGACCAACTGATCGGGATCACCGACCGCGAGCTGTTCGGAGAGGAAGTCTGGAAACACACAAAAACCATCGATTCCCGCGTCCTTTCCGGGCAGATCGTCGAGGAGGAGAGCGTCAAGCCGGTCAACACGGCCCAGCGGATATTCCATACCATCAAGACGCCGATGTTCGACGATTCCGGAGTGGTCACCGGCCTCTGCGGCATCGCCCGTGACATCACCGAGAGGAGGCAATCGGAGTTCGAACAGCTCGACCGCTCCCATTTCCTGCAGATCCTGATCGATACCATTCCCAATCCCCTCTATTATCAGGATATCGGGGGGAAATATCTGGGCTGCAACCGGGCGTTCGAGGAGTTCATCGGTTTTCCACGGGAAAGAATCGTGGGAAAATCGGCCCGCGAAATTTCGCCCCCCGATCTGGCCGATCTGTACGAAAAAATGGACCGTACCCTGCTGGGTTCTCCCGGAATCCAGACCTACGAGACACAACTCCGGGACGCCGAGGGGACGCTCCATTCGGTCATCATGAACAAGGCGACCTATCAGAATATCCATGGGGACCTTGGCGGGATCGTGGGAATCATCATCGACATCACCCTGCGGAATGAGATGGAACGCGCGCTCATCGAGAGCGAGAAACGGTACCGGGGACTGATCGAATCCCAGAGCGATCTCGTGATCCGCGTCGATTCCGAAGGGGTATTCACGTACGCCAACGACGCATACTGCCTGAAATTCGGCATGAGCCGCAAGCAACTCATCGGAAAGCCCTTCATGCATATCGTGCACGAGGACGATCTTCCCTCCATGCTGCAGGCGTTGCACAGTCTGGAAAAGCCCCCCTACCGGGTGAGCATCGAGCAGCGAGCGCTCACCGTGGAGGGTTGGCGCTGGATCGCCTGGGAGGATTATGCGCTCAAGGACGAAACCGGGGCTACCGTGGAAATTCAGAAAGTGGGCCGTGACATCACGAGCTACAAACTGGTGCAGGAGGATCTCCTCCATGAAATCGAGTTCATACGGCTCATTTCCTCCATTTCCTCCAGTTTCATCAACCTGGCCGCGGATGATATCGGAAATGCCATTGGCTCCTCACTGGAGCGGATCGGGGAATTCACCGGTTTCGACCGGGTGGATGTCTATCCCGTTTCCCCAAACCAGATGGTGAACGGTTTCACCTGGAAAACGGGCGGGAGGAGTTCTCTCGAGATCCCCGAGTTTGAGCGGCTTCTGGAAAAGATACCCTCATGGATGGAGCAGCGGGGACGATACGAATCCTTTCGCTTTTCCCTTCCCCAGGCTCTTCCCGCTCAGGCGCGGGGAGAGCGGGAGTTGTTCAAGGCCCTTTCCATCCACTCCATGGCGGCGGTCCCGCTGGTTTTCAACAAATCCCTTCGCGGAGTCCTGAGCCTGGTCTCCACACATGACGAGAGCAATTGGCGTGAGGAGGATGTGGCGCTCCTCTCAACCGTGGCGGATATCTTCGTGAACGCGATCGCCCATCAGCACACGGAGATGGAACTGGAACAATCCAAGAAGGAGTTGCAGCGCGCCGAACGCCTTGCGGCCACCGGACGTCTTGCGGCAAGCATCGCCCACGAGATCAACAACCCTCTCCAGGCGCTGACCGCCAACATCAGCTTTCTCGGGAAATCGCTGCCGGAGGATTTTCCTCAAAGGCAGGTTCTCGAACAACTCAAGATGGGAATTCTCAGAATCAAAAACACCGTTCGCCAGTTGCTGGATATCCACCGTTCGAAATCGGAGGCAAGCGAAACCGTTCAGGTCAACGAGATTATCGAATCAACGCTGAACCTGGTGGAAAATCAACTGGTCATCAACCGTATCATGGTCGAACGCACCATGGCCGCGGAACTCCCCCCAATCCGGGGACTCGCCCAGGAACTGTTCCAGGTTTTCATGAACATCATTCTGAATGCCATGGACGCCATGCCATCGGGAGGAATGCTCTCCCTGCGGAGCGAACTCTCAGGAGACGGCGTGCGGATTACATTCCACGATACCGGGCACGGTATTTCCGAAGAGAATATGGAGCATATCTTCGATCCGTTCTTCACCACCAAGTCCAAGATGCTCGGTACCGGGCTGGGTCTTTCCATTGTCAAGGGCATCGTGGAATCGTTTGGAGGAACCATATCGGTCGAGAGCATTCCGGAGAAGGGTTCGACCTTCATCCTGACATTCCCGGTTCCCTCCTGACCACAGACCCCAAACAGGTCCGGTATCGTGAGGATATCCATGAAAAAGGGTAACTGTATACCAGGTAACGCAAGGGGAAAGACATCGGAACGGAATTCGGGGGATTGGAGAAAACCGGGACGGGGACAGGGAAAGCGCAGACCCGTCCGCATGGTAATCCCTCAGCCATGCGAATCAGGATCAAATCGGCCCGAGGGGGCCTTCGACTCCGCTCGGATGACTGGCGGGCGTCTCCATCCGTAATTTGATTGACACCGGTAT
>CAYRTQ010000283.1:4157-6168 GCA_964426865.1 uncultured bacterium
AGGAGAAACGCGATAGTGAACGCAAAACGGATACTGATTGTCGACGACGATCCTCAGGTGCTGTCCGGCCTGGAACTCATGTTCTCCAGCAATGGATATGAAACAACAACCGCCGGGGGCGGAGCCAATGCGCTGGAAATGCTGCGGGCCGCCAGTTTCGATGCGGTATTGCTGGATGTCATCATGCGTGGAATGGACGGGATCGAGGTTCTGCGCGAAGTCCGGCGTCTCGCTCCGCGGACCGCGGTGATACTCATTTCCGGCTATGCGGAATCCGACCGGGTTATGGAAGCCCTGCGCACCGGGGCGTCCGACTACATCGTCAAGCCCTGCGACGAAGAGGAACTCATCGCCCGGGTCGAGCAGACGATTGCGCGTCACCAGTCTCCGGAATCATAGCGCGGGGGCGTTGCCGCGTGTCTCCCCGTCCGTTCGAATCACCGCGTGCCGTTCCCCGGAACTCCCGCCCCGAGGGGCGGCCCTCCCCGTTACATTTCGCTCCATGTTTCCACACGCCCATGCATTCCCGTGGCAACAACCGCTTACTCAAGAGCTGATAATATTTTTATGTTGTATATTCTCATGTGGATTCATATTATGCACGGACAGACGGAACGCTCCACTCCCGCATGTGTTCCAAACTACGGCCGGCCCCGTGTATTTATGGAACCCTGCCCTCTCCGGAGCGTTTTACCAACGAAGGTGATGTGTACGCACTCCCGACGGTGCGGGGATCATACAGGAATGGCACATCGGCGGAAACGGTATGACAGTTCCTCACGTGCGATGAGTCATACCGGAGGGTGGATGGGGAGAAATCCTCATTCACCCTCGTTTTTTGGTCCTTCCGCCAATTACGGTGTATCATATCCCTCTTTCGTTCGGACCGCATGAAAACGAGAATGCTTTTCATCAGTTTTCATCATTCAAATCATGCGTATCGCCGGTTCTGACAACCAAATATTCCATACTCCGGAACAGAATATCTGTACGGGAACAACAGCGGTTCGCACTGTTTTTTCATTTGTGTATATTTATATATTGTTCATTGCTCATGACACGGTTATATTGAATCCTGTTCTTTTCTTCGACGTTCAACGCTCCCGATCCCCCGTTCCGGAGATTATCGTATGCCCCTTGTCGAAGATTACGCGCCCTCCGCAGCTTCCGTTCCCGATGAAACGACATTTCTCGGCGCCATTGCCGGATGTATCGCCCATGAGTTCAACAATCGCCTGAGCATCATGTTCCTCCACATCGAGGCCGCCAGAGAGAGCGCCGTCATCCACCGGGAAAGCGCGTCGTTCCCGGAGCGCGCGATAATGGAAATCCGTCGGGCGAAGCGTATGACGGATGAACTTCCCTCACACGACCGAGTCAGCCCTCTCCCCATCGAAAGCATCCCCGCGGGAATCCCGTTTCCCCCGGACGTCTCGTCCTATTTACAGACCGCCCAGCACGAAACGGAAAACGGCGTGGGAAACGGATGGAGTGTCCCGGGCGACCATACCCGGCCCCAACCAGCGTTTCGCACTCTCGAACGGTATCCGCAATCTTCCACTTCCTCCGCTATCGCACCGTGTCGTACTATTCATTCCGGGCGAGGACGATCCCCGGGAATTCGCAGACGGGCGGTATGCCGGCATCCTGTCGGCAACGGATGTAGAGCCTATCCATACAGCGAGAAATCGTATAATTCGTGAGTTCCCGGCCCCCGATCCCTTGGGCCCTTGCCGCTCCGCGGGAACTGCGTTTATCCCCGGAGGGCGCGGTGTCCCCGCTCGCACGGAGGACGAACGGGGTGCATTGTAGGGGCTGCTCTCCCACAGAAGGCTATATCCTGATTTACGGATAGGCTCGCAACCTCCGGCAGTACGGTCCGGGAGGCCCCGCTCGACCCGCTCCGTCCGGAAACCGGGAACGGGACGGGATTGGGATCATCATGGGATATTCGGTGATAAGACGGCATGGCGGGGTCATTCGTCTGCTCAATCACGAACAAACGATGGCG
>CAYRTQ010000284.1:0-5117 GCA_964426865.1 uncultured bacterium
GCCGGATGGGAGGGGGCTTGAAAATGTCGAAAATACGGAACAGGAAAAAACCGGCCCAGACCGCGGTTACGCTCAGGGGTACAAACGCCAGAGCAACCAGACAGCCCAGGACCTCATCGATAACCACCCGTCCGGGATCGTGTCCCCAGTACGTTTCCGCCCGGGCGGAAGCCCAGACCCCGGCCAGGAACAGAACCGGCAGGAGAAGCCATACCACGAACAACCGCGACTCGGGAACCAGCAGGCAGATCGCCGGACCCCAGAGGGCGCCCACGGTACCCTGCGCCGCCGGTGCGTATCCCACATAACATCCGGTCGCGATGCCCCGGCTCAATACACCGGAGAAACCGTCACGCTCGCTTTTCAAACCGGCGCCGCCGGTAACGGAATCTTTCAGAATGCGCACCCATGCCTCCGTCATTCCACCCAGCCGACGGGAGGATTTTTTTACGGTCCCGCCCGGCGCTCTCCGGATTTCACCCGGAGGTCATGACCGCATTTACGCCGTCTGACGCCTGAACTGGTAGGTATACCACGAGTACAGAGTGAATGCCACCGCCACGGAAACCAGGGCGTTGAAAAATATCTTGTATATCCGGAAATCGGTAAGCGGGCCGGAATACCCGAAATGCCCGGCGATAGCCCGTACTCCGGTGAACGTGATGATGGTGATGATCACGGTCAACTGTATTGTGGTTTTCACCTTGGCGTCCCCGGAGGTGCGGAGTTCCGTTCCCCGCCGCAGGGCGACGATGCGCAGGACGGTCATCCAGACGTCCCGTAACACGATGATCGCCACCAGCCACAGGTTTACCAGTCCCATGAGCCCGAACTGGGCGAGCGCTCCGATCACCAGCACCTTGTCCGCCAGAGGGTCCATGAATTTGCCGAAAGAGGTGATTTCCTTCCGGCTTCGCGCCAGACGGCCATCATAAAGGTCGGTGACCGCGGCGGCGATGAATACGACCAGGGCGAGAACAACCGAGTCCCAGGTATGGAGCGAGAAGAGCCACAGATATACCGGGGCAAGGACCATGCGCAGCGAGGTCAGAAGGTTCGCCGGTGTGAGAAGATTTTTCATGAATAAGCGCCTGAATGGTAAAGTACCAAAACAACAATGTGGCGGGGATAGAATACAAGCAGGGCCGATTCCTTTCCCGCTGTATTCAGTTTTACCGCTGCATGTCGAGACGGCCTTCCAGCGAACGCGCCAGAGTGACCCGGTCCGCAAGTTCAAGATCGCCGCCCACCGGGATTCCCCGGGCGATACGGGATACCCGTACCCCTGAATTGGCCAGACGACCGGCGATGAACGCCGCGGTCGCCTCGCCCTCCACGGTCGGGTTGGTCGCCACGATGATTTCACGCACCGAACCGTCGAGACGCGCCACCAGTTCCCGGATGCGGATTTCCTCCGGCCCCACATTGTCCAGAGGAGAGAGCGCTCCGCCGAGCACGTGGTATACCCCGCGGAAAATCCCCGCCCTTTCGAGAGCGTTGACATCCGAGGGATGCTCCACCACGCAGATGAGCGAGTGGTCGCGCTTGGGATCGGAGCAGATGGGGCAGGGATCCTGTTCGGTCAGGTTGTAACAAACCGAACAGTTCGTGATGCGGTTTTTCATGTCCTCGATCGCGCGAGCGAGCGAGAGCACCCATTCCCGGTCCATCTTCATCATATAAAAAGCCAGCCGCTGCGCGGTCTTGTTCCCGATGCCCGGCAGTTCGGCCAGCTTGTCCACCAGATTTTCCAAAACACCTTTTTCAGCCATTGGCAGTACCTCAAGAAGACAGAAAACAGGAGAAAAGGGTATGGGTTTGTTTGAACCGCCGATTCGGGTGACGATACACAGTACCGGTAAGGGGAGCGGCTCCCCAAAGGAGTTTTCTTACGGCTCCCGCCTCCTGTCTCCTTCATTATGTATTATAGCCCGAGTCCGCCCAGCCCGCCGGGGATGAGTTTACCCATTTCGCCTTCCATCATGGCCTTGGCGTTGTCGCGGGCATTCGCGATCGCCGCGACGATGAGGTCTTCGAGCATTTCGATATCTTCCGGATCCACCACTTCGGGATCCAGTTTCACTTCGAGGATTTCCTGACGGCCATTGGCGATCACTTTCACCATGCCGCCGCCGGCGCTGCCCTCCACGGTGCGTTTCGCCAGTTCCTCCTGCATGTCCAGCATCTGCTTTTGAAGCTTCTGCGCCTGCTTCATCATGTCGCCGAAACCCTTGGCCATCTCCTACCTCCATGAATCGCTGATTTCGCCGTCGAACCGGTCCAGAATATCGCGAATGATCGGTTCGCGCGCGATGAGGTCTTCCACCTCGTTGTTCCGTTTCCGTTCCGTCTCCGTCCGTCGTACGAAACAGGCCAGTTTTACCCGCGCTCCGAGAATAACGCCGATGATTTCCTCGATATCCCCACGGTACTGCTCACAAATCCCCTTCTGGAAGTCGTGCTCGGCATTGAAACGCACGGATAGTTTCCCGTGATCGTACGATTCGGGTACGCCGATGGCGAGCGAGGGGCCGATCGCCGGTTTCTGTACGCTCACCCGGTCGGTGATTTCCTTCCAGTTCGCGGTGATGGAATGAATATCGGCGGCAATTTCTGCGCAGCCGCCTGTCCGGGCCGAATTCTTTTCTCTGGCGGGCGTACCATTTTCCCCGTTCGATCCGGGCATCCCTCTCAGGTCGGGATGGCTTTCCGGCGGGGCGGACGGTTCCGCATTCGGCAGGACTCGCGGCGAAGGCGCGGGCTTTGCCTCAGTCCGGGCAGCCGGGGCGGGCGGGAGGGAGATTTCAATCCGTCCATCGCCGCCGAGCATGTCAAACAAACGTCCCAGATCCACCGTGGACTCCAGCATCGCCATGCGGGCAAGCGCCAGTTCGATACGGAGCACCGGCATCACGGCATAGGCAAGGGAGGATTCCACCTCGGTGATCATGGTGATCATGCGGACCAGGTCGGCGGTATCATACCACCCGGCCTGCTGTGTCAGACGCTCCCGCATCTCGTCGGATACCGGCGCGTGGTCGAGTCCGCCCTCGAAACGGGCGTACAGCAGATCCCGGAAATGGCCGAGCAGTCCTTCCACGAATTCCCGGAGGTCTCCGCCGCCGTCGTAATAGGCCGAAAACAGCTCAAGCTCTCCACGGGTATCGCGTTCGTGACAGCGGTCGATGATGCCGAAGAAAACCTCGCGGTCGGCCATCCCGAGCATCTCGGATACATCCGTCGCGGTGATGGCGGTTCCCCGTGAAGCCTTCAACTGCTCCAGAATACTTTCGCCATCGCGCATGGCCCCGCCCGCGCGGCGGGCGATGAGCAGGGTGGAGGCATCGTCGATCTCCACGCCGTCCGCCTCGGCGATATGCTTCAGTTTCCCCGCGATCTCCTGGACGGAAAGGCGGTGAAAGTCGAACCGCTGGCAACGGGAGAGGATGGTAACCGGGATTTTCTGCGGCTCGGTGGTCGCAAAAACGAAAATGACACCGGGAGGCGGTTCCTCGAGGGTTTTCAGGAGAGCGTTGAATGCGGCGTTGGAAAGCATGTGGACTTCGTCCACAATGTATATCTTGTACCGGCACTGGCTGGCGTGATACCCCACCGTGGCGATCAGGTTACGGACATCCTCGACCGTATTGTTCGAGGCGCCGTCCAGTTCCTGAATATCCATCGAGGCGCCTGACTGGATGCTCCGGCAAATGGAGCACTCGTTGCAGGGTTCCTCGGCGGGTCCGTGCTCGCAGTTCAGGGCCTTGGCAAAAATCCGCGCCACCGTTGTCTTGCCCACTCCCCGGGGGCCGCTGAATAAATACGCGTGTCCGACCCGTTCGCTACGAATGGCGTTTTGGAGTGTTTCGGTGACATGTCTCTGGGAAACAACATCGCGGAAAAATTGCGGCCGCCACTTCCTCGCGGTAACAATGTAGGACATATCGCTCAAGCTGCCGGTTAAGCCCCGCATGCGCACGGGAAGGAAAACGTACCCCCGGTTACGGGCCATTGAGAGGCCTGAACCATAAAAAAAACAGGTCGTGCACCCGTTCTCGACCCGATACCCCGAAGATCCCTGAAGAACCAGACTCCGGCCAAGAGTTCCCGCGGCACATGGAAAACCTTTCCTGCCGCTGCTATCTTCCGATCCTGACGGGGTTCAGAAAAGCTCCATTGCGCGGGTCCTGACCTTCAACATCCGGCGCGTCAGTTCAGCATCGAAATACCTGAGGCCTCGTTCGGGAGTTCCACCCCGCTGTAGCGGATTGCGGGTTACAGGGCACCGCTATCTCCCCGTCTAGCACGACCATATATATTGGATAGGAATGTCGAATTATTTACACGTCCAATGGGGGGAACCGGTTCCAAATTATTTGGTGGAGCAGACCAGAGTCGAACTGGCGGCCTCATCCGTGCGAGGGATGCGCTCTCCCATCTGAGCTACTGCCCCACCTCTATCGCTGTCAGGCGTTTTCGAGCCGTATGGTGCGTGCTTTCCGAGTCAGGGACTTGAATACTTTCGGGTCCCCTTTTACCTTCCCGATCGGGTTGACCGGACTGGCCGGTTCGATGTGGTCTTCCGTCGAACCCGGAGTAGCGCCGTAAAAAATGCAGAAGGCGTTTCCGGGCGGCCAATATCCCAACTCACCCATCTCCACCACTTCCTTGCCGTTCTCGGATCCCTTTTTCACCGGGACGGGGAAGTATATTTCATCACCCCAGGTGGAGAAGCCGGTCTCGATGGGAAGCTTGTCGGCTATCGCGCGGGCGGTTTCGGAATCGTTCAGCTCCGCCGCGATGGTCATGCCGCCGATAATGATGGAAATGTCCCGGGACATTCGGTGCGCCCTCCCGGAATGCAATCAGAATTCCGGTGAAAAATATAACATATAAGCTTGTAAAAGTAAAGAGAAATAATCGGGTTTTATTCAAATTCCGGCTACGGACGCTTTCCGGAACTTTCCGGATGCATGTCCGGCGCACGTTTGTAGTTTATAAAATTCTTGGCCGGAAAGCAACCGGAAAATCTGATTCACTCCGGCATCATCGGGTAAATTCACTATTTTGGCGTCGAGAACGGTACATACGAGCAGTTTGGACCGGAAGATGCAAAC
>CAYRTQ010000284.1:5131-6147 GCA_964426865.1 uncultured bacterium
GCGAGGTGCGCACGGTGAGTCCGTGCCACGGAACAAAAAAAGGGTGGTCATTTACCTTCCAAAGGCAATGCACAATGCGTTCACCCATGAAGATACGATTGTGTGGGAATGTATATCCAAGGCGCGCAGGCGCTGCATAGTGCAAATAATGCGAAAGCGGTGTTGGAAAAATACGCATAATGGAATATAATGAATAAAAGACGCTTTTTGCGCGTATTTCCAGCCGAGTTGCATCTCACCGTCCGGTGAAAAGGGGAGGGATGACTGTCCGTTCTCCGTGTCGTTACGGTTACCCATACCGTGAGCGGAACGCGGGTGGACACACGGAGAGGGGATGTACATGCAGTAACATGCCGGGAAAGGAGAAAGTCATGAAAATTTACAGCCCGGAATTCCAAAACGATGGAGTGATCCCGGAAAAATTTACCTGCGAGGGGAGGAACATCAATCCCGTGCTGGTCATCGAGGATATTCCCCCCGATACGAAAAGCATGGCGCTCATCATGGACGACTCCGATTCACCGCGGGGCATGTGGGTGCATTGGGTTCTGTACAACATGCCGGTGATCAGCCGCATAGAGAAGAATTCCGCCCCCGGAACGCGCGGGCTGAACGATTTCGGCGATCTCGGTTACGGGGGGCCGTGCCCGCGAACCGGAACGCATCACTATCATTTTACCGTGTATGCGCTGGATCGCGAACTCGGCCTGGAGGAGGGATTGCGGAAGGACGAAGTGGAATTCGCCATGATCGGTCACACCCTGGCCAGCGCCGTTCTGGTGGGGCGGTACCAGAACCGGGAGGAACGGAAAACGGCCGGGGTGTCGCGATAGACGCGCGCATGCACGGGGAAACACGGCGTGACAGGGAAGAAGTGAATACACGCCGGTCGTTCAGCCGATGGGACATTCCGCCCGCTTGACAAGATGGCGGGGGAGAGCTATCTTAACCGCGGGGAGATATGTCATGTCCAGAAAAAGAATCGCCGCGTTCGTACTCATGTATGCCGTCATTGT
>CAYRTQ010000285.1:0-255 GCA_964426865.1 uncultured bacterium
GTCTGTTCCAGATTGCCGGAGCGGAGGAGGATGGTTTTGTCCACCCGACGGGTCGCGCGGTCCAGGGAGCGGCGTTCGACAATGGTGACGCCGTTCTTTTCCCGCACCGTCTCTGGGATCAGCCCGGCCAGGAGACGCGGGGGATTGAGGTAGTCCAGGCAGTACTTTCCCCCCTCGCGGAGGAGGCGCGCCATGGAATGGAGCAGATCGCAATTCTCCTCGTCCCCGAAATACCCGAAGGAGGTGAAGAGATTG
>CAYRTQ010000285.1:265-6118 GCA_964426865.1 uncultured bacterium
GATAATCGGGATCAACCAGCCACTCGGTAACGGCCACCAGGCCCTCCGTCCGCATCACGCGCCGCGCCTCGCGCAGCACTCGGACGGGATCGGTCACTTCGGGCAGAGCCGTTACCATATACACCACGTCGAACGCGCCATCGCGGAACGGAATCTCGCGGGCGTCCGCGCGGACATAGCAGGGATTGGACTCATCCGGCCCGAGCGCCCCGCGGGCGATGCGCAGCAGGGACATGGAGTAGTCCAGGCCGATCACCCGGCATCCGAGACGCGCCAGGGGGAGGTCGTGACGGCCCGGACCGCAGCAGAGGTCGAGCACCAACTCGCCGCCCCGGAGTTTCAGGGTGCGCGCCACGAAGCCGATATCGCGCCCTGCTTCCGCCTGGTCGCGGCGCTCGTAGACGAGGAGATACTCCTCGCCGAACCACCGCTGGTACCACTCGGTCACAGCCTCCTCACAGTCACCGTGCTCCCGGCGGTGGTCATGAAATAATCCCGGGCGCTGCCGGAGTTCATGGATATCTCCAGGTATCCGGAGGAGCCGAAGAGCGCCACGAGCGAACCGGCGGGGACATCGCTGTACTGACGCTGGACAGTGGTGAACCGCTCCGTGGCGAAATATATCTCGAACGGCTGCCTTCCGGTGAATGACCGGAAGGTGTGTTCGGAAATATTGGAGATCATGTTTCCGAAAGAATCCACGGAAACGATCTCCCCCTTGAGGATGTTGCCGCTGTGGGTGGCACGGGGATATTTCAGGGAAACGATCTCCGCCGTTTCCGGGCCGACCCCGGGAAACTCCCTTCCGGCGGATAGATGCCCGGCGCAGGGGGCGAACACGTCGCGTCCGTGGAAGGTGTTGGACACCCGTTCCGAGATGAAGGGGGGATTCCTGATCTCCCGTATCTCCACCAGTTTCTCCTTTTGGAGCACCATGGCGAAAATGCCGTTGTCCGGCCCCACGAAGACATACCTCTCGGTGAGGATGGCGATGTTCTTGCGCCTCTCCCCCACCTCGGGGTCCACCACCGCCACATGCACCGTGCCGACCGGGAAGTACTCGTAGGCCCGCGCCAGGGTGAAGGCGGCGTTGAAAACATCGTGCGGAGGTATCTCGTGGGTAATGTCCACCAGCTTCGCCCCGGGATGGGCGGTGAGCACCATGCCTTTCATGATGCCCGCATAGGGATCGCGGGTCCCGAAGTCGGTGGTGAATGTGACGATTCCGCTCATTTCCATATCACTTCGTCCTCATGGTAAAAATGCCGTCCCAGTTCTCATCGGGCGGGTTTCGCAGGAATTCCGCGCACCGCTCCCGGTAGAGCGCCGAGGGACCGTCGTCCGGGTCGATGGCGAGCGCCTCCCGGAAACGCGCGATTCCATCCTCCCAGCGGCGGTCCTTGTAGGCTTCCAACCCCCGGAGGTAGGTTTCGAGGAGACGCTTGCGGCGGTCGTCCAGTTCCCGGTCACGACGGGCGATCACCTCATGAATCCTGACGCCCTCGGTTTTCCCCTGCACCCGTATGAGGTCCAGTTCGCGGGTGATGACCGCGTGGTCCACCATACGGCGGGTGTTTTCGCTGCACATGATGCCCGTGTTGTAGATCTTGTTCGCCCCTTCGAGGCGCGAGCTGAGATTGACGTTGTCCCCCATCACGGTATAATCGAAAATCTCCCGTGATCCCATGTTCCCGATGACCATGGGGCCGGAATTGATGCCCACCCGGGCGTAAAGTTCCGGTTTTCCCCCGGCTTTCAGACTGGCCCGCAGGTCCACCAGACGCTCCTGCATGTCGAGCGCCGCGAAACAGGCCTTGACCGCATGCCGCTCATCGGGGAGCGGAGCGCCGAACTCGGCCATGATGGCGTCGCCCTCGTACTTGTCGATAATGCCGTCATGGGCGAGCACGATGTCGGTCATGGCGGTGAGATACTCGTTGAGCAATTCCACGAGCTGCGTGGGGGTGAGCTTCTCGGAGATGGTGGTGAATCCGGCCACATCGCTGAATATCACGGTCATCACCCGTTCCTCGCCGCCCAGCCTGAGCATCTCGGGGTTCTTCAGGAGTTCGCTCACCACCTTGCCGGGGACATAGTGGGAGAACGCTCCCCGTATCTGGGCTTTCTGACGGCGCTCGGAGAGAAAATTCCAGGTCACCACGCTGATATAGCCGAGGGTGACCGTAGCGAACGCGGGGGCGACCAGCGGGATCAGGATACGGCTGCCCAGGAACGCCGCCACCGCGGCCAGGGAATACAGAACGATGAGCAGCAACGAGAGGAAAAGCCCGCCAAATCCCCGGAACCGGTAATTCACCACGGTAGAGATGAGCGCCATGAGCAGGATGAGCAGGATACTCTGCCTCTCGGAAACCGGAGAAATGAATCTCCGCTCGATGATGGTCGAGGCGATGCTCTTGTGGACATGGACCCCGAACATGGGTTCCTCGGACTTGTTGTACAGCCTGCCGCCGAGATAGAACGGGGTGAACTCGTAATCCTTGGATTCGGGGAAGGTGGCGCCGACCAGCACGACCTTGTCCTTGAGCGTCCCCTTCTCCATGAGCAGTTTGAGGCCGTACTCGCTCTCGTCGTCCAGCACCTGTTCGTAGGAAAGATACCCACCGCCGTCGGCGTATGTCTTTTCGTCCATGCAGTAGTTGACGATCATGGTGTTGTCGGCGTCCAGGGGGATGACCCGTCCGGCCACATGCACCGTATGCGTCCGGGCGTCCACCCGGGCGGTATCGGCATCGAGCGCGAACATGGCGGCCTTGAGGGCGAAGGAACAGTTCCAGCCGTTCTCCGGGGGCATGTCGTCGGCCAGAAGCCGGGTGCGCCGTACAAAGGAATCGGAATCATGGTACATGTCCACGAACGCGAGTTGTCCGGGATTACGGAAGAGTTCCTTGGGCAAGGGCGGCTCCCCCGCGGATGTGCCGGTCGCGCGGTCGATGGTCACTTTCTGTTTGCGGGCGATCACCGTGTTCGGATAGCGCCGCAGGACATCCGCCAGGAGGGAATCCTGGGCGGAGGGCAGATCGGCCAGGGTATCGCTGTCCTGCTCCCCGGTGTAGGTCAGGAAGAGAATATCGAGGAGCACCGCTTTCGCTCCGGCCTTGTACAGGTTCTCGATGAGCCGGACATGGCAGGGACGGGGGGGAACGCCCTTGATCCCGAGCGATTCGAGCGTCTGGGGATCGATGGCCACAATGGCGATACGGTCGGAATGCGGTTCGGGGCCGCGGATGCGGAAACGCATGTCCCGGAGCGCCGCCTCCGTGCGCTGGAACGCCCCCGCCCGCTGCATGAGCGCGACAGACAGAACCACCCCCAGACAGATGCAGGCGTACACGATGAGATCGAGCCGGTGTTTCGGGAGTGGGGATTTCTGTACGGCCATGATGCACCTTCCGCGGAGGAGGAGAATACACGCGCCTTTTCCCTCACCCCCGGCCCCTCTCCCCCGCGAAATGACGCGCGGGCGAGGGGAGAAGGAGTGCTTCGGGCAAGGCTCCATTCGATGTGGGAAGAATACGAAAAGATTGTCCGAACGCCCGTTTGGGTGATGCGCGTGATAAAAATGATATACGGCTGATAGAAAATGCTTTCATCAGCTTTTCATCAGTCCAATCATGCGAATCACCGGTTCAGACACGCAATCCGCTTTATCGAAAACCTGTATCGGAAACAGGGAGACGGGCATGATGAAAGATACAAGAAAAGGCGGGCGGAGAAAACGGGAAAGTGGCCGGGGGAAGAAGAGCGCGCACGGGCGGATCATAGCGTCTGCAAAGTGAATATACGTGACGGGGGAATGGATCGCCGGGGAGCGGGACGAAAAGGAAGGAACGAATCCCCGTCCGGCGCATCTTCGGGGAAGCGGGCCATCCGCGCGGGCCAATCCCGAATTCCGATTGTGCCACGGGGAGAAACATGCTATTATAGAGGATTCCGAAGGAGAGAAGGAGTGGTATTCATGCTGTGGGGGAAAAGGAATGCGGGACAATAATACAGTGAACACTTTCCAGCGGCTTCTGACCGAAACCGATACTTTCGTGGTGACCTGCGAGCATATCCCCGGACGGGTATCCGAGGACAAGAAGCTCGACGAGATCATCCAGTTCGCGGAGAAATGCCGTGAAACGGGGCTGGTGCACGCGATCAGTCTCACCGACAACCCCGGAGGCGCTCCGGCCATCGCGCCGGATGTACTCGCGCAGGAGATCGAACAGGCGGGAGTCCCCGCCATCGTGCATTTCCCGGCCAAGGACATGAGCCGTAACATGGTGGAATCGCGGGCGCTCTCGCTGGACCGTCGGGGAATCCGTAACCTGCTGGTGATGAGCGGCGATTTCCCGACCCAGGGGCAAATGGGACTCTCCATGCCGGTATTCGACCTGGATCCCGTCCATATCCTGACCGTGCTCACCCTGATGAACCGGGGATTGCGCATCAACTCCGCCGACCGCGCGCTGGAAGAGGGGCCCCGGACCGATTTTTTCCACGGCGCCGTGGTGTCACCCTACCAGTTCACCGAGCCGGGGACGATGATGCAGCTCTACAAGATGGAAATGAAATTCCGCGCCGGAGCCCGGTTCTTTGTCACCCAGCTCGGATATGACGCCCGCAAGCTCATGAATCTCCGGGCGTATATGATGGAGAAGAATATTCCCGCGCCGGTGCTCGGGAGCGTGTTCATCCTCCGCAAGGGCGCGGCGTCCATGATGAACCGTGGCGAGGTCCCCGGTTCCTATGTGAGCGACGACCTCCTTCGTCTGGTGACAAAGGAAGCGGAGGCGGGAGACAAGGGACGGGCCGCATCGCTGGAACGCGCGGCCATGCAGGTGGCGGTGCTCATGGGGCTCGGATTCCGTGGAGCGCACATCGAGGCCATGATTCTCAAGTTCGACATGGTGGAAACCATCCTGGGCCGCGCCGCCGAACTGCGCCCGCAGTGGGAAGAATGCGCGGAGAAGCTCAATTTCGCGCCCTCCGGAGCATTCTACCTCGGCGGGACCGGCGCCACCGCGGGATCGCCCGCCTCGCGCAAGCTCCGCAAGGGATGGGGAACCTACAAGGTCATGCGCCTGCTCCACGATGTCATGTTCGTGAAACAGGGCGGGCTGAGCGGGCTGATGCGGCTCCAGTGCCGTATCATGGACAAGGTGAAGCCGCTCGGGGCGATTGTCCATTTCAGCGAGCGTGCGGTCAAGGAAGCGCTGTTCGACTGCCGTGACTGCGGCGACTGCGCGCTCCCGGAACTCCATTTCATCTGCCCTCAATCCCAATGCCCCAAGCAGCAGCGGAACGGTCCCTGCGGCGGCTCGCGTCTGGACGCCTGCGAGGTCTATCCCGACCGTCCCTGCGCATGGGGCCGGGTCTACACCCGGGCCAAGGCCCACGGCGAACTGGACCCGCTCCGCACCTCCATTATCGGCCCCCGGGACTGGAAACTCCGCAATACCTCCGCCTGGGTGAACTTTCATCTGAACCGCGATCACACGTCCTACGACTTCCGGTCGTTCTTCAACGGCCAGGCGAAGGAAAAGGACGGGCCGAAGTAGCGGACGAGGGAAACAGCGGGATATACGAACGGGCGCTCCGAAAAGAGCGCCCGTCGGTTTTTTTGGGGCAGGCAACCTTGTGCGGGGCTTCCATGCGGAAGGAATGCGGACTGATTGTCTGAACGTCTGTTCTGGTGATTCGCGTGATGGTCGTTTTGCTTGGCCGACGCCGCACCTCATCCCCGTCCCTTCTCCTATTCAGGAGAAGGGTGACTCATTCGGAGCGGCGGTTGCTGAAATCAAGTAACTTGCTGTGTCACGGAGTCTTGCCCTCTCCTGCATAGGC
>CAYRTQ010000286.1:0-6096 GCA_964426865.1 uncultured bacterium
CGATGATACGGCAGATTGTTCACGATTGATCCCGAGGTATCAGTCCTGAGTCCCCTCCCTTACTCCATTGGGATATAGACCCTGTCTCCAGGAAGCTCTTCATTCCCTGTACATTGACAAATATTCTGAATTCTGGCGGAAAACTGTAGGGTAAGTTTCGGGGGTTCTGCAGAGTTGCCAATTCCATCTGTCATCATTATATTTGCTGTCGAATCCTCTTCTGTAGCTCGATCACAATTTTATACGACCTTGGGATCATCATGTCTAACGCATTACCCCCCGAACAAAAAAGCCGACTGTATTCCTTTTGGAAATGGGAATACACTCGGCGGAATCCAGAATATCAGAGCGTTTACAACAAATACGTTTCCATTCAACCCACCGACCCTATCCCCACATCGATCCGGGTCGGAATGGAACATATTAGTGTATTCCGAGAGCAGTATGATTTAGCGATGAAAATCTACCAGAATTACCAGGTTTTTCCCAAACAACCTGACGAACAACTTGGGTCCACTGAAGGGGCATATACTTCGGATGCGCTCATAGATTATTTTAATGTTGATGAGACTCGTTATGTGCCAGGAAATGATGATTTTAAGATTGCACCACCACTTAATGGACTGGAGATAGGGAAAGTCGTTCTGCCGGATGGCAGCGATGCAAATCCATGTATTCATTTTTCAGTGAGCTTGAATGGAAACATAGAGCAGTCATTACTGGAACTTGAATACTACTATTATTATTACAATGCTCTTTTGTATTCTGACCTTTCTTCTTTCCATCCTGGTCATTATCTGCGGTACTTTGGAGAAATCACTGGTGAAGAGGTGACTGATACTCGCTTAGACAAACTCCATAATAAAATGTCCTCATTGAAACACAAACTTATTGCGTTATGGTACCAAAAGAACTCATCAATGGTGCAGAACAAGTTAAATCTCGCCAGAGCGATTGGACTCTGGCTCGTTGACCACCGCAACGACTTTGATTCGTTCGCAAGTTCTGCTAAATTCCTCTTAGATCATTATCAGTTTCCCCAAGACAGGTGGTGTATCGATCTGAGCCGAGATGGCTCTCCGTATAAAACATTTGAGCTTTATATGAAAGCGACTCGGACATGCATCCAGCAGGGGAACGTTCTGCCTTTAAACTGGGATATTGCAAAACAGTGTGGCAACTCTGGGGTGCCTGAATAAGTTACCCTTTTAAATTTCTGTATCATTTGTTATTTATCCCCTGTGGACTAAACGCAGGGGATTTTTTTGAAGGGAGGTGATGCGATAGGTATGCCCAGTTGCTGGTCCTGTTAACGAATATAACCTACAGTGGATTAAAAACATTAAAGCCAGATACCGAAAGGGAAACAGGCTTCAATAATCCGATATAGCACATGAACTAAACACGATAAAGATTATCCCCCAGAAAAATTATTCGGGGATCAGCCCTTTCCCTGAGTATCTCTTTCAAAGGGGTACAAGGGCTATGAGTAAGAAATCATCAGCACCCGAAAAAGAAAGCATTACCGCCGCATTGCTGGAAGAGGAAAAAAGCAACAACCTGAAGCGAGCATTTACTGTATCAGAGGCCGCAGGATATGCCTGCGTAAGCCGTGGAACTTTGGAACACTGGCTCTCAAAGCGTCTCCTTCCGTTCGAAGAATTGCCTTGCACCGGCACGAAACAACGGCTTCGGCGAATTCGAAAAAAGGATTTGGACGAATTTCTTGAACAGAACCTCGTTCAAACATGCAAACCACCGCAACACAAGGCGAAGCAAGCTCACAACGACTTATTCCTAATTCCGAAAAACGCTTGAAATCGGATGGCCTCTGTGGTAGATTAACTGTTGCAGAGGCCATGCGGTAGAATTGGAGACTACCTATATGGCAACCGTAAAACCCGTGAAAATTCAGAAACGGGGGAACAACTACCAACTGTACTACTACAACCCGAGGGGGGAGAGAAGAAGAGTATCGGTAGGAGGCGATTTGAGCCTAGCGCAACGGCGAGCGGTGAAATTCTCGGACTGGCTCTTGGAGGGAAAAGATCCGGAGGAGGAGATTGAAAGGGCACAGGTGGAAGAAAAGAGAAAACGTTTAACCCTTCGTGAATTCTTTCCTCTCTTCTTGCAACGGCATGGCAGTGATCGACGCCAAAAAACCGAGAGAAGCTACAAAAACAGTTTCAAGAATATCTCGCGGTGTCCCGCTCTTGTCGATGCAGAACTCGGCTCAATCACGAAAGGTCTTGTCCTCGATTACATGAATTTGAGGAAAGGTGAGGGTGTGACGCCTGCCACGATAAACCGGGAGAAAGCGCTTCTTACCTGCATGATGTCCTGCGCTGTGGAGTGGGAGAACATCAAAGATAACCCTCTCAGGGGCCTCAAGTCTTTTAAGGAATCGGGAAAGCGGGATATCGAGGTTACCGGCAATCAGGTGGCGGCAATGATTGAGTCGCTTCCCGATTCGGTAGCCACGATTGTCGAGTTTGCCTGCTATACCGGCTTCAGACTCGAAAATATCTTGAGTCTTCGTGTTGAAGATATTCGATTCCATGATCTCAGCTGTACGGGCGATGTCGAACGTGAAGTTAAAGGGGGAAGAAAGATACGCTTCCCTCTCGGCGAACGGGCAATTGAAGTGCTGCATCGGGCAATCGGAAACCGCAGTGAGGGGTATGTTTTTATCAACCCTCGGTCGGGCACTCGCTATAGCTCGATCCAGACTTCGTTCAACAAAGCGGTGAATGAAGTCGGTCTGACCGCCTGCGATGGTTCTAAACTTCGCTTTCACGATTTGCGGCACGTTTTCTCGAACTGGCTGCATCAGGATGGCGAAGGAGCAAGCCTCGATCAGCTTCGTCCGTTACTCGGTCACAAAGACCGTGCAACCACAGATCGGTACGTAACCGTGAATAATCGGGCGGTGAGCAAGGTGCTTTCCTTGCTTCCCAATATCCGTGAATCGAAAAAGAAAAACGGCCCCAACCCGATACAGGCTGAAGCCGTTTGACACAATCTGACACAGTTATCGGTTAAAGCTGCTGATTATTGTGTCACAAATCTATGTAAGTTATTGTCTTTCAATGGCTGCCCCGCAAGGATTCGAACCTCGATAAGCTGATCCAGAGTCAGCCGTCTTACCATTAGACCACGGGGCAACGCTCATTTTCGAGATAGTAAAGATAACAAAACCGGACATCCGAGTCAAGCAGATTTCCATGCCAACCGGGAAATTTATGGGGTTTTCCGCGCTTCCCCGGTGATGACTCCCATTCCGCCATAGCACGCGGCCAGGACGCGGTTGTCATGCACCGCCACCGCATTGACACGGTTGGAGGGAAGTCCATCCGCCATGGTGTAGTGGGTTACGCTTTTCCCGTTCACCCGGATGACCCCGTCGCCGTCCGTTCCCAGCCAGAGCGCGCCGGAAGGATCGACCGTGATTGCCAGGATGCCTTTGGATGAGCGGCTGGAAGAATTCCAGGACTTCCCGTCCCAGGCGATGAGTTTTCCGGAATTCGTGCCGAAATAGACCGTGCCGTTGCTCACCGCGACCGACCGGACATCGATGCTGTCCGAACCGGCTTCTGAGGTCCAGTTGGTCAGGGTGTTTTTGCTGAACGCAACGATTCCGGCATCGGTTCCGAACCAGACCGTTCCCGTGGAATCCATGGCGCAGGCCCAGACATTTTCCGAGGGAAGTCCGTGGACCGTGCGATACCGGGTCCAGGAGCCGCCGGAAAGACTGCTTATGCCGGTAGCGGTTCCCGCCCAGTATCGGCCCTCGCGGTCGAACAACCCACAGCGGATGTCATTCCCGGCGAGTCCGTTTTCACGGGTCTGGACCGACCAGGAGTGATCACGCCAGGTCACCATGCCGTCGGAGGTATTGAACACAATCGAGCTGTCCGGCGCGAACACCACACTGGAAACGGTTTTGAGCATTTCCGGGGTTTTCCCCGGGACCAGCGCCCACACTCCGGAATCCTGGACATTGAGACCATCGCCACGGGTTCCCGCGAAAAGGCGTCCTTTGCCATCGAACGTGAGCGAAACGAACTCTTTCCCGAAAGGCGATCCCGGTACTGCATAGTTGGTGATCACACCCTTTTCGATGATGCTGAAACCATAGGGCGTCCCCGCGATCACCCGGTCGTCCGATTCGACATAGCCGCAGGTGACATCGTTGGAAATGAGCCCGTCTTTTTGCAGGAAATGCTCGTAATCGCCACCCCGGGAGGAGTGTACTCCATTGGCGGTGAAAAACCAGAGCTTGTCGCGAGTGGCGATCATTTCACGGGTTTCGAACGTATCGCATTCCTTTTTCAGGTTGACCGACTGGAATCCCTGGCCATCCCACCGTCCCATTCCACCCCAACACCCCACCCAGATGCTGTTGTCCGCATTCTGCGCGATGGTTTCCCCCGCGTTCATGATGAGTCCGCTCTGAGATCCTAGCTTCCTCCATGCTCCCTGCAGTTTCACATAGACCCCGTCCTTCGGCGTTCCGATCCACATGTTCTTTCCGGAATCGAAGAAAACGCAGGCGATATTGGATTTCCCGGGCCCTTCCTTGTCATCGAGAAGATGGGGACGTCCGCCCTTGATAGACGCCGCGCCCTTGTCGGTACTCACCCAGACATTCTTGTCCCGATCGAGCGAAAGGTCGTTGACCGTATTGGAGGGCAATCCCTGGGAGGAATCATAGCATTTCCATCCCGAGCCTTCCTGTACCGCGATTCCCGCATCCGAGCCGACCCATATCCGCCCTTTTCCATCGAGGACGACATCGCTCAGCGCGTTGCTGGGAAGCCCGTCAGCGGTTGTATACACCGTATATTTCCCGTCCGGAATATCCCATTTAACCAGGCCGCCCAAGGTGGAGCACCAGACTGTCTTCCCATTGGCGGTGATTCCGGTCACAAACGAGGGGCTGGTAATCTGGGTGACCGATCCCGTGGACTTGCGCCCCGTACAGGAACCGAGTAACAATCCAAGGATGAGCGTCGCCGCAAGCAATCCGTTCGAACGCATAACCGTTTCCTTCCTCCGTGTATAACCGATACTGCCTCATCGTAATTATCATCTTCAAACGAACAGATTTTATGATAAAGATTACATATAATACGCTTTTTTCCCCCAAATGCCATCAAAATATTTCGGTTCCGCAATGATTTGTGGCGGGAGCGATCGGGCGGGGTCTTATGTCCATCTCCCAAAAATCCCGTCAACGGGAGAAAAGCCTGCTCCCGCTTGATATTTTTCAATTACGGAAAACGCTGCGGGGCGGAGTTCCATCGCTTTCCCCGTGGTTCATTCCGTTTTTCGGATCAGGCGCATTCTTCTCTATTTTTGTCCCATCGCGAGAATATTTTACGAAAAGAATGCATACGCCGTCCGGATACCCCCGGCATGCGCCCACCAGCGAGGGGCTTTCCCCATAGGGACTGTTTTCGCCACGTACCCCGATGCAACACGTTCGATGTCAGCTTTTGCCTTGACAATGAGCCACGGGACGTATATCCATAGATAATATCAGTTGCCGCCCGGATTATCCGAAATCCGGCCCATCTCATACGGTCTTATCCCGCAAGGAGGTATCCCCGGCGCCCTGTCTCCTCGTTCTTCTCGCGCTGGTTACACCGCGGCTGACCGTTGCGATCCTCTGGCTTTTCACCCGCTGGTTCACGGGATTGTTCGATACCATTCTCTGGCCGATTCTCGGGTTCATTTTCCTGCCGACCACGCTGCTGTGGTATTCCGCGGTCCATCACTGGTTCGGCGGGCACTGGACACTCTGGCCCGTTTTCGGCATAATCGTCGCGCTCCTGATCGATATCTCGCCCGGCGGCCATCGACGGTGATGAACGGGAGAGGCCGTCGCGCCGGAGGGAATGGCAAGCCGTTTACGGGGGAAGGTGGCCGCAGGCCGGATGGGGCTGCGGGTCATCCCGAGTGTCACCAGACTTCTTCCGGGTGAAGAAGTACTCCAGTCTATACAGGTGGGGAGTCTGTGCCTCGACACACACAGCCAGCTGCGGACACTGAGCCTGCGGACACTGAGCCTGTCGAAGTGTCGAAGTGTCGAAG
>CAYRTQ010000287.1:0-6094 GCA_964426865.1 uncultured bacterium
CGGGAAGACGAGCGAGTTCTCCAGTGCGAAACCGGCAGTCGTCGGCTGATCCGCAAGAATCCCCACTTTTACCATGATTACGATTACCCGCTGAAAACAGCGGCGGATGTGGATCGTCTCGAACTGCCCGACCCCAACGATCCCGCCCGTTACCGCGGATTTGCGGAGGATGTGGCCTTTTTCAAGGACGCGGGATATTTTACCGCCGCCAACCTGAACGGGTTCTTCAGCGGGCCCCACTATTTTTGCCTCGATTATCAGGAATTCCTCATGTCCCTGCTCCTGGACCCCGGGAACACAAAGCGGCTCATTGACCGGGTCGGCGGCTGGTCACTCGCGGCGGCGGCGGAACTGCTGGAACGGGGGGTGGAATGCCTGGTGCTCTGCGATGACCTCGGGTCCTCGGACAACCTTCTCATCGGCCCCGATCTTTACGAACGGTGGATTCTCCCGTGGCATACCCGTCTCTGCCGTCTCGCCCACGATTACGGCGCCTGGGTTCATCTTCACAGCCACGGGAATATCAACAAAATCCTCCCGCTCGTGATCTCCAGCGGGGTGGACATGCTCGATCCGTTCGATATCTATGAGTCCATGGATCTGGTCGCGCTCCTGGAATCGGGGGAATCACGCATCATCCCGGTGGGCGGCTGCCACAAGTTCTTTTTCGAGTGGGATCGCGATACCCAGAATGAATACCTCACGTCCCTGTTCAACCGCGCCGGACGGGCGGGTGCCTGGATGTTCATGGACACCGGGGGGATTCCGGCGACAGTTACCAAGGAAACCTACGATTTCCTGATCGAGCGGCTGGGAGAACTGTCGAAAAGGTGATGGGACGGTTTCCATTCCTTCGCTGAATCTTTGATGGAAGCAATTCGGCGTTTCGGGGCGATCCGGCGGGAGATAGCCGTCGCTTGCGATTTTACCGGGCAGGGCGTATATTATGCGCTCCGTTTCCGTTCCATTTACCGGCGGACTGACGCTTTCCACAATCCTGAACCACGCTACCGGAGCATCGTTGCACACCACCTCTTCCCGGCGATTCGGGCTTCCCGATCTCGCTCTTCTCATCACCTGCGCCTGCTGGGGGCTGAACTTCGTGGTCACGAAGTCCGCCACCGCCGATGGCCCGGAGTGTTTCCGGCTGTTCATCTTCAATCTCATCCGGTTTCCCGCGGCTTCGGTCCTGCTTTTCATCACCGCGCGTTTCATGGGGGAAAGGCTGGGTGTCGAACGCCGTGATCTGGCCGCCATTGCCGTGGTCTCCTTCGTGGGGAACTTTCTCTACCAGATATTTTACATGGTGGGGCAATCCCTCACCAGCGCCGCCAACGTGGGGATCGTGTACGGGTTCACTCCGCTCATCATCGTCATGCTTTCCGTTATCGCCGGGATAGAGCGGGCCACGGTATTCATATCGCTCGGGGTGCTGGCGGGATTCACCGGGTTGTGCCTGATCATGTCCGGGGGCGGCGGAACGTTTTCACTGGACACCGGCGCCCTGCTCATGCTGGTCGCGGGGTGCTGTTGGGCGGTGTACGCGGTTTTCGGAAAGAAAATTCTCGACCGGTATCCGCCGGTGGTCACCACCGCCTGGATGCTGCTCTTCGGCGGGCTGTACCAGCTTCCGCTGGCGCTCCGGCAACTGCCGCACCAGAGCTGGACCTCCCTTTCCGCGCAGAGCATCCTTTTCGTCGCTCTTTCCGCCCTGTTTTCCCTGTATACCGGGTACACGCTCTTCTATTACGCCATTTCGCGGATCGGTCCGGCCCGGGCGGGGATTTACAGCAACCTGACTCCGGTTTTCACCCTGCTGTTCGCCGCGCTCATCCGGGGCGAGGACATCCTGGCGAAACATATCTTTGGGCTGGCCATCATCATCGCCGGGATCGCCATCACCAAGATCCACCTCGGCGAAAAGCGGGCCACGCGGGAACCGATGCCAGAGCCTTCGACGGGAATGGAATAGCGCTCCGGCTCCCCGGACACCCCGGAGCTTACCGGTTCCATTGCAATCCGGATGGCGTTGTGTGGAGTCAAAGCCGGCTTCGAGATGAATACAACCCGGTCTGAACCGCATTGAGACACCCTTCATGAATTCCATGACCCACTCCAAACACATCTACTGGGCAGACCTTGCGGTGGTGTTCACCTGCTTCCTCTGGGGGCTCAACGCCGTGGTGACCAAGAACGCCCTCGGTGACGCTCCCGAATCGTTCCGGACCTTCATTTTCAACGGTCTTCGCATTCCCGTCGCTTCCCTGCTCCTGTTCCTCACCGTGAAGTTGACCGGGGGCCGCCTCGGGCTGCGGAGAGAGGAAATCCCCCTGGTGGTCGGAGTTTCCTTCTTCGGGATGTTCCTGTTCATGATGACCTTCATTCTGGGAATGTCCCTGACCTCGGCCTCCAATACCGGGGTGATCAACGCTTCCACTCCTCTGTTCATCCTGCTCGTTTCCATTCTCACCGGGATCGAGCGGCCTTCCCTCCGCACTGTGCTGGGGATCGCGGTCGGCTTTTCCGGCATGGTGGCGCTCACGTTTCAGCAGGGGACCCTGGCGTTCAATCCGGGCGACCTGTTCATTCTCGCGTCCTGCTTCTTCTGGGCGATATACACCGTCTACGGAAAAAGAATCCTCGCGGTGCACAATCCCATGATCGCCACCGCCTGGATATATCTGCTCACCTCCCTTTTCCAGCTTCCCTTTTTCATCGGGCAGCTTCCCGGCCAGTCCTGGACCGGGATCTCCGTGGCCAACTGGATAAATGTGGCCATTTCCTGCGTGGGCTCGCTGTATCTCGCCAACACCCTCTACTATTTTTCCATCAAAAAGATCGGTCCCTCCCTGGTGGGTGTGTACACCAACCTGACTCCGGTGTTCACTCTCATCCTCGCCTGGCTCCTCCGGGGGGAACGCATCACCCCGGCCCAGATCGTCGGGCTGCTCATCATTCTCTCCGGCATCGTCATCTCCAATTACCGCCGTCCCCGCATTCAACCGGGAATGCCGTCCTGATCGACATTCGAAAGCCTCCGTTGGAACGATCTCCCGCGCTCCCCATTTTCGTGAAATCGGCGTGATATCAGGGAGAACTTCCACCGGGGAAGAACCAAAAAAAGGACTTCCCCATACGCCCGGCAGACACCATATTATTATTGTTTCCAATATGATCCGGATATTCGGGGGAATGGTCGAAAAATGAACGTTCTGAAGGTTCTGGTGTTCTGCGTGTTGGCCGGGATAGGGGGGCTGACGGAGGGGTATGGGCAGGATCGCGGCCTTTCCACCACGGTGACCGGGGGACGGGGGCTCCTCCTCATGCAATCCGCCCGTACCTTCGGCCAGGGATACCTGACGCTCGGAATAAAGGGATTCTCCATGGATAAAGAGTCCCTCGTACGGTATGCGCCCGGAGAATACCTTCGCGCCCAGGACAAGCCCTTGATCGTCGCGCTGCCGGTTTCTCTGGGATTGACCGATGAGATCGATCTCACCGCGTCGCTCTTCGCTTTCCGGGATGCCCGCTCCCTTCTCGACAACCGGGACATCGCCGCCGGATACGGTTCACCGGAGCAAGGAATCGGCGCCTCCTGGCTCGGCGTGAAAATACGCCTGCCGCTGCCTTCCCAGTCCCATCTCCAGATCGCCGGGCAATTCGGGGCTTCCATGGATACATCGGATCGTGAACTGGACGGCCTGAACTACTTCTGGACCCGACGGGGCACCTCCATCGAGAGTTCGATCTACGAAACCTGGGAAATCACCCCCTCTCTCAGCCTCAATCTGGAACAAGGATACGCCATTTCCGGCTCACGGCTGTACGATGACCAACTGGTGGGGGCGGCGGGACTGCAACTGCACCTTCGCGACCGCGTGGCGTTGAATCTGGAGGTGAATAACCGGACCTTTCTGGGGGTCAGCCCCCAGTCCGCATTTCACTCCGCGGAGGAATCCCGTGATGACGTCCGTGGCGCGGCCCCCGGCCCCTTTGCGTTCATGCGGGACACCCGGGCGGATTTCCTCCGGGATTATCTGGTGTTTGCGCCCTCGCTGGCTTTCCGTGTCAACCGGTTCCTTTCCCTGGATGCCGGAGCGGTGTTCAACCTGGCGGATCAGGCCTCCCCGAAGGATAAATACCAGCTCGTGGCCGGTCTCACCTTCTCCACGGATCTCCGGGCAATGCTCGATTCTGATGGCGACGGGATATCCAATAACCGTGACGCGGAAATCCGTACGCCGAAAGGGTATCCCGTGGACAAGCGGGGAGTGGCGCTCGACTCCGATGGCGATGGGATTCCCGATGGCCGCGATTTGCAGCCGGATACCCCCCACGGCGCGAAAAGGGATGCACGGGGAGTGGGGTACGACAGCGACGGCGACGGGGTATACGATGGTCTGGATGCGGAATTGCAGACTCCGCGCGGCGCTCCGGTGGACCGGTTCGGAGTGGCGCTCGACGACGATCGCGACGGGATTCCCAATGACCGCGATTTCGAGCCGAACAGTCCCCGCGGGGCGATTGTGAACCATGTCGGGCGTTCGCTCGACAGTGACGGCGACGGGGTGCCCGAGGGAATCGATGTGGAGCCGCAGACTCCCCGGGGTGCGATGGTGAATGCGGCGGGCGCTTCGCTCGATGGCGATGGCGATGGGGTGCCCGACGGGATCGACGAGGAAGCGAATACTCCGAAGAGCGTCCTGGTGGACAAGAAAGGGCGCGCGCTCATTCCCCGGGACATGAATCTGGTCAATGAGGGAGCCATTCGTCTCAATACCCTGCATTTCGAGGGAACCAGCCTCACTCCGGGACCGGAATCGTCCGTGGTTCTCGATGAGATCGGACGGCTGCTCATCAAGTTCCCGGCCCTGATGATCCAGATCGAGGGGCATACCGACGAATCCGGCAATCCGGAGAAAAACTATCGTGTATCACGGGAACGCGCCCGCGCCGCGTTGGAGTATCTCCTCAAGCGGTTTCCCGGTCTGAGACGCGACCGGTTCCGGGTAGTGGGATTCGGCGCGGATAAACCGAGCGTCTCCAATGCCACGCCGGAGGGACGCAAAGCCAACCGGCGGGTGGACTTCGTGGTTATCAATCAGGGTGAATTGATGAAAGCTTCCGATGGGAACTGACGTTCCGGAGGGATCATAATAATTCCGTCATTCCGGCGCGCGGAGCGCCGGGACAGCGGAACCGTCGGATAACCGGAATACGTTTTACAGTGCGGTGCGGCGCTCGATTCCGCGGGACAATAATTCAAGCAGATGTATGTATCGGGATGAGGCGAATCATGGTGACAATAGATGGGAGTTTTCGGGAGAGCGTACGGAAGTATCCCGACGCTGTTGCCCTGCGTTACTATCAGGACGACCGCTGGGAGCGGATCACCTACCAGGAGATGAACGCCGCCGTGCGGGTCATTGCCTGCGGGTTGACGGATATGGGGGTGGACAGGAACGCGAAAGTCGCGATCATGAGCGAAAACCGTCCGGAATGGATGGTCAGCTATCTTGCCGCGCTCTCCACGGGAGCGGTGGCCGTCCCCGTCGACGCCGTTCTGGGGGAAGTGGAGACGAGCCATATCCTGAACCACTCCGGGGCGCAGACCATCATCTGTTCCATGCGCTGCTACGACACCATCGGCCGTATTCTCAGCGAAACCCCCCAGTTGAAAAATATTATCATCCTCGACCGCAATATCACCATCCGTCAGGAACACCGCGGGGAGGGGAAGGGGAAAGTGCTGGCCGCAAACGGCAGAAAAAGCAACGGCCACAAAAACTTTCTCTCCTATGAGGACCTCCGCGAGCGCGGCAGGGAACTGGCGGGGAAAGGCGAATTCCACTTCCCGGAAAAAGCGGGAAGCGAAATTGCCTCCATTGTCTATACCTCCGGCACCACCGGCTCCGCCAAGGGGGTAATGCTCTCCCACCGGAATATCCTTTCGAATGTATCTTCCATGCGGCAGTTCGTTGACTTTAACCATGAGGACAATTTCCTTCTCCTGCTGCCCCTTCACCATACCTTCTCTTTTTCCTGCTGCATGGTGCTTCCCCTGACCATGGGCGCGGAAATGAGTTTCGTGGAC
>CAYRTQ010000288.1:0-6047 GCA_964426865.1 uncultured bacterium
CGCACCTCATCCCCGTCCCTTCTCCTATTCAGGAGAAGGGTGACTCATTCCGGGCGACGGTTGCAAAATTCATGAACCTTACTGCAATACACAGTCTTGCCTTCTCCTGAACACGAGGCCGGGTTCACCTCATAACCCGGCCTCGTGTATTTCATTAACTTCCCTGTCAGTCTGGACCGCCGGTCATTCCCCCTGCGGCAGGGGCGGCTTCTGACCGTCCGGAATGGCGCTCCGGTAGGTGAATCCCTTCGTTTTCTCCGCGAATTCCGCTTTGGCCCTGTTCACATCGGCGGGAGTCAGGAGCAGGTCGATTCCGCTGGCGGCGATCACCTTGGCGGCGGTCTGCATGCCCTTGAACCCGATGGAGGCGCCCGCACTCGATGCGATCGCCCAACTGTGGCCGGGACTGCCCGCCGGAATGCAGGCGATGGCCATTTCGCCATTGGTGGGAACGAGCCAGCTCACATCGGACACATCGGTAGAGCCTCCGGCGACCTTTTTCGACTCTTCCAGGGGGGTGATTTTGGCGCTCATCCCCTTTTCCCCGATCCCCAGGGTTTTCTGTATGGCGCGGGCGAACGCCTGCTCATCGGCGGTATATTCAGGCGCTCCAATAGTCTGGAGATTTTTCTGCATCACCTCGGAAACCGCGCGGTTGGGGAGATAGTTGTACGATCCGGTGATCTTTTTCACCTCCACGGTTGTACCGGCCATGAGCGCCGCGCCTTTCGCGCAATCGATCACCCGGGCGGTCACCTCCTCCACCCCATCGCGGCTGGAGTCGCGGACGAAATACCACACACGGGCGTAATCGGGAACGATATTCGGGGCCATGCCGCCGTCCGCGATGACATAATGGATGCGGACCGATTCCCTCACATGCTCGCGGAGGAAATTCACGCCGGTGTTCATGAGTTCCACGGCGTCGAGCGCGCTCCGTCCATCCCAGGGATCCACGGAAGCGTGGGCGGTCTTCCCGCGAAAGCTGACCTCGAAACTGTCCATGGCCCGGTTGCTCTCCAGGTAAATCTTGTTTTCCGAACTCGGATGCCAGTTCATGCAGACATCGAGTCCCGTGAACATCCCCGCTTTCGCCATGTATATCTTGCCGATCATGGTCTCCTCCGCCGGGCAGCCGAACAGCTTGACCGTGCCGGGGATACGATGTTTCTCCATCACCGTTTTCATCGCCAGCGCCGCCTCCACGCTCGCCGGGCCATAGAGACTGTGCCCGCAGCCGTGGCCCGCGCCGCCGGGAATCATGGCTTCCTTGACAGTCATCGCGGATTTCTGGGAGAGACCGGGCAGGGCGTCGTACTCCGCGAGAATGCCGATCACCGGTTTCCCGGAGCCGTACGTCGCGGTGAACGCGGTGGGCATGCCCGCCACTCCGCGCTCCACCGTAAATCCGTTCTTCTCCAGCAGATCCGCCAGCAGTTTCGAGGACCGGTGCTCGGTCAGCGCGACCTCCGCCCAGTCATGGAGGGATTTCGCGGCGTCTTCGAATTCCGCGCGGTGGGTGTCGATCCAAGCGATCGCCTCCCGCTTGCATTCCCCGGCGCGGTCGGCGGCATACCCGTCAGCGGAAAGGGAGAGGGCGAAACCGAGGGCGAGAGTGAGGATGATTCCACGCATACATGCTCCTTTTCCCCGCGGAAAGCGGAGGGAGACGGTTCAAAAAACAGTTGTGACCCGGGATGTCTTTTCGTACTATAATTCCAGACTGGAAAAGTAACAGAAATCACGACGATTGCAACTGTTTTCATCTCACCAGCGAGGAAACCCTCATCCATGCGCACCCTACGCCGCGTCCTTTCCCTCGCCCTCCTGCTCGCCGCTCTTCCCGGAGCCGCGTTCTCGCAGGAAGGCTGGTACACCGAGGGCGATTTCGCTCCCGCTGTACGGGTCAAGCTGCTGCTCACCAACACGCTCGATTTCGACCGCAGGAATTGTCCCGTCATCATCCCCGCCGACCGGCTTCCCATCCGCGACATCATGGAACTGTCCATCAACGTGGTGGACCCCGCGCTGCCGGGTGTTCCCCAGCCCACGAAAGAGGAATTGTCCCTCGGCGGCGGGCACCGTATCCAGAAAGAGACCAACGGCCACCAATTGTACAGCCAGTTCGACGACATCGATCATGACGGCATCGGGGACGAGTTCTTCTTCATGACCGACCTGAAAGCCCGCGAGACAAAAACCCTCTACCTCTATTTCGGACTCTCCCAGCGGGGATGGAACATCCACGGCGTCCACGGCGCCATCGGGAGCTACTCCCACCATCTCATTCCTTTCTGGGAATCGGCCAACGTGGGCTGGAAACTCTGGTACCCCACGGACTGCGATCTCTACGGCAAACGTAGGAACGTGCTCATGTCCAACGAACTGTACATGAAGAACCTGAACGGGTACGCGGTACCCTACGATTACGGCTCCGATATCATGCGGGTGGAGGACAGCTTCGGCGCGGGCGGCATCTGTCTTTTCGAGGTTCCCGCCCATCCCGATTCGGTTTCGCGCCCCCGATTCACCCCGGCGAAATCGGAATTCAAGACCAATCGGGTCTGGAACGGCGGCCAGATCGCGGACACCCGGTACGCGTTCGAAGTCTTGGTCAACGGTCCCCTGCGGAGCATGGTGAAAGTGAAAACCATGCACTGGAACACCGGCGCGGGAAGTTACGAACTGGAGCAGATATACACTGTTTTCGCCAACCAGAACTATTCCACCTGCCGGGTGAAATACACGAAATTCACTCCGAAGAACCCCGGAACCCTGCTCGGCTGCGGAATCCGCAAGATCAAGGGGGAGTACGACTATAAACGGGAGGGGAACGCGCTCTATTCCATCGGCAACGACGAGGTCACCTCGCCGGACGATCCCACCGGCATCACCAAGCTCACCGTAAAATATGTCGGCACCGGACTCATCGTGAAAGACGGTTTCAAACCCCAATACCAGTTCGTTCCGGCCCGTCTGGGGAATCACACGTTCAAGGTGTCGCCCGGCAAGGACCGCGCATTCGAATACATGCTGCTCGCCGGCTGGAGCGAGGGCGAAGTGCTGAACACCGCCGACCGGTTCAAGGAATACGTGCTCCAGACCGCGAAGGAGTACAACAACCCGCCGGTGATGAAACTTGGGGCGGTGGAGAGGAAATGAAGCGATAGAGGCCGGTTCCGCTTCAAGAGAGGGAAACCGTTCAGCGAGCGGACTGATTGTCTGAACCGGTAATGCGCGTGATTAAGAGCGTATCCATAAATAAGGATATAGCCTTCTATGGGAACGCAGCCCCCTACAACGCACCCCGTTCGTACTCCGTACGAGCGGGGACCCCGCGCCCTCCGGGCCACCTTCCCCCGAAGGGGGCAGGAAAAGCATGGGGTACTGCGACATCCCTTGCCCCCTCCGGGGGTAAACGCAGTTCCCGCGAAGCGGCAAGGGATCGAGGGTTAGGGGGCCGGGATCTCACGAATCATACGATTTCTTTATGTATGGATACGCTCTAAACTGATGAACTGCTGATACTGCATTCCATCAGCTTGTATCGTTCGCATCATTCGAATCACCAGAACAGGCGTTCAGACAGGCATCTCTCGTTCTTCCCGGACTGATTGAAAATACAGGGAGGCGGTTGCCTTTCATCAGGGCAAACCTATAACCACACGAATCATGTGCCCGCGCAAATCGCCGGAAGCGGCGCGGTATTCCGATAATGCATATTTTCCAGGGAGATAGACATGTCCTTTCCCCGCCTGTTCAGTCCCATACGGCTCGGCGGAGTCGAGATTCCCAACCGCGTGGTCATGGCCCCCATGGGCGTGGGGCGGTACCGCGACGACGAAAACTGGCCGAAGATCGCCCTGCGGTATTTCGAAGAGCGCGCCGCGGGAGGCGCGGGCCTCATTCTCACCCAGACCGTGCGGGTGCACGGTTCCCTGGCCTCGCGTCCGGGGATCGGGCTCCATGACGACCGGTTCATTCCCTCGCACGCGGAACTGGCGGACCGGATGCACCGTCACGGCGCGAAAATCTTCTGCCAGCTCGGCCTGCAAGGGGGCAAGGGCGGGAACGAGGCCCCTTCCGCCATCTACAGCGTGAACTACAAGACCCGTCCCCGTGCGCTCACCTCCGGGGAACTGTACGAACTGGTTGAATCGTTCATCCGGGCGGCGGGACGGGCGCGCGAGGCGGGCTACGACGGCGTGGAATTCCACGGCGCGCACTCCTACCTGGTCGGTTCGCTGATGTCCCCGGCTCTGAACCTCCGCGATGACGAGTGGGGGGGTGATTTCGAGCGCCGGATGAAATTCGTCCGGGAGGTGATCGAGGGCATCCGGCGGGAGTATCCCGGTTTCCCGGTGGGATTCAAGTACAGCGCGTACGAGGAGATTCCCGGCGGAGTGGACATTCCCCTCGGGCTGGAAATCGCGAAATATGCCGCGCGGCTGGGAGTCGCGTACCTGCATGTTTCCTCCACATCCTCCACCATCGAGGTGTACAGCCGGTATGCTTCCGTGCCGCCGCTCTACCTGCCGAGGAACACCCTTCTCCCGCTGGCGGAGGAGGTCAAGCGGGCATGCCCGGACATCCCGGTCATGGCCGCGGGATCCATCACCGTTCCCGGGGAGGCCGAGGATCACCTCGCTTCCGGAAAGTGCGATCTGGTGGCTTTGGGGCGGACGCTCATCGCCGATCCCTTCTGGCCGGAAAAGGCCCGTCGCGGCGACACCGTCCATATCATTCCCTGCATTCGCTGCAATGTCTGCCATCACCAACTCTGGCTGGGGAAATTCATCTGCTGCTCGCTGAATCCCCATGTCGCGCGCGAGGCGGAACAGGACCTTGCCCCGTCCGCGCGGAAGAAGAAAGTACTGGTGATCGGCGCCGGGCCCGCCGGGATTCGATGCGCGCTTACCGCGGCCAGACGCGGCCACGAGGTCACCCTTTATGAAAAACGGCCTTATATCGGCGGCATGATGTTCCCCGGCAGCCGTCCCTCCTGCAAGGCGGACATGGCGCGGGCGCTGGATTGGTTCACGGCGGAACTGGAGTCGAGCGCGGTGCGGGTGAAACTGAATACGGAAGTCACCCCGGAGATGGCGGAGGCGGAAAATCCCGACGCGCTCGTGCTGGCGTTCGGGACGGAGCCGGTGCGGCTCGATGTGCCCGGAGCCGGTCTCCCGCATGTCCATTCCGCGGTCGAGGTGCTGCGCGATGTGTCGAAATTCGGGGGAAGGCGCGCGGTGGTGGTGGGCGGCGGCGATGTGGGCTGCGAGACCGCCTGCCATCTGGCGGATCACGGGTTCGAGGTCGCCATTGTGGAGGTTCGCCCCCGGCTCATGGAGGAAAACGCGGTCCGGAACCTGAAACTCCCCCTGTTCGAGCTTCTCCGGGAAAAGGGCGTGCGGATATTCACCGAAACCCGGGTGAACGCGTTCACCCCGGAAGGAGTGGAAGTCATTCTCCCCAACGGCAAGCAATACGGGATCCCGGCAGACCTGGCAGCGGTGGCGGCGGGCCTGCGGGCCGATTCCGACCGGGCGCGGAAATTCTCGCTTTCGGCGGAAGAGGTGCATTTCATCGGGGATTGCGATGCTCCGGGCCGTATCCGTGAGGCCACCGAGGCCGGAGAACGGGTGGGGAGACTGCTGTAGAAGCAGAAAGCCGGAGATGCGCCGTCCGGGAAAAAACCTGTTCCCCCGGTTTGCATCTCCGGTTATATTACAGTATTAAAAAGAGAACGCGGACCTGCCCGGAAGTGGCCGATTTGCGCAGATAATAACCCTCGAAAGTTCATCTGCGTAAATTCATTCCATCCCCGCTGTCCGCGTTCTTTTTTATGTGCTTCGCGGTTTTTAATGGGTAGACGCCATGCACGGGCATTGATTGTATGTGCATGTTGCACAGGCGCTTTCGTGGGGTAAGGAAGTCCATTCCTTTCCCACTTCCGCTGTACTTTTCTTGAACGCCAAGAAAAGTACCAAAAGAAGGCGGTCCGGGAAAAGCCAAGGACTCCCCGTGTACGGCATGGCTTCCGGGGACCG
>CAYRTQ010000289.1:0-6022 GCA_964426865.1 uncultured bacterium
CCCTTGCCCCCTTCGGGGGAAAGGGACCAAGGGATAGGGGGCCTGGAGGTCACGACATACGATTTCTTTATTTATGGATAGGCTCTAAATGAATAGTGAACCGCACCTGCTGAAGCGCGACTCGCCTCGGCATGGACGGGACATGATTTTCTTCCGCGATACAGTCAATCCGCCGACAGAACAGTCAGCGCCGTTTCCCCCATTCCCCGCGCAAAAAGGAACCGCATCTGTATTGCGGATTCCACCTTCGGGATCATCGGGGAAATTCCCGCCCCCTGCCACCGTGTCAATTCGATAGCGCCGGGTGTGGCGCTTCGACACTTCGACAGGCTCAGTGTCCGCAGGCTCAGCGCCCGACACCTGCTGAGCGCCCGATGCTGGCTGAACGCCTGCCGCTGGCTGAGCTTGTCGAAGCCAGCCAACCAAAAGCCAGCCAACCAAAGATTTCACCCTTTCTGATTGACAGAGTACTACGAAAACATGCTCTCGTCCAGCCAGCCAGGCTGCGGAACGGGTCCCTCCCAGTCCATCGGGACCTCTCCGACCCGCACGAACGCTCCGTTCCGTTCCGTGGCCGAATAGAGGCCGGTGAGGAACAGCTCGGTTTTCCTGCGGATGAGATCGAGCGGCTCGTACATATGCCCCTCGAACGTGCGCTGCATGTCGGTCATCATGGAAACGTGCTCGCCGAGGAGATTACGGTTCCAGTCGTCGATCCAGGGCATGCGGGCGGTTTCCCGTCCCCTGGCCCCGGCGACCGTGATGGAATACAGGTCTCCCTGATTCAGCGTGGAGGATATCAGGAAAGGCCGCTGTCCCTCGCGTCCTTTCATGAGCCAGCTCCCGATGAGATACCCGCATTGGGACGGGTTGTCGGTCAGCACCGAAACCTTGTCCACATCGAAGCCGAATATCTTGGGCAGCATGAACTTGATGTGGTAGTGCGCGCCATAGTCCGCTCCCCAGCAGGTTCCGTGGACGCAACTGATCTCGCCCAGGTTGGAGAGCCGGCTTTTGAGTGTGGTGACATCGTAGAGGTGCTCGTACACATCGGTGGCCATGACCGGAGTCCCGTGTTTGGCGATGCAGTCGAGCAGGGTGTCCAGATCACGCAGGGAAAACGCGAAGGGGCGGTCGAGGAAGGCCGGAATCCCCGCCTCGATGTAGGGGCGGGCAAGCCGGTGCTGCCAGGGAACCTCGTAATATCCCCCGAACGCGACCGCGTCCACCTTCCCCACCATGCCGTCATACCGTTTCACCACCTCCGCGCCCATGGCGTCCGCGAATGCCCGGGCCTTGGCCGGATCGCGGTCCCAGACATGGGTCACCTCCATGTTGAAGAGGTTCGTGCCGAGCGTGTCCTTGTATATGGGTTTATTCCCGGGCGCGAGGAGATCGCACCAGGAGTAATTCCAGAACGAATATTCGCCGACACAGAGCGCGCCGATCCGGAGCTTGCGGTTCCTTTTTTGAGCGGCCTCCGTCCGCTGCGCCGCCAGGGCGAGCGCGCCCCCGGCAAGAGCGGCTTTCCCGAGAAATCCCCGGCGCTCCAAAGAAGCATCATTCCCCACGATGTATCCTTTCACTGTAACGGAGATGTTCATCTCCCGATGTCGCATTCTACCGCGCTTTCACCAGCGCATGCCCGGCGGGCAGGGAAACGCGCAGCCGCCCCGATCCGGCGTCGTACTTCCATCCATCGGACGATGCGCCGTTCACGGTCACCGAGGACGGGGCCGTGGGGAGACCGAGAACGATCTCCGTCGCCGCCGATGTATCCGTTTCCAGTTCCAGTCCCCCACCTCCCGTGGGAAAGACCGCCGAAACCGAGAGGGGATTGCGGCTCTTCAGTGTCACCCCCCGCCCCTCGAATTCCGATCCCCGCAGGAAAAGCGTGCGGACCGCGCCATCACTGCCGATTTCCACCGCAAACCGCTCGGCATCCGTGGCGAATCCCTCGGCAGAGGACTTTCCAGCGGAAGCGCCGGTGCGGAAGAACGCCAGCGTCGTTCCATCCTCCCCGTTGACTTTCGCGCCGATCCAGCCCGAGGGTTTCAGCAGGGTCGCATCCAGGGGCTTCACCGGATCGGCAACGCCGTTCGTGGCCGAGGGCCGCAGCACCGCCAGAAACTCCGTGTCCCGGAGATTCCCTGCGGTGGTCAGGGTGATGAAACTCTCGTCGCGGTCCGAATTGCGAATGCGCCCGGATTCCATCTCCGGGGCCAGAACGCGCATGTCGAGACGGGCCTTGGGGCGGTCGATGCGGACCATGCCGTCATTATAGGTGATGGAGCTTTTCCCGTCCGTGTGCTCGGCATGGAAAAGCCAGTTGTAGGCGTGTTCCTTCCCGCTCCCGATTTTGTCGAAAAGCACGAGAATATCCGGTTTCAGGAAAAGCAGGGAGCGGGTATATCCGGTTACCGCGCCCCGGTAGACACAGGTGAGATCGCCTTCCGCCTCGTCGGCATGGATCCCGGCGAACGCATGGGTGATGCGCGGGTAATTCCGGAGCGCCGTCACACCGTTCTCGTAATCTGCGGGCCACTGGCTTTCCGCGTTGTCATCGATGAGCAGGCAGTTGTGCCCGATGGGCTGGGTGTAGTAACAGGGGTAATAGAGATTGGCGTAATAACTGGAGCCGTGACCGGCGTCGGTCAGAAGCGCCTCGCCGTTCGTATAGAGCTGGAACGTTCCCTGGTCCACATGGTAATGATTGGAGTTGGGGCCGCAACGGAACGCCAGTATGGAGGCGGAATCGGACCAGTCGGAGCGCATCACCATGTTGCCCTTCACCGGGAAAAGGCGCGAGGGGGGAAGTCCGGCGCGGCTTTTTGGAGTGATCCCTTTCGGATACCAGAGCCAGCCGAGCACTCCGCCGTGTCCCTGCTCCAGTCCCTTGCGGGCAAACTCATAAGTCCAAGGATTCCCGGTACGGTACGACAGCCAGGTGAACGTGTTCCCGGAAAGGTTGTACCGGGGGGAGACATCCCCGAAATCGGGCATGACCCCGTTGGTGTACGTGGCGTAGAGCGGATAGAGATAGGTATCCTTCAGCCCGGTGGTAGTGGTGTAGTCGATGCCGAAATTACGCTCCAGCACGTACAACGCCTGCACCAGATCGCGGGTGGCCATGTCCTGGTAGCCGATGGGTTCCCCATAGCCGCCGTCCGGGTAGTAGGTGCGGTCGATGAACGCCTTCGTCTTCACCAGCAGCCCGGAGAGCCAGGGCTCCACCGCGGGATACCCGGCATCGTCGCCATAGATGGCCGCCGCGCCGATGAGCGCGCCCTGAACGAGAACCGCGATGTGGTTGGAGAGATTGGAGGGCATGCGGTCCATCTCCACCAGATTGCGGCAGACCGGTTTGATGCTCTTCTCGAGAATGGCGTCGCGGACCGTTTTCCGCTCCGCCTCGGAGAGCAGCGGATAGAGCAGGTCATACCCGATGGCCGCCGGAGTGGTGGCGTACCCGAGAGGATAATGGACATGACGACCGTACTTGTACCACTCCGCGCCGGTCCACATCCGGAAGGAGGCGAGTTTCAACAGCGCTTCCTTCGCCTTCATTCCCGCCCGTTCATCCCCGGCGAAAGCGTAGCGCCACGCTCCGGTCTCGATGATGCCACCCAGCCGGGCCATGGGAGGACGCCAGTTCTGGCCCTCCTGCACCGAGTATGGCCCTCCGGCGGACATCCCGTTGAAGAACTTGACCGTGTATTCCGTGATGGAGGAGACATCCGTTTTCAGAAAGGATTCGGAGCTGGATACGGCGGCGTCGAGGATTTTCTTCTCCTCCGGCGACTGTTCCGCGATGCGCTTCCGCAGTTCCTCCGCGGTGAAATGGAGACGGGGGTGATTGCCCGCGTTCAGACGGTTTCCCGGCATGAGGAAGGTGAATCCCCAGCGTATTTCGCCGCCCCGGGAGTCCCGCCCGGTGAAATCGATCTTCCACTGGCCGCGGGGATCGTTCGCGGAGAACGTGTGGACCGTGTTCGCGGTCCATACCCCACCGTTCCGCGCGAGCGGGGCGTTCGACACCACCGCTTTCCCGGAAGGGTCGAGCACGGTGCAGGTCACCCCGGTCACCGGAGCCTTTCCGGGAGCGTTCTCCGGCTTCACCCGGACCGTGAGCGCGTCGCCGTAATAGAAGTGACGGTGCAGCGCGGAGGTCTGGAACATCTCGAACGTGGTGGAGGCGGGATCGACAGCCACGAACCGCCGCTGGCGCTCCCCGGAAAGCGCGAAATCGTCCAGATTGATGGTGTAACTGATGAAATCCGAAACCAAAGGATAGGTGGCCTTGATGGTGACCGCCTGAATGTGCCGTCCGCTCTCCAAAGGCCTGCCCTGCATCGCGAACGCCCGGAGCGGGATGTCCAGCGTGATCCAGCGGTTCACTTGGGGGGCCTTGACCGTATGGAAATACCGGCTGCCGTCGAAAAGGCAGAGCGACATCTCCAGCGTTTCGGGACAGCGGTCCGCGGTGAGGAAGAGCAGGAATTTCATGCGGGTGGACGCCGAGGTCCACATATCCATCTGACGGGTGAATCCCTCCTCCAGCCCGACCACGTCGTTCGGCTCGACCATGCG
Source organism: uncultured bacterium (assembly GCA_964426865.1). Taxonomy (GTDB): domain Bacteria; phylum Latescibacterota; class Latescibacteria; order Latescibacterales; family Latescibacteraceae; genus JAWLHT01. The sequence continues at coordinate 4,591 of CAYRTQ010000289.1, forward strand.
GGCCAGCGAGTATTTGCTCCCGGTCCGGCTTGGCTCGACGGTGCAGGTCAGGCGCGGATCCCAGCCGATATCCTGGGCGTAGGGATAGGTTTCCCACCCCTCCATCTCGCTCGTTTCGAACGTGCTGGTCAGGGTATACGGAATACGGTCCGGGTCCGCCCCGGCGAATGCGCCCCCGAGAGCGCCCGCGAACAGGAAAGCCGCGAAAAACACGAGAATGCGTTTCATCAGGCGATTCCTCCCAGAATAATGTACGCGTGGAAAACCACCGGGATCGGTCCGGCCGCAAGCGTTTCGAATATGAAAACAATATACATGATGAAGTTCGGGAGGCAACAGAAAAGCGCCTCGAAAAAGGCGCTTTGCGGAGTTTTGGCGAGGACATTACACGGGCGGGAGCATCCCGACGGGCGTGTGGCGTCTTCTCGGCATGGCCTCATGCAATCCGATTGTTTCAAAATCGAGAAAAGGCTTGCGAAACTGTTCAAAATAGCGGTAATATGAGTAAGGTAATAAAAGAGTGGCTTTCCATGCTGGCTGAATGAAATAAAGCGGAGGTGCGCCATGAAAAGAACTGTCGTGCTGTTTCTCTTTATCGTTCTGTTCGCCGGAACCACGCGGGCGAGTGATCAGTGGACTTCATTTCTCACGAATAATTCCAGCACTGATTACATCAATGCGATTATTACGGAAGGTAATACCGTCTGGTGTGCGACGAGTGGGGGCGTTGTCAAATGGGATACGCAAACCGGAATACATGCTATCTATACTCCCGATGGAGAGAGTAAAGCAATCAATGCCGTCGCTATCGACTGGAACGGGGTAAAATGGTTCGGCGCCACAAAAACTGTTCCGAATGGAGGGGGATATCGGGCATGTGCTTATGCGCTGAAAGATTCGGTGTGGACCTCTTTCACTTCGGAGAATACAGATCTTTTTAATAAACCGAATAGTTGGATCGAAGATATAACAGTCGATTCAATGAATAAAAGGATGATTTTTGTAATGCACTGGCTCTCCAGAGCCGACAAGCAGTATCAGGAATATTCCTATACCTTGGTGTCTTTTGATGGCGGAAAATGGGAAGAGTTACTCAGCTTTCCGGAAGGGGGTAAGTTTCCCTTTATCGTTGTCGACACGGTGAATCCTTGGGACTTATGGGGCGTGGGGATGGGCTCCTATATTTATCTTTATAAAAAAGAGGCCCAGGGATACACATCGAATCAAATCTATTTTGAAGCAAGCTATGCTCGAACCAACTCCATTACCATCGACCGAAACAACAATATATGGATGGGCATCGACGATCATAATGGTAAAGGCGCTGTCGGGGTTTACGATCGGACGAATATCACTCTTCTCGGCTCCGATGTAACAGGAACCATTGGCCGGATTCAAAAGGTGGTCATCGACCGCAAAGGAGTGAAATGGT
>CAYRTQ010000290.1:0-6021 GCA_964426865.1 uncultured bacterium
ACGGGCGCTCAATGAACGGGTGGCGGATTTCTACTGGCAGCTCTGTCTCGAATTCTTCGACTCCTGCGGCGATCTCCTCGACATCTTCTTTTTCGGTGATGATTTCGGCACCCAGGAGGCGCTGTTCATTTCCCCGGACATGTGGCGGGAGTTTTTCAAGCCCCTGCTCAAGCGGTTCAGCGATCTGGGCCACGATTACGGCATGAAGACCATGTTCCACTCCTGCGGCTCGGTGTGGTCCATCGTCCCCGATCTCATCGACATCGGCATGGACGCGCTCAATCCGGTGCAGCCCCGTCCGAAAGGCATGGACCTTGACCGTCTGAAACGCGAATACGGCGACCATATCGTTTTCCACGGCGCTATCGACCACCAGCACCTGCTGCCGTTCGCCACCCCGGAGGAGGTGCGGGCCGAGGTGCGGCGGGTCATCGACATTCTGGCCCCCGGCGGCGGGTACTGCCTTGCGCCCTCCCACGATCTCATGCTCGCGGACTTCCCCCCGGAAAATGTCATCGCCATGTATGACGAGGCGTACGAGTACGGGAGGTATTGAGGGTGAAGATGGGGCGCTTATTTGCCCTCACTCCCCGCCATCTTTGAGCGGGCATGTTCTTCCAGTCCGGGAAGAATACATGCTGACTGTCTGAACCAGTGATTCGAATGATTGGACTGATGAAAGCTGATGAAAAGCAGTCTCCTCCATCAGTGGTTCATCATATTCATCCCGCGCATCACTGGTTCAGACAGGTTTCAAACACTTTCTTACCCGTTTGATCGCTCATTCGTATCAGACATTTTTTCGAATTGAATCAACGCCGATATGAAGCCTTGCCCGAGGCGCTCCTTTTCCCCTCGCCCTTGCCGGTCCGGAAAGTGGAAATTCATCGCGAAGCCCCGACAACGGGGTTTCCAGAAGCCCTCTCTTCGATTATATTTAAAAACTGAACCCAATCCCGCGTCATCTCATCATATAGAGTGGAAAACCGGAATGCCGCGCGCAGGGTCTTGCCGTGGAAGGACGCTTTCTCCACGGGTGAGGGGCGTGCGCATACCCGATGTACTGTATCACCGGAACCCGGCGATTCCCCCGCCGAGAAGGACCACGCCCATCACCCGTTCTCCGCAAGGGTGCCGATCATGGCCGAAAAGAAGCAGAAGTCTATCACGGATATCACCGGTCTGGCCGAATCGCTGGCCGAATCGCTCAAGGAAATCTCCACCTGCGGGAAAAGTCTCACCTTGTCCAACCTGACACGGACGCTCGCCGGGCGCAAGGATATCGCCGTCCTCCTGGAGCGGGCGAACAGCCGTATCAACGCACCCGTTGCGGAAAGCGAACTCGACCATCTCAAATCGGTCATCGAGGCCGGGGAAGCCAAACGCCGCGAGGCGCTCCGTCAGGTTTCGGAAATCCAGGGCGAGTTTTCCCGGGAGAAGGATTTTTACCGCCGCCTCTCCTACACGCTCATAAATCTCGCCCGCACCCCGGACAACGAGACGTTCTACCGTGACATGGACGAATGCCGGTCGCTTCTCCAGACCGGATCGGACCTTGAGAGCCTGGAGGGGAGCCTGCGGGCGCTCAAGGACCGCATGTTCCGCGAGGACATCGGCAGTTCCCGTAAAAAAACGGAGCGTATTCTGGAGCCGGAAAGCCGGGCCGGGGCGTCGCTGATGAAATCCTTTTTCGGACGAGGTGAAAAGACCCCGGAGGATGTCCTTCCCCATATCAAGGAGGAGGCGGTCGCGGCGCTCAACGATTTACAGGCCATTCTGGGGGAGGATTACCGCGCCACCATCCACCTGGCCCGGGAATATGTGACCAAAAGCCGTGATATAGACGCCTTTTTGGGGCAGAAGACCTACGTGCTTTCGCTGGTCGATTCCTATGTTCAGCGTTCGATCCAGGAGAAAAACCAGGTCACCGGGTTCATCAAGGAGGTGAGCGAACGCCTGCTCGAAATGGAGAGGGAAATGGCGGCGTCCTCCACCGCGAGCAAGGAGGCGCAGCTCGACGAGGACACGTTCAATTCCGGTCTGGAGGCGGAAATCCGCAGTTTCCACCATTCCGTGCTCGGCAGCCGTGATTTCGAAAGCCTGCGCACGTTTGTGGTGTCCCAGCTCTCCAAGATATCCATGGTGCTTCAGAAGCGCCGCGAGGAATACGCCACGCGCATCGAAAAGGCGCAGCAGGAAAGCGAGGGGCTGAAAAAGGATTTTCAGAGTCTCATCGGCCAGGTCATCGACAAGAACCGGTCGCTCATGGAGGAAATCCAGCGCGATCCGCTCACCGAGATTTACAACCGCCGTACCTACGAGGCCAGCATTGCCGCCGAGTTCGAGCGGTTCCAGCGGTATCGCAAGCCGTTCACCCTGATTTTTTTCGATGTGGACAATTTCAAGAGCGTAAACGACCGGTATGGCCACGACGCCGGGGACCGGGTGCTGAAAGCCATCGCCCGCAAGGTGCGGGAGGTTCTCCGCAAGCCGGATGTGTTCGCCCGTTACGGCGGCGAGGAGTTCATCGTCATCCTCCCGGAAACGGAGCTGGACAACGGGCTGAGCGTGGCGATGAAGATACGGGAGATGATCGAGGAAACGATATTTGAATACGAAGGAGAACGGGTCGGCATCACCATCAGCGTCGGGGTGACCGAATCGAACGCCGCCGATACCGAACCCCTCCAGATCGCCCAGCGCGCCGACCGGCTTCTCTATCGCGCCAAGACGGAAGGCCGTAACCGGGTGGTTTCGGATGCCGATGGGAAGTAAGGGGCGCAGGGTTGTTTAATTCAAGGAAATCAGTGCGTTACGGGCGCTTTTAGCCCTCACTCCCCGCCCTCTCTCCCCCGCGAAAAGACGCGCGGGCGAGAGGAGAAGGAGGGCTTTTCAAAAGAAGGCTGGGAGAGAACGCGAAGCGGTAAGAAGAATGCTCCTTATTGAGCGGGTATATTCTTCACAAGCTTTGCCGGAAGTGTTTTTTCCCCTCGCCCGCGCGTCTTTTTCGCGGGGGAGAGGGTGGCCGCAGGCCGGGTGAGGGCATCGGCGCGTAGAGGTAAACCTGGCTGTTCTTTTACCCAAAACGTGGGGAATGACAAGCCTGGATAAATACTTTGGATTTTTATTCTCGCCGGAGCAATAAAAAAGGACTGATCATGAACAACACACGATTTTTTCTACTGGCCGCGGTAACCGCGGTATGCGCGTTTCTCGGCGGCATGATTTCGCAACGGCTGTTCAGCCCCGCGTATGTGCAGGCCCAGAAAGCGGATATCATCGAGGTGAAATCGGTCACCGCGCAGGGATTCCACCTGAAGGACTCCTCGGGCAGACTTCGCGGGGCGCTTACGGTCGGCACGGATAACCAGCCCCGGCTCGTCCTCATCGACAGCAAGGGGAAATATCGCGCCACGGTGGGATTGGGGGCCTCCGGCGAACCTTCGGTACGGCTCACCGACTCCGCGGACCGTCCGAGAGCAGTAGTGGCGCTCGGGGCCGATGGCATTCCCGCGGCGACGCTGCTCGATGAGGGCGGGAAATTGCGCGCCGGATTGTTCATCGCGAAGGACGGCGCTCCGCAGATCGTCCTGGGCGACCGTAACGGCGCCACCCGCGCGGAAATGGCGCTCGATCGTGAAGGCAACGCCCGTCTGGCCATGAACGACCGCGCCGGAAACATCCGCACCGGCATGCTGATCGGCCCGGATGGCGCTCCCGGAGTATTCCTCTATGACAGCGCCCGTCGGGATCGTATCGCGCTGAGCCTCAGCCCCTCCAACACCCCCTCCATGGTCATGCGCCACAGCGAGGGAATGAACCCGGTGGGCATGCTCATCGACGAGGACGGACGCCCGCGGCTCGATCTTTTCGACCGAACCGCGAAAGCCGGGCTTTCCCTGGCCTTCTCCGGCGCGGGGAATCCCGGCATCCGCATGGTGGATCCCCGGGGAATCGTGCGCGGGCAGTTCTCCCTGGTCCAGCAGGGAGAGCCGCTTTTCGAACTCTACGACGCCGCCGGGAAGCCCCGTGTGACTCTTGGGAGCGCCACGGTGCGGAACGAAAAGACCGGCGCTCCGGAAACCCGCCCCATTTCCTCTTTCCTGCTTCTCGACGAAACCGGGAAAGTGGTGTTTGCCGCGCCGAAGAAGTGACCTCGGGATTCCTCTCCGTCGGGGGAGCCGATGCCGGTTTCTTCGGTGACGGGGGGGGAAAGAGAGGAACGGGAAAGATATCACGCGAAGGCGCGGTTCAGACCGGCCTTGAATGCATTCTTTCCCTGTCATTCATCGTTCATGAACCATAGTTCCCATCGGAGGTGCGCCATGAAATTCACGGACATAACGAAGCTGCTTTCGGGACACAAGAAGAAGGCGATTCTGGGCGCGGGGCTGATTCCGGTGGCGGTTCTGGCCTGGAAGAAGCGTGAGACCATCTGGAGCGGGGTGAAAGGCGTCCGTACCCGGGTGACCGGCAAAAAGGAAGAAGCCGCGCTGCCCGGGATGAGCGATTCACACAAGACCGATCTGGTCAACACGGTGCGGTTCATGCTCAGCAAGTACGACACCTCGGCTTTCCATATCATCTACGAGCGCGGGAAGAAAGAGAAGTACATGGGATATTTCCTCCGCACCGCCGGGGAAGCCTCGCTGTTTTTCGGATGGTCGGAGGGATTCGAGGCGGCGCATCCGGTCACCCCGTTCTGGATCGCGCTGGATGGCAAGGCGACCGAGGCTTTCCGCGATCGCGGGCTGAAACTGTTTTATGACATTTATCCCAACCCACGCGACGAGCGGTCCGTGCTCATCGCGATTTCGCTGGAGGAGATGGAAGATCCGCTGGCGGTGGTGGGAAAGATCCTGGAACTGGCCGGGAAGACGATGGTGTGAAACGAAGGGGTGAAAGCACAGAGAACAGGAGCGCAAGGGGAAGGAGCACGGAAGCAGCCATACTTTCCGGGTGCGCCGTGATTCTTCCCCACGTCCCGACACCTGCTCACTCTTCACGGGAAGGTGGATCATGGGCAATCTGGCGGCGAATATTCTGGAGCATCTGCGGGCCATCGACTACACGGGACCCGCGGCGTTCGTCATCGTGTTCCTCGCGCTTCTTGCGGTGTTCCGCCGGTGGAGCATCCTGCTGGTCACCCTCCTGATCATCGCGCTCGGCTGGGGCGCGCGGGATCTGATGGTCATGAATATCCAGACCCAGAACACCCTGGTGAGCATTCCGCTGCTCATCTATGGAGCGGGAGGGCTGCTGGTGGTGCTGCTGTGCCTGGCGGCGTTTTACAAATCGTGAGGGGGGCAGGAGATGAATTTTACCGAATATCTCTTTCGGGCTCCGGGGCAGATGCGGAAAAAGATGCTTGACATTTATGGTCCGGGTATATCATTATATATGTATGGATGGTGTTTGTTTTTTTTGGCTTAAATAAGACTTGCATTGCTTTGGTTCATTAATTATATTGTTAATCTCTATATAAATACAGATTTGGCTGCCGGACTGTCGCGGAGGGGGCTATCATGACAAATTATGCCACGTTGGTTGATGAGTGTTTCGCCAAGAAGACCTCCACGCTGATCTATAACAGCAGTCGCGAGCACGCTAAGCTTCTGGTAAAAAAGCTCATAGAATCCGCGGACAAAGAGATTCTGCTCTACACTGGCGGTGCGGATTTCGAGTTTTACAACGACCCTGAAATGGTAAGTATCCTGGCGGGCAAAGCCGGGGTGAAGATTCGGATTCTTTCGGATGATTTGAGGGGGAAGACGGATTTTTCCGGCGTGTTCCCCAATGCGAAAATCTCCGTCCTGAACTCTTCGAAGGACCTCGGTGTCCTGTTGTCCGCAGAGATTGACGACATGGACTACCGGTATGTAAAACACTTTATGGTTGTTGACGGCAAAGCGTTCCGGGTAGAACTCCCGCACGGTGAAGACACAAAGGACGTATCTGCGGTTGCGTGCGCTAATAACCGGAAGATAGGGAAAGAGCTGCGAACGGTTTTCGAGAAAATTC
>CAYRTQ010000291.1:0-5565 GCA_964426865.1 uncultured bacterium
CCGGAGCGCCCTTTTTCACCATATGCGAATAGAACCCCCCGATGAACATCTGGGTTTTCTCGTAGATATCATCGTAGGTCTCGGGCATCTGTCCGGTTTCGAACATGCGCTGCATGGCGTGGATCATGGGCAGCCAGATGGCGCTGTCGGTGACATACCCCCGGCTCTCCCGCGGCCAGTCCATCTGACGCTCCACGGAGACATCGTTGGCGTACCCGTCCCGACGCTTGGTCGATCCCCTGCCGTTCACCCGTATCCAGGCGCTCCCGGAACGGTAGGACTGCTGGAGGAGGCCCCAGAAATTCGCGCCCCCGTTGCGCCCCTTGTACCCGAATGTCATGACACCGTTGGGACGGGTCCAGTCGTCGCACTGATAGGATACCGTTTCCACTCCGCCGCCGACACAGGCATGGACAAAGTAGATGCCGTGGACGCCGTGGGTGGCGTAATCGCTCTGGGCGTTGTCCGCCACGTAACCGGTCAGTTCCCCGAGCTCCGCGATCTGCTGACGAATGGAGTCCACCGCCTGGACATATTCCAGGGAGGAGCCGCACAGGATGGGAGCACCGCCCTTTTTCGCGGAATCGAGTATGGCGCGGGCGTTTTTCAGGCTGGATGCGAAGGGACGATTGATAAACATGGGGATGCCCGCCTCAAGATAGGGCTTCGCCAGTTCCGGGTACCAAAAGAAGGAGGCGAAATCGGAAAGAATTACCGCGTCAACCTTCCCCACCATACCATCGTAGCTCGACACCTTTTTCACATCGTATTTCTTCGAGAATTTGTCCAGCGAGGGGGCGTCGATATCCCAGGCGTGGGTCATGACCATGCTGGTCACCCGCGTTTTGCCGTCGGTGGGATTGATCAGCGGTCCCCAGATGGCATCGATGTGTCCGCCCCGCGTGGTGAGAATCCCCACCTCCAGGAGTTCGGCGGAGGAGGGACTCTTCCGCTTGAACTTCCGTTTCGGCTCCTGGGACTGCGCGGCTCCCGCCGAGGCCAGCGCCGCGCCGGCCAGAACTGTTTTCTTCACGAAGGAACGCCTGCTTTCTTCCGAAGCCATGGATATCTCCCTGTTTTATAGTATGGAACCACGGATGAACCCGGATAAACGCGGACGAAGCAGGAATCGGAAGTCAGGAGAAATGCCATCCCGTGATCCATCATTTCATCATTCAGATCACCGGCGCAGACCGGTTCCGCATTTCATTTGTCTTCCGTCTACCCGTTGTCCGCCTTATCCGTGTTCATCCGTGGTTACCGAGCCATTTCCGTACATTTTCAGTATGACACACCCTGTTTTCCCGCCACCAGCACATTCGCCCGCAAAAGCGACTGGAACGTTCCGGCGTCCGTCCACCAGCCCTCCAGAAATTCATGTTCCATGGTCCCCTCGGCGATATAGGCGTTGTTCACGTCCGATATTTCCAGCTCTCCCCGCGCGGAGGGCTGGAGGGTGCGGATGATATCGAACACCCGCCGGTCATAGAAATAGATGCCGACCACCGCGTAAGGCGAGGCGGGATGGGCGGGCTTCTCCTCCACCCGGACGATGCGCCCGTTTTCCAGCACCGGGACGCCGAACCGCTCCGGGTCGGGCACTTCCTTGAGAACGATGCGCGCCCCGCGCTCCTGATGCTGGAAACGCTCCGCGAACGCCCCGATACTGCCCTCGATGATGTTGTCGCCGAGAATTACCGCGATGCTGTCGCCATCGGCGAAATGCTCCGCACGGGAAAGCGCGTCCGCGATGCCGCCGTGGCCCTGCTGGTAGGTGTAATTGATGTGTTTCAGCCCGAAATCCGCGCCGTTCCCGAGAAGGGTGAGGAAATCTCCCGCCGAATTGCCGCCGGTCACCACCATGAGATCGGTGATCCCGGCTTCGACCAGGACCTCGATGGGATAGAAGATCATGGGCTTGTTGAAGATTGGCAGCAGGTGTTTGTTGGTCACCCGGGTCAGCGGATCGAGCCGCGTTCCGAGCCCCCCGGCAAGAATGACTCCTTTCAAGATACCCCCCTGAACAATGGACAATTGACCATCAACGACGGAAAGAGGACAACACCGGAAAAATAGTTCATTTATTGCCGCACCATTCATGAGCCATTGTCAATCATCCCCTATTTCAGACGTTTCCACCATGCCGGATGGGAGCGGTACCATTCCACCGTTTCCCGTATACCGGAAACCATTTCCACCGCGGGATCGAATCCGAGCGCCCGGAGCTTGCCGCAATCGATGGAGTAACGGAAATCATGGCCGGGACGATCCGCGACCCGCCGTATGCAATCCCCGGAGACTCCCAGAGTGTCGAGAATGAGGCGGGCGATTTCGATATTCGACATTTCCGTTCCGCTGGATATGTTGTACACCTCTCCGGGAACACCGCGCCGCAGAACAAGATGGATGGCGCGGCAGTTGTCCAGCACGTGCATCCACTCCCGGATATTGGCGCCGTCGCCATAGAGTGGCAGCGATTTCCCCTCGATGCAGTTGGTGACAAAGAGCGGAATCAATTTCTCCGGATACTGATAGGGACCGTAATTGTTGGAACTGCGGGTGACCATGACCGGCATGCGGTAGGTTTTGAAATAAGCCAGCGCGAGCAGGTCCCCCGCCGCCTTGGCCGCGGAATAGGGACTGGAGGGCTGGAGCGGCGATTCCTCCGTGAACGCGCCCTCCCGTATGGAGCCATAGACCTCGTCCGTGCCAATCTGGACGAACCGCGTGACACCCGCGTTCCGCGCCGCATCGAGAAGCGTCTGGACGCCAATCACCCCGGTGCGAACAAAACTCAGGGAGTCGGCGATGGAGCGATCCACATGGCTTTCCGCGGCGAAATTGACCACCGCATCGCATCCGGACAGGGCGTCATCCACGGTCGGGCGATCACAGATATCGCCCTTGATGAAACGATAACGCGGATTACGCTCGATGTCCTCCAGATTATCCGGATTTCCGGCATAGGTCAGTTTGTCGAGATTCACCACCCGTACGCCGGGATCTTCCGCCAGCAGGTACCGTATGAAATTCGACCCGATAAACCCGCATCCGCCGGTGACCAGCAGTTTCATATGCTCCCCCGTTCTTGAATATCTTGAAAATAGGCTATTCAGACGGTCTTTTGCAAGCCTTTTCAGTTTTTTTCCCACATTCCCGCGGGAGATGGTAAATTGTATAGAGCGCCTTGTCAACCGGACAGCCTTGAGTGGACTGCGCTTCGACACTTCGACAGGCTCAGTGTCCGCAGGCTCAGTGTCCGCACTTCGACAGGCTCAGTGTCCGCCGCTGGCTGAGCTTAGCCCCAATACCGTTTCATTGAACCACGGAAGACACGAAAATCACGAAATTTTCCCCGGTGAAACACTCACTTTTCGTGTGTTTCGTGTCTTTCGTGGGAGAGGGCTTTTCTCTTTTCGGCTAAAAATAAACCGTATTGAGCTTTGCCCGCTGGCTGAGCTTGTCGAAGCCGGCCAACCAAAGAGTACACCCCGCATCTTCCAGTGGACAAAGCAACAGGCGCGCCACGACGGTCTATCCCCGTTTTCCTTTAACGATCCAACCGGAAATCGGTCGCATGACAACAGATATCATTACCGACAAAAAGGGCGAGGCGTTCGGAATCGTGCAACGGCTTCGCGGAGAAGGCTTCCAGGCGTTCATAGTCGGAGGCGCGGTCCGCGACATGGTGATGGGCATCCCGCCCAAGGATTACGACATCGCCACCGACGCCTCGCCGGAGGAGGTCGAGCGTCTCTTCGAACGGGTGTATCCGGTGGGCGCGAAATTCGGGGTGAGCATGGTGCTTCTCGGGAAGAACACCTATGAGGTGGCCATGTTCCGGAGGGATGGCGCGTATGTGGATGGCCGTCGGCCCACCCGGGTGGACCGCTCCGACGAAGTCGAGGACGTGCGGAGGCGCGATTTCACCATCAACGCGCTCCTCTACGACCCGGAGAAAGACCGTATTTACGACCATGTGGGAGGAGTGGAGGACATCCAGCGCGGCATCATCCGCTCGGTGGGCGATCCCTTCCAACGGTTCGAGGAGGACCGTCTGCGCATGCTCCGTGCGGTACGGTTCGCGGCGCGCTTCGGGTTCGTCATCGAACCGAAGACGATGGAAGCCATCCGGCGCAATGCGGTTCGTGTCGTGAGCGTCAGTTTCGAGCGTATTGGGGAGGAGCTTTCCCGAATGTTCACCGGGAGCCATCCCGAACTGGCGCTGGACCTGCTGGACGAAAGCGGCCTGCTGGAGGTGGCGTTGCCGGAAGTCGCCGCGCTCAAGGGAGTGGAACAATCGCCGGAGCATCATCCCGAGGGGGATGTCTACGCGCACACCCGGCTCATGCTCAAGCTGTTCGGAGGGGGATCGCAGGTCATGGCGTTCGCGGCCCTGCTGCACGACATCGGCAAGCCCGCCACGTTCACCTTGACCGATCGCGCCCGGTTCAACCGTCATGACGAGATCGGGGCGGAAATCGCCGAAACCGTCCTCCGCCGTCTGCGATTCAGCGGCGATACCATAACCCGGGTGCATGAACTGGTGCGGAAGCACATGCAGTTCATGAACGTGCCGCGGATGAAACGCTCCACGCTCCTTCGATTCATGGCCCGTCCGGATTTCGGGGAACTGCTCGAACTGCACCGTCTGGACTGCCTCGCCAGCCACTGCGACCTGAGCACGTATGATTTTCTGAAAGGAGAGATGCGGCGGGAGCGGGAGGAGAATCATCCGCTCACCCTGCCCGAACCGCTTTTGCGGGGTGACGATCTCATTGCGCTGGGCATGGAGCCGGGACCGCAATTCGGGGAGATTCTGCGGGAGGCGATGGACGCGCAACTGGAGGGGGCCATCAGGACGAAGGACGACGCCCTGAAGATGGCGCGGGAGAACTGGTCCCCGCATCCTTCGAGGAAAACACTTCCGAGGCGAAAAAATACCGGCGGGGATCCACCAGCGTCCCGTGGTGCTTGACCTTGTAGAGAATATGCGGGGCCACCTGCACGATCATGATGCCGGTGCGCCCGATTGAACCGATTCGCTCGCCCCGGGCGACCTTTTCGCCCGCACGGACCAGGACATCCGGGCGCAGATGGGTGTAGGTGGTTTCGTACCCGTTCCCGTGGTCGATGACCACGAAAATCCCGTTCTCGTCGGTGGCGTTGAGCTGGACCTGGGACACCGTGCCGTCCGCGGTGGACACCACGGGCGTCCCCTCCACATTGTTGATGTTCACCCCTTCGTTGAGCTTTTCGCCGCCGGAGGATTCGTCGGCAGCCGGGCCGAATTCCTTGAGAATGGGCCCTTCCGCAGGGCGGATGGAAGGAATGCGCCGCAGGAAGTCCGATTTCTGCACGAATATCTGATGCATCGCGCTGTACCGCTTCTCGTAGGCCTTGCTGTCACGATCCAGGCGATCGATGATCTGGAGCACTTTCCCCGTGGAGACACGGAGCTTCGCTTCCGAACCGGCTTTCCCCGTCTCTTCCTCCGTTTTCAGATCGCGGTCGGAATAGGGCGCAAACGGGCAGGCTTCCAAACTCCCCGAGGCGCTGATGTGC
>CAYRTQ010000291.1:5575-5989 GCA_964426865.1 uncultured bacterium
GATTCCTTCAGGACCTGCTCGTTGACGGAATCGAGTTCAGCCACCTTCGTCTGTACCTTCGTGAGCGAGGAATCGAATGTCGCCAGGCTCTTTTCGAGCACGGCGTTCTCCGCGATGATCTGCTGGGTTCTCTCCGAGTAAAAAGACTTGCCCTTGAATCCCATGATATAGAATATCATCACGCCCACCGCCATCAGCAGGAACGCCAGAAAGCCGTAAATGACCGGCCTCGGCACCCCCACCTGTTTGATGGTGGACTGGGAATGCGGGATGAGGATAAAAGTCAGTTTCTTCCAGCCCATGCCAGAAACCCCGGGAAAAGCCGAAAACGGAATTCAGGATGAATGAGCGATCAACCGGGTAAGAAAGTGTTTGAAACCTGTCTGAACCGGTGATGCGCATGATGCGAGTGAT
>CAYRTQ010000292.1:0-5965 GCA_964426865.1 uncultured bacterium
CGGCAGGCTCGCCTTTTTTACAATCCCTTTTTACAGAAATTTACGGACTCTATCGGGCAGGCGCGCTGCCCGAAACCTTGGCCAGGAAAGTATACGTCCATTCACAGCCCGATTGGTCCTTGAGAGTTACGGGAATCTCGGTCTCTGCTCCCGGCTGGGCGTCTTTTACGGTAAGATGGATGCGGAGTTTCTCCTCACTCCTCCTACCTTTATATGCCGTAACATTTCCCGACACACTTCGGAGCCTGATCCATTGGGGCAGATTCGACTTTTCCACATTCGCGGTAATGCTGTTCAGGTCGCGATTTCCCGTGTTGGCAAGAGAGACTGAAATACAGTTTTCACCTTCAACAAGCGTCACCGTTGTAAGGTCTTTACCCCAGACGAGGGTTGCACTCCACAGCAGAACAACCCCAGATAGCCATGCAATGTACTTCATGTCTTCCCCACTTTGATCATGAGAAGTATATATGCCCTGAATACTCATACGAATATTTTCGTACTAAGACCCTAGTAATTATAGGTAAATAATTGCTCTTGTCAATAGAAATATTGACGGTGAGATCAATTGCCAATTCATCTCTGAGAGCAAGCTCCATTTCATGAAACCGATTGTATGTATTCATCGGTACGGGGACCTCCGAATAAACAGTTGAGTTCTATCAGATTTTCATGCAAACGTGTAATATCTCATCCTGTATGCTGACCCTTGGCCGGCGACTCCGCGCAGCTAACGCTCTCTGCCACCCAAACGTTATCACTTGATAATCCACTCAGCGCTTTGTGCTTATCTTCGTACTCTCCGAAACAACCCGAAAGCTCTTGCCGTTATGCATCATATGCCTATATATTGATAATGGGTGTTGTTTTTTCCGTTCTTTGAAAGCTTTCTTCTCTGAGCGGCAGGAGGAATATGTGGATATCCGGCTTATGAGCATTTGGGAACGGCTTCGCGCAAGCTATTGGTTCGTTCCGTCCTTGATGGCCGGAGCCGCCGTTCTTATGTCCTTTGGAACGTTATACCTCGACCAGCGGGTGGTTGATCATGACTTCGGAGCCGAGATCGAACTGGTGTGGGGAGGCGGAGCGGTTGGCGCCCGCCAACTCCTTACCACGATAGCAGGATCGATGATAACCGTCGCCGGCGTTACTTTTTCCATAGCTGTTGTCGCCTTCGCTCAGACCGCAACGCAGCACGGGCCCCATATTCTCCGGACATTCATGCGGGACACCGGCAATCAGATCGTGCTCGGAACGTTCGTTTCCACGTTCATATACAACATCCTTGTCCTCCGAAGCATTCGATCCGGCAATGATCTCGATTTCGTTCCCAATATTTCGATAACGCTCTGTATTCTCCTCGCTCTGGCCAGCATGGGAGTGCTGATTTATTTCATCCATCATGCCACGGTGGCAATCCAGCCGCCGGAAATCGCCGCCCACGTTGCGAAACACCTTTCCCGTACGATTGAAGAGGTCTTGCCGGAGAATTCCGGGACTGACTCGCGGGTGCAGATTCTCCACGCCGAGACGGAGAACATTCATGACCGTTTTGAAAACGAGGGCGAGCCAGTCCCGGCATTGAAGAGCGGATATCTGGAAGCCATCGATGACCGCCGTCTCTTGGAAATTGCGGTCAGGCGCGATATAATGTTGCTCCTCGGGTTTCGCCCAGGGCTTTTCATCATTGAGAACGCTCCGCTCCTGTGGGTGCTTCCACCCGGCCGCCTCAATCCGGAGTTCCAGAAAAAAATCAGAAATGCCTTTGTCATCGGAAAACAGCGCACTTATACACAGGATATCGAATTCGCTGTCAATCAGCTTGTGGAGATATCGTTACGGGCGCTCTCTCCGGCGGTGAATGACCCGTTTACCGCAATAGCCTGTATCGATTGGCTGGGCGATGCCCTTTCCCGGATAGCGGAAAGAGAATTCCCCTCCCGATACCGGTATGATCAGAACAACCGTTTGCGGGTGATATCATATCGACCATTCTCATTTATTGG
Organism: uncultured bacterium; assembly: GCA_964426865.1. Classification (GTDB taxonomy): domain Bacteria; phylum Latescibacterota; class Latescibacteria; order Latescibacterales; family Latescibacteraceae; genus JAWLHT01. The sequence goes on from CAYRTQ010000292.1 coordinate 2,007, forward strand.
AATGGTCAATACGGCGGTGGATCAATTGCGTCAGTTCGCGAACGGCCATGTCGCGGTGAGGGTCCGTCTTCTGGAAATGCTTGCCACTGTTGCGGTACACACCCGAAACTCCGCAGATCGGCTGGCAATTATTCGACAGGCTAAAATGATCGAGCGGGAAAGCAGGGAAGCCATTTCCGAAAGAGAAGATATTTTGGATATCGAGGAGCGTTACCGGGAGTTGATGGAGCTATAGTCGTCCGTACAGGGGATGCGATTAAGAGCCTATCCATACATAAAGAAATCGTATGATTCGTGAGATCCCGGCCCCATAACCCTCGATCCCTATCCGCTCCGCGGGAACTGCGTTTACCCCCGGAGGGCGCGGGGTCCCCGCTCGTACGGAGTACGAACGGGGTGCGTTGTAGGGGGCTGCGTTCCCATAGAAGGCTATGACGGATACGCCCTTAGCATTCCTCTATTCTGATCACTGACCGGCGTCGCGTACGTTCAGCCAGGGGTTACTGCAAAACTCCAGACATATCGGTGGCATGAGCGGATTGATTGCTCATTCTCCATCCTGCTCGACTGAAAGATGTGGATAGTATTGATGGAGATATTTCAAAAGCTGTACGCAAACAACCATACCCAATAATCTCCTCCACTACGATCCAACGGATTCTCTTCGAGAGGGACTCGTCAACGAATACGAATTGACGCTCCGCAAAAGTATTGCAAACTCTGTCAATATCACACCAGTTCACACTCTCTCCGAGGTCCCCCATGGAGAATTTCTTTCCCGCACTCATCCGAAATGACCTATTCATAAAGTTTCTGGCGGCGTTCCTTACCATTCTGGTCATATCCATCATTCTGCGCATCGTACATAGAGTGTATGAACGACGGGTCACGGATGCGGCCGTTCGATACCGCACCCACCGTATCATTACCTTCTTCGGCGCTCTTGTCGTTCTCTTCACGCTGGCGTTCATATTTAATGAGCGTCTGGGCGGGCTTATACCAGCATTTGGGATTCTCGCGGCGGGGATCGCATTTGCTCTGCAGGAAGTCATCACGAGCATAGCGGGATGGATCGCCATCGCATTCAGTAATTTCTATCGCGTCGGAGACCGGGTGCAGCTTGGAGGAATCCGGGGCGATGTTATCGATATCGGGGTGCTCCGTACCACGCTCATGGAGATCGGCGAGTGGGTGAACGCTGACTTGTATAATGGTCGCATCGTCCGAGTGGCCAACAGCTTTATCTTTAAGGAGCCGGTGTTCAACTACACCGCCAATTTCCCTTTCGTATGGGACGAAATCATGATCCCCATTGCCTACCAGAGCGATATTCCCTTCACCCGCGAGGTTCTGGTGCAAGTGGCAGACGAGATGGTGGGAAACTATGTTCCGTTAGCTCGCAAATACTGGCAGGAGATGAAAGAAGTCTATTTCCTCGATGATACTCCGGTCGATCCTCGGGTAACCATCTCTGCCAATGATAACTGGGTGGAATTCATCCTCCGGTACGTGGTCGATTACAAACAACGCCGGGGAACAAAGGACAAGATTTTCACCCGTCTCCTGGAGGAGATCAAACAGTCGGGCGGCCGTATACAAATAGCGACGAGTTCGTTCCAGGTAGCCGGGATTCCGGATGTGAACGTAAAAGTAAAACGGGAAGCGCAGGAAGCTTGGCGCTGATACACCCGATTGCGTCGGCGGATAGATTATTAACCGGTTGAGGCTGTCATGCCGAACTCGTTTCGGCATCTGTTGCATGGGATAGTTCACTGTTTATTCACCGGCGCAATAGCAATCATTATATATATTTTATAATATATTCTTGCTTTACCGAATGAGCTTTCAATATATCGCCCAGGTCAGCAATGTGCGGGTCGATTACGTGGAAGAGCATTTCACCGCATCGGGTGAGGGTTCATCGCGGTCCGGTTCGGGAGGAGGATAATCACGCTCCGGGCGGTAGGCGGAACAACATCGATATTTCTGAGGAAATGCTCCTTCCGGAGGCCGCCGTGCAGGCTGTTATCCGGAAGGAGTGATCACAAGAACATAATGATATTACAAATATGCTGTCGGCGGCAGGAACAATATGGAGCAAATGAAGGAATCGAAAGGAATAAAACAGGTCCTTCCCCGGATTGCCCTATGGGCCGGCGCTGTAATCACTCTCCTGTGGCTTGTACACGCTGCCGTAACGGTTATCCTCGCGTTCTTTTTCGCCATGGTACTGAGTATTGTGCTCAATGCACCGGTCACCTGGCTGGAAGACAAGGGTTTGAGCCGGATAGTCGGAACGTTGCTCGTGGTGGGATTAATTCTCGGGTTGGTCGTTTTTCTGTTTTGGCTGATAATGCCCCGGATCGGCAGGCAAGTTACAACGCTCTGGCAGGATTTCCCCCTCTACACAGAACAACTGCGTAGTATGGCCGAAAAGCTGCTCCGTGGCTATCCTTCCGTTCAGAATGCTTTACCGTTGAACCCGGAGAAATCTCCCGACCTGTATCCATCCCTTTCAACATTGCTAAACTGGATAAGCAACTTTTCGATTTCGCTCTTTACCGTCATCGCTCTCTTACTGGTGTTTTTCGCCGTCATCATATACACGGTTCTCAATCCACGCCCGCTTCTGGAGAGATACCTTCAGATTTTTCCGCCCTCCTTGAGCGATTCGGCAATGCGTGCGTTTTCCCGTGCTTCGTCTATGGTGATTGGCTGGATATGGGCGAACATCGTTATCGGGTCGATTGAGGCGGTCGCGGCGGGAATCGTTCTGAGCATTCTTGGCGTGCCGGGCGCACTGGTATGGGCGGCGCTGGCTTTCTTTGCCGAGTTGGTGCCGAAGATCGGTCTCTATCTGATGGCGGTTCCCCCGATTCTGGTCGCCCTCGCGACAGACCCGATAATCGCCCTGTGGGTCGGGGTATTCTACCTTGTATTGAACGAAATAACCGGAGATTTTCTGGCCCCCCGCATTCGCTCCTCAACCATGGATTTGCATCCTGTATCAATTCTTTTCATTATGCTTATTCTGGCATCCGCCTTTGGACTGGCCGGAGCGCTGATTGCCACCCCGGTAGCCGCTTTCATCAAAGCGTACTACGAGGAGTTTTATCTTGCCGACCGGCCGCAAGACAAAGACATTCAAGAGCGGGTTAACGCCATGCTGCACCGACGCGTTACCACCCACGGTTCCGGCGATGGCGCCGGAAGATCTTCTTCCGGCAAATAAACTGTTTTCAGGAAATGGATCTTTTTTAAAATCTGGCGCATCTGAAATTCGTTTCCGGACAATGCAGGGAACTCATGTTTTCCCGGAGCAACAACTATGTTTTTCGATTCCTGGTTTTCAATCTTCCGAACGCTCGTGGTCGGCACCTTGGCCTATGCGTCGCTGGTCTTGCTGCTCCGCATGTCAGGAAAGCGTACTCTTTCCAAGATGAATGCCTTCGACCTCGTGGTAACCGTCGCGCTCGGATCCACCCTGGCTTCCACCCTGACCTCGCAGAGTGTTTCCCTTTCTTCAGGCGTACTCGCACTGGGGGTGCTTATCGGACTTCAGTACATCGTGGCATGGGCTTCCGTGCGGTCGCGTACTTTCAGTCGCCTGGTCAAATCCGAACCGGCGCTTCTTTTTTTCAACGGTAACTTCCTGAAAAGGGCCATGCGGCGGGAACGTGTAGTCGAGGGCGAGATTCGTTCCGCCATCCGGGATAAGGGGATCGCTGATATCAAGCGTGTCCAGGCAGTTGTTTTGGAAACAGACGGGGCATTTACCGTGTTGCAGAGAGCTGATCGGGGTGGAAGTTCATCTCTTATCGATGTAAAGAAACCGGATAGGATTGATCGGGAAGCCGAACCGCCAGCATCGTAGAGAGGGAGGCACGTGTGGCGCTTTCTGTTCTGATACCAATTCCCATTCAACCTGACATGACCAAAGAGGTCACCCCTGGGGATGA
>CAYRTQ010000293.1:0-5026 GCA_964426865.1 uncultured bacterium
GCTTGTATTTCATGAGGGTATGATTGAGCTGCGGCGGCTTGTTGAGGTACACCGGGGTTCTTGAATCATCCGGGAAAACCCTGTCGCGGCCCCAGAGACACACCTGCCCAAGACCGTCTTCCCGTTCCGGCAGGGTGATGGAGACGGAAGTATGTTCCGTGCGCCAGCGCGTTTCACGATCATTTGCCGTTTCCACCGGACCGGAGGGCGGATACTCGTTACGGACCGCATCCATTGCTTTTCGCACGGCGTCCTTCCCCTCGATGTCGATGCGAACACCATAGAAAACCGAATTTCGCGTGGTATAGGTGATATATTTCGCGGTCACTCCGAACACCGAGAAATCTTCGTCCTCGCGGGTGAACTGGGTATGAATCAGACCACTGGCAAACTTCCAGGAGCTTTCATGAAAACGGCTGCACCATTTCATTCCCCGGAATCCCTCCGGCGAGGGCGGCAGCGCGTTTTCGATCCGGAGCCACGCCGGAGAACCGTGGGCGGCGGCGGAAGCCGCGACCGGAGCGAACATCAGGGACATGAGCACGAAGAGCGGGGCGAGACGGTACGGGGCGTGATTCACGGTGTATCCTCCATACTGCGGGTCAGGGAGATGACGCCGGACCGAAGCGTCATGTCACGAGTTTGTTGAAGCGACCACTTACTATAGAGAACGCAGGGGGAAAACGCTCATTTCACCCGGCGGGTAACGCCATTGGCGGGATGCCCGCGCGGTTTCTCCGGGTGACGGAGACGCCGCGCCACATCGCTCGCGAACATGCCGAAGAGGATCAGGACAAGCGGATCGACATCGAAACGGAACCGGTAGTTTTCGCCCACTTCCAGCATGTTTCCCACCAGGGCGGTGTAGAAAATGCAGATCAGCATGTACATCACGGCCAGGGTGGCGGGATCGCCGGAATGCCCGCCGCGCAATCGTCCGAAGACAAACCACGCGCCCCATCCGCACGCCAGGAGAAATCCGAGGAGAATGAAAAAGCCCATATGTCCCGGAACGCTGAAATAGGACTGATCGACATCGGCAGTGAGCCCGGGAACGATGGCCCCGAAAAACTGGCCGTACAGAGCCGTATCGAAAAACCGTTCCACCGGCGTGATTTTGCCCGCGTTGTCCGCGCTCGCATAGATATGGAACCAGTCGCTCGAAGGGAAGAAAAAGCGGATGAAAGACTCCCCCACCCCTTTCAGGTATACGCCGGGACGGGTTTTCATCACCGTGAGCGCATCCTTGCGGTATTGATCGGATATGGCGAGATAGGCGGCGTTGTTCCAGTTGTTCCCGATATCCGGAAAGAATTCGAGGTCCAGGACGGGGACCCCGGTTTTCCTGAACTTCGGGATGTCGCTGTACTGGCTGTAAAACCAGAGCGCCTTGAACGGGGGAAGGAGGGAGAGTTCGGAAAGCTTCCCCTGACGGATGAGATCGATGCGTTCATCCTCGGAAAGCCGCATGCTGGTGAGTTTGGAAAGGCTCATCCCCATCCATGAACTGCCGTTGAAACTCCCGAACAGGTACAGGTTTTTGGCATAGAGGAAGAAAACCGCGAGAAACGGCAGCGCCGCCGCGAGCAGGACCGGCTTCCACTGCCTCCTTCGGAAAACGATCAGCAGCGCGGGGAAAAGCAGGAACCACAAGAGGTGGTACATGCTCCGCATGAGCGCCACCGAGGCGAGGAGCGAAAAGAAGATCGCCGCATCCCGGAACCGGCCCTTTTCCAGGAAGCGGAGCAGGAAGAGCGCGGCTCCGCCGATCAGCGCGGTAACCGGATAGCTGTACATGAGAAGATTTTCAAAGAGTACGCAAGCCGGGCTGATGGTAAAGAGAATGGTGAGCGCCGCAGAAAAACGGGGGGACACGCCGAGCCGGGTCATGACACAATGCATGGACACCGCGAGCGCGAGCCCCAGCGCCAGAAAAACGGCATGGAACGCCTGCGGGGCGAACCCGGGGAAAAGCGAATACACCGCGCCGAGAAACAGGTTGAACAGCGGCGGCTGGTCATGAAGATGGAATACCGTCTCCCAGAGACGAGACCGGAGAAGATCGGCGGGAATGAAATGCATGAGATGCACGTTGGCGTACGTATCAAACCGTACCCCCGCCAGCCAGTAGAGAATCCGCGACACGGCAAAAGCGGCGACAACGCACAGTAGCGGAAAATTCAGGGCCGGTTTCCCCGGTCGGGGACGTTCGCCCGATGTTGATTTCTTTTTCATACCCGTTCCACTCGTCCAGACCCCGCAAAAGGGGCCGTGTATTCAACCGGTCATGGCCAGAGTGCTCTGTCAACTGGATATTGTGGGCTTGAGTCTTTTCTATCTTCCGGCTTCGACAAGCTCAGCCAGCGGCGGGCGCTGAGCCTGTCGAAGCCGGCCAGCCAAAGCTTATACCCTTTCCGGTTGACGGAGTATTCGTATTACATCTTCTCCCGTTTCACTCCGGACCGGATAATGGTTTCCAGCTTCACCGCCGCCTCCGGGTTCAGATTCCGCAGCGCGGCCGCCTGCTCTTTCGCCCCTTCGACATCTCCGGCAATCAGGGAAACGACTCCGAGATTGAGATAGGAATCCACGAAATCCGGACGGGTCCGGATGGCCTGACGATAGGCGTCCATCGCTTCACGGCTGCGTCCGAGAAGCTGATACCCCATCCCGGCGGAGAACCATGCGTTGTAGTACATGGCGGCTTCCGGATTGCTCCGCGCGCCGAGAACGAACGCCTCGGCCCCTTCCTGATACCGGCCCAGCGCATAACAAGAGGAGCCGAGTTTTACATGGGAAGTGACCGGATGCGGCTCATGATTCTCGATCGCCCGTCGGAATTCGGGAATGGCTTCCGCATAGCGGCCCAGCGAGTAATAGGCCAGGCCGAGGGTGAAATGCTTGGTGTGCGCGGGACGGCGGCGGAGGGCCTCGGAAAACGCTTTCGCCGCGGGTTCCCGCTGTTCCGCGAGCGCGTAGAGCACGCCCAGGTTGAACCACGAGTCCGCGTCATCGGGGTTCAGGCCGACCGCGCGCGAAAACGCCTCCGCAGCCAGGGAATCCCGTCCGCAGACGGTGAGCGCCACCCCGGAGTTATACCAGGAATCGGCTTCCGAGGGATGCGGACGCGCGAGGGGCCGGTATGCATCGACCTGAACTCCGCCGCGGCACGAAACGGCGATGAGGAGTAGCATCGCGCATAATGCCGGAACAAGGGAAAAGGACCGCGCTTTTTTCATATCATGACCGTTTCATGCTACAGATACCTGTTTGCCGGTTTCCAAAATGCAGCTCCCGCGCCGTTCGGAAGGATTGTTACCGAGGATGCGGACACGGACGCGGGGGCGGGCGCGGGATCCCTGTCTGTTAATCCGCCGATCCTCCATTCCCGCGAACCCCGGTGCAGACCATCCCTTTGCGCCCGCGCCGCCCTGTCTTTTTTCCCCCCCGTTCGTCACCCCTGGGCGTCTCCCCCGGAAACCGGATTCTTACGGCTCCAATAGAGATACCCCGGAATCCCGAGCGCGACCAGCACCACGCCCATGAGGGAATTGATGAGCGGCGCTCTCCCGTCCAGATAGGCGGTGATATCCGAGTACAGGGTGAACACCACGTATACCAGGGAAAAGAACACGAAGGCGTAGGTCACCCAGGGATAGCCCCAAACCCGGTAGGGACGGGGCGCGTCGGGCATGCGGCGTCGCAGGACCACCACCCCGAAAGCGGCGGCGGCGTAGAACATCCAGCTCACGAAGATGAGCATGTCGGTGAGCTGGTCGAAAGTCCCGCTGAGCACCAGCACGCAGGCCCACACGCACTGGAGCGCGAGGGAGGGCCCGGGCGTCCGGAACCGTGGGCTGATCTCCCCGATCTTACGGAAGAACAGGCCCTCGCGGGCCATGGAATAGTTCACCCGGGCGGTCATCATGATGGTGCCGTTCACCGCGCCGAACGTGGAGATCATGATGGCGGCGGCGATGACGCTCCCGCTCCAGTCGCCCCAGAAACTGCGGGCGACATCGGTGGCCACCAGGTAGGACTGGCCCTGGGCCTGGGCGCCGAGATACCGCGCGGCCATCTCCCCCACCGGAATGACATAGATGTAGGCCAGGTTGATGAGAATATAGACGATCATGACGGTCACCGCGGTGATCATCATTCCCCGGGGGAGTGTCCTCTGCACATCACGTATCTCGCCGGAGATGTAGGTGACGTTTATCCAGCCGTCATAGGCCCAGAACGCCCCGGACATGGCGATGATGAACGCCAGGAAAACAGAGGAGGACGGGGTGTCCGGCGCGATGGTGGACTGGAAGAAATGCGCGGTTTCCCCGTGTCCGAGAGAAAAGGCGAAGAGAACGATCACCGCGATGGTGAGAATTTTCATCCCGGTGAACAGGTAGTTCACCGCGGTGAGAAACACGATGAGCGCAATGGTGCAGAGCTTGAGCCCGATGAATTTGAACGGGGTGATATTCCCCAGAAGCGGTATATGGAGGGCGAAAGCCTCCCATTCTCCCGGAAGACGGGGGAACTGTACGAAATATCCCAGCGAATCGGAGAAAACGTACGCGATTCCCGCGAAGGAGCCGGTCTGGATGATGGCAAACACCGCCCAGCCATAGAGGAAGCCCACGAAGCGGTTGTATGAGCGGTTGAAATAGGCGTACTGGCCTCCCGAGTCGGAGAACATCCCGGAAATCTCGGCGATGCTCAGGGATCCGAACAGGGTCATCAGTCCCGCCACGATCCAGACCAGCACCAAAAGCTCCGGCGATCCCAGTTGGGTGGCCATCACTCCCGGCTTTTTGAAAATTCCCGAGCCGATCATGGACCCGATGCCGCAGCTCACGACCGTGATCAGGCCGATCTGGCGCGCCAGTTCGGCGGTTTTATCCGATTCCCGCAGTGCCATTGACACTCCTTGAGAGAACACTCCCGCAAACCCGCAACCGTCGGGCGTTACCTTTATCGACTCCCATTCACAAAATGCGTTCCGCTCCCCGTACCGCGGGGTTTCCGCCCA
>CAYRTQ010000293.1:5036-5940 GCA_964426865.1 uncultured bacterium
CGACGAACGGCATCGGGGCCGTTTTCCCCGGCATTCACCGCCCCGAGGGGAGGCCGTACGGCAAAGGATGGTCCGTATAATGGAAAGCCGGCGCCCCGGCGGGATTTCAGAACTCCTTACAATGAAATCATTTGATTATCGGGCCGAAAATTATTAGTTTTGTATGTTTCGATAGAAGGTGGAAAATGGCGCTGATGACACGGTTAAAACCGGACGCGGCCCAGAGAAAGCCCGTACGAAATCCTTATAAGAAACAGCGATCCGGGAGAGAGACAAGGGAAATTTTCCATATGACCGAAAAAAACCCCCGAACTCCGGCTCTGACAGCGATATTTCTCCTGATTGCATCCGCGTTCCTGTTCTCCTGCGCCGCGCGGCAGAACACGGTCAGTGATCGCGAACCGCTGCTCGGCCAGTGGGAAACCAACCAGGGCATCCTTCTCACCGTCCACCGTCCGGAGGGGAACGAACTGATCGCGGAGATGACTTCCGCTCCGGGATTCTACTCCACGGACCTGGGCGCCGGAAGCATCATCGTGCGGAAAATCCAGCCCATGTCCACGGGGATGTATTCCGGTCTCTTCCCCATGCCCGGCAATGAACAGCCCATCAAGGTGCAGTTGCGTTTCGTGAAACGGAACGCCGTGGTCGTGGAAACCGGAGACCGTCGGGCCAAGGGCAACATGATGCTGTGGCGAAAAGTGATAAAACCGAAGGCTGCAAAACCCTGAATCCCCGCTCCATGAGAAGCGTCTTTCACTATAGGGGGATGAAGGGACAAAGCAGTCAGGCGGGATGGGAAGGTTCATCGCGGTTTTCTGTGGGTAGCCGGTACTGATGCGGTTTTCACCTGTCCTGGAAAAGCCCCCCGGGTATGGTATGGATTCCGGGGCAGTGGACCGCT
>CAYRTQ010000294.1:0-1785 GCA_964426865.1 uncultured bacterium
AGCGGTCCACTACCCCGGAATCCATACCGTACCCGGGGGGCTTTTCCAGGACAGGCTCCTACCGCACCACCCATACCCGGCTTCGGAGGAAAACGCATCAGTACCGTTTACCTACAGAGAACCACTTATTTTTTGGTCCACGACTGCGCGCCGGAGGGCGGAATATCCTTCCGCAGCGCCCAGTGGGCCGCCCGCCACATGATCTCGTTATAGGGGACCTGCATGTAGGGTCCCGGAAGGTGGCCCGGAAGGAGCGCCACCACCCGTCCTTTGCCCTCCTCACGGCACCAGCCTCCGAACGCGGTGATTTTCTGTTCCTCGCCGCTGGTATTGAAGAGGAGTTCATATTTTCCCGGCTGCATTTCGGCGTTGAAAATTTCATCATCGCCGGTATCGAAGGGCTGGATTCCCTTGGTGATGGGGTGGTTCTGGTTGAGATTGTGAATATGGGCGGGCTGGACGATGGTGTGCATGATGGGTTTCTTCACCCCCAGGAGGTCCATGAATTTCCGACGCTCGCCGTTCCAGACCGTGCAGTGGACCGCGAGAAGTCCCATGCCGCGCCGGACGTTGGCGATGATGGCGGTTTCCAGCTCGTCGCTCATGAAGAAAGGCTGGGCGGGACGGTTCTCCACGAGACGGTCGGTGGTGAATCCCAGGGCCAGGTTGCCATAAGGCAGGTTCCAGACATCGTCGGTCACCGTGCCGTACCGGCAGAGGATGAGGAGATCGGTCTGCGCCAGCGTCTCGGGAGTGAGCGATTCCACCGACGGGGCGAACATGAGACGCCAGCCCGCGTGACCGAGCGTCCGCCGCCAGGCGATTTCCTGGGTGACCGGGTTGTGCCAGAAATCCCCGCCGTGATAGATGACCCGCACCTCTCCGGGGGCTTTGTACGCGGCGAAGAGAGCGGCGGGCGAAACCGTCGCGGCGAGTGCGGCGGCGCCGGTTTTGAGCAGGGTGCGGCGGGTGGGACGGGACATGGGATGTCTCCTGAAAAGGAATGGATTCGCCCGCGCCGGGGCGCGCGCGGCGCGCGCCCGGACGGGAGCGTGTGATATGGGGTCAAATTTGTTCTAATATGTGGAGTTCCGGCGCTCTTCTCAATGGAAATTTCCGGAGGGTTCCCGTCGCGCCCGAAGCCAGCGGTCCAGGGTCCGGATACGTTCCAGGATCGGGGGATGCGAGTAATGGAGGAAGGTGTAGAAAGGGTGCGGGGTGAGATTGGAGAGATTGTCCGCCGAGAGTTTTTTCAGGGCGTCGGGCATGGCTTCCGGCTCGGGGGCGGTGTCCACCGCGAACCGGTCGGCCTGACGCTCGTTGTGACGGGAGAGGAGGTTCATGAGCACGGACAGGACCAGTTCGATGGGGGTGTAGAGGAGGGCGAAGAATACCATTCCAGCCCACACGGAAACCTGCTCCATCCGGAATGCCGCCGCCAGACTCCCGTTCCGGATGAACAGGGAGAGCAGGAAAAGGAGCGCTCCGGTGTGCGCGATGCTGATAAGGATGCCCTGGATGATGTGATTCCGTTTGTAATGGCCGACTTCGTGGGCGATGACCGCCACGATCTCCGGGATGGTGTGACGCTGGACAAGGGTGTCGAAAAGGGCGATGCGCTTGGTGCGCCCGAAACCGGTGAAGAAGGCGTTGGACTTGGTGGAGCGTTTGGAGTTGTCGATGATGTAGACATCGGCAAGGGAAAAGTTCACCGAGCGGGCGTACCCGAGGATGCTCTCCCGGAGCGCTCCTTCTTCCAGCGGGCGGAACTTGTTGAACAGGGGC
>CAYRTQ010000294.1:1795-5929 GCA_964426865.1 uncultured bacterium
CACCGCGAGCCATACCCAGAACCAGGCCCACGTTCCGCCATAGAGGAAGAAATAGAGTATCCCGGCCAGGAACGGCCCGCCCAAGAACACCGCCAGGAGCAGGCCCTTGACACGGTCGGTGATGAACGTTCCCGGTGTGGTACGGTTGAACCCGAATCGTTCCTCGATGACAAAGGTGCTGTATATCTGGAACGGGAGACCGAGGAGCGCCCGGAGAAGGAGCAGAATCCCGATATATAACACGCCGGTTATCACCGTCGGCAGTTCCGGGGCGCGAACCATCTGGTCCAGGGCGTTGAATCCCCCCGCGAACCAGAAGACAAGGAGCGCCGCCAGACTCACGCCGGAAGAGAAAAGTCCGAACCGGGTCCGCGCCCGGGTGTAGTCCTGAGACCGGCGATAGGATTCGGCATCGAAAACATCCCGGAATTCGGGGGGCAGCTCACGGCCCAGGTGACGGAGATTCAGCATATCCGACCAGAGCTCCAGGGCATAATCCAGAAAAAGCGCGGCGAAAATGATGACAGCGTATATATTCATGGGAAGACCTTTCGGGAGGGGAACGGGGAGCGTGAACCGGGGTTCTCCCTGTAATTTCGCACATTTCTGACTTCCGTACAACGCCCTTTTCCGCCCTCCGGATTTCTCTCGCCGGGAACCCGCGAAAAACCATATATTGATATGTGAGGCGCATCTGAACCGGGAAAAGAGCGCGGGCGTTTTTTCCCTTGCGAAAGCGCCTCTGCGACCGGAAAATACAGGTGATGCCCCGGATAAGGCCGTCAAATCAATAAGGCGGGTGGATTGCGCTTCGACACTTCGACACTTCGACAGGCTCAGTGACCGCGGGATCAGCGCCCGACGCTGGCTGAGCTTGTCGAAGCCGGTCAACCGAAGATTACCCCCCGCCATCCATGGAAAACGGGGAAGCTCACTATGGGTTCACCCCCTCTCCCGTCTTCCGGAGGTCCTGTCATGCCGGACGTTTCCCGAAACCCCGATCCCGCGCTCACCCTGTTTCTCTGCGGCGATGTCATGACCGGACGGGGTATCGACCAGATACTGCCGCATCCCGGGAATCAGGCCATCCACGAGCCGTTTCTTCGAGATGCACGGGAATATGTGCATCTCGCCGAAAGTGTCAACGGTCCCGTTCCCGCGCCGGTGAGTTATTCTTATATATGGGGAGACGCTCTCGATGTGCTGGAGGAGGCGAGTCCGGACGCCCGTATTGTCAATCTGGAAACCGCGATCACCCGCGGCGACGATTACCGGCGCGGCAAGGGCATAAACTATCGCATGCACCCGGACAATATCCGCTGTCTGACCGTGGCGAAAATCGACTGCTGCGCGCTGGCCAACAACCATGTTCTGGACTGGGGGTGTTCCGGGCTTCTCGAAACGCTGGATTCCCTGCGGGCGTCGGGAATACGGTATGCCGGAGCGGGCCGCGACCTCGGGGAGGCGAGTGGACCGTCGGTCATTCCGTCAAAGACCGGGCGCGTGCTGGTTTTTTCGTATGGCTCGGGAGACAGCGGCATCCCCGCCGATTGGGCCGCTTCCTCCGGAAAACCCGGAGTGAATTACCTGAACGTGTTCTCCGATGAAGCCGCCCGAGCGATCGGGGAAACAATTCGACAGGTGAAACAGCCCGGCGACGCGGCGGTTGTTTCCATTCACTGGGGAGAAAACTGGGGGTACGATATTCCCGCCGGACACATCCGTTTCGCCCACGCGCTTCTCGATACGGGGAGCATCGATTGCATCCACGGGCATTCCTCCCACCACGTGCTGGGGATCGAGGTCTACCGCAACCGCCCCATTTTTTATGGTTGCGGCGACTTCATCAACGATTATGAGGGAATCGGGGGATACGAGGCTTTCCGGGGAGATCTGTCCCTGATGTATTTCATGACGCTCGATCCTCGTACCGGCGACCTCAAGCGTCTGGGTATGGTCCCCATGCAGATGCGGCGATTGCGGGTGAACCGGGCCTCACGCGCCGACGCCCGCTGGCTCCGCGAGATATTGAACCGTGAAGGCGCACGTTTCGGGACAGGTGCGGAACCGGGGGAGGGCGGTACGCTGACCCTGATTTGGGAATGATACGGATTACCGATACAGTGTAACTGTCCGCGCTATTGTTAAAAGGAGGTCGAAGGCAGCTACGAGAAATGACAGCGGTGCGGAGCATAAAAAAACGGTCCCTCGCGGTTTCTTCTCAACCGGCCTTGCAGCCGGGTATGGAAAGCGTGGTTTACACATGTCCCGGATAAGTCCCCGGCTTTTCCCGGACCGCCCTCTTTGGGCGCTTTTCCGGGCGCACCGGGAAAGTATGGAGGAGGTGAAAGGAGCGCGGGCTTCCTTGCCCCACGAAAACGCTTTGGTCACAGTCGGTTGCGGTCGCCGCCCAAACATGATGCACCCATTGAAAATTGCGAAGCGTCAAAATAAAACATCCGTTGCGTAAAGGGGTGAGGACATGAAATCGAGATTTTCGATCCTGCTGGTTGCTGCCGTGGCCGCGTGGTCCGGCGCGCTGTATTCTCCCGGTCCGGCGCGGGCCGAGGACAACTCCTATGTGGGTTCGAAGAGTTGCGGGATGTGCCATTCCGAAATATCGAAACAGTGGGCCGGTCACGGCCACGCCGGGATGCTCCGTCCGGTTTCCGGGGGGCAGGCTCCGCAGGGCGAAGGCGTCCGGAACCCGGAGGGGAAAAGCTGGGGAGATATTTCCTGGCTGGTGGGGGGATCGACCTATTATGCCCGGTTTCTCGACTCGAAAGGCTATGTGGTGACCGGCCCGAAAGCGCAATGGTCCGTGCGGGGCAAGGAACTCACCGGGTTCAAGGCCGATACCGCTCCGGGCACGATGAAATACGACTGCATCAAATGCCATGTGGTCGGCTGGAAGGAATCCGGGACCTACGAGGACGGTGTCGAGAACAGGCTGGAGGGTATTCCCGGAGTCTGGTTTGAAAGCGGGGTGGGATGTGAGGCCTGCCACGGCATGGGCGCGCGTCATGTGGATCTCAAGGACAAGGAAGGGGTGAAGAAGGCCGGGGGCGACCTGCTGATCACCCGGGACAAGAGTCTGGCCGCCTGCGGAGCCTGCCACAAGCGTAACGCGGACAACTCGCTCAATGTGGTCGCCAAAGACCTGATCGAAAGCCGTCAGCAGTTCACCGAGATGAGCCTGAACAAGAAGGGGAAATTCAAGTTCACCTGCGTGATGTGCCATGATTCGCATGTTACCTCGGCCTCCGCGGAGGGCGTTCCCCGCAAATGCGAGAGCTGCCACACCGGCAAGTTCGCCAAGCCGGTGAAAATCGCCGCCATGCAGGGAGTGGCCTGCATCGACTGCCACATGCCCTATGCCGGGCGCGGGGCCTATGATGTCATGGACAAGGGCTACCATCGCGGCGATACCCGCTCCCATCTCTTCGGCATCTCCGCCGATCCCTCCTATGCGCTGGACAACGGCGGGAAAGCCGGGATCGATTCCGGGGGATTCGCCCGGCTCACCGTGGAGATGACCTGCTATTCCTGCCACAAGACCGGGAAAGCGGACGACCTGAGCCGTGAGAAACTGCTGGAAATGATGAAAAAGGTGCACGGGGCGTCATAAACGGGCCGTGCCATACCGCATAAAAAAAGGGAGCGAAACGCGCTCCCTTTTTTTATGCCCCCGCGGAACCGGGAAAAAGAAAATGCGATCCATATCGCGGCGGGAATGGAAAAGCCGTGGACCGTACGCGAAATTATTTATATTATTATTATATTGTAGCACAGTTCGGACCCCGATCTCTGAATGAGTCTGTCCGGTTACAACGATACCGGGAGGAATCTCCCGCCCGCGCTCTTGGGCGGAACCCGCGTCTCCGGGACGCGGCGGGGAAACCATACGCAGACGGCGCCCGTATATGGCGGGTCATTGTCCAGAGAAGCTCGATTCGCAATGAACGGAGGAAATCATGAAAAGAATTGCCTTCACCGCCATGATCACGCTCCTGGTTCTCTTCTTCGCTGTCTCCATGACCCGCGAGGGAATCGGCCAGTCCTCCCCTCAGTCCGCAATAGCGGCCACCAACGGCGACCAGGCGTTGACCGACGTGGCGACCCGGAGTGTGCAGA
>CAYRTQ010000295.1:0-5928 GCA_964426865.1 uncultured bacterium
CCGGAAAGCCCAGGTCCCCGGGCGTGAAGTAGAATTTTTCATGGAATCCCGGGTTCCCGCGGTGAGTTGGTCCACCACCGCCGCAAGGTCCGGGGATACCGAGCCAAGCCCCTGCACCGTCTTTTCCGCCTTGCCGTAGCTCTCCATGATCTCCAGTTGACGCCGGGTGAGCGCCTCGCCGTCGCTCCGGCTGAATTCCCCGAGAACCTTCTCCTGGTTGTCGGATATGGCGAGCAGTTGCGTGGTGGCGGCCAGCAGACGGTTTTTCATTTCCCGGGAGTTCGTCCCCTGCATGGAGGCCCCCAGTTCATCCATTTTACGGGTCATTTCCGCGAGCTGGGAATTGGCGGCGTCCTGCCCCTTTTCGGCGCGCTCCCGCATCCCGCCTTCCATGTTCTTCGCGGTATCCTTCATTCCGGCGGAGATGTCGGAGGACTTTAGATATTCCTCGAACGGCCCGGTGTTCAGGGAGAACCGCTCCCCGAGTTCCTTCGCCATATCCCGCATTTCGTTCTGGAGCTTTTCCATCTCCGAGGCGAGAACCTTCTGTTCACGGGCAAGCGACTGGTCCCGGGGATCGTTACGGTATTTCTGGGCCAGTTCCGCCTGCTTGAGCGCCATGTCCTCCAGCGTCTTCTTCGCCATGTCGTACCGCTGGAGACTTTTCACCTGTTCGAGCAGACTGAGGAGGTTGTCCAGTTTTTTCTGGATGGCCTCGGCGGAAACCTGGTACTGGTCGAGCGCATTTTTGAGCGCGCGGGGGTCCATCTCCCGTGCGGCCTGGGTGAGCCTTTTCAAGGCTTCCTTCATCTCGCCCTCGGCCAGTTGATCCATCATTTTGGATATCTTTTCCAGCTTTTCCACCGTCTCCAGCGCCGCCATATCCTCGGCGTTCAATTTCTCCGCGGTGTTCTTGATGGACTGCGAGAGGTCCTTGACCTCTTTTTGCATGCTCTCCATCTGCTTCGTCGACTCATCCACCGCGTTCCGGTCGTTCCAGTCCGGTTTCTTGCCGTCCACCACGCCGCGCCGCACCCCTTCCAGCGCCTTGTCCTTCTCGGAACTCCGCTCCCGCACCTCGCGAAGCTTCTCCATTCCCTCGTTCTGCTCAGCCACGGTATCCCGCATCAGTTCGGTGAGCGAGGGCACGCGCACCGTGTATTTCTCCGAAAGCCCCTGTTTGGGGCCGCGCACGGTGTCGGTGTCCCAGACCGCGAGCTGGTAGGTCACCGTATCGCCGGGAAGCAGGTTGAGATCACCCAGCTTCCAGTCGTACCGATCCTCCGTCCCCCCGGCGGTCTTCCCCCGTCGGATGTCCAGGATGCGGCCTTTTTCCTCGGTGGAAAGCTTGTACAGGAGCGCAACACGGGAAATGCCGTAATCGTCCTCCGCACGGTAGAGGAGCGGAACCATCATGGAGCGGGTGAGCGCCACATCGGCGGCGGGGCTCAGGATGGCGATACGGGGAGCGGTATCCTCCAGGCTGGTGATGCGGTAGAGGATGGGGTTGATGTCGCCGATCCCCGAGGTGTCCCGGAGACCGATGGAGTAATCGACATCGCGGGTGACTGTAAAGGATGCCCTCCCGCTCGTTCCGGAAACCGCGCAGGCGGCGAGGGTGGAATCGCTCCAACGGATGGTCATGGACGTCAGCGGCTTGTTCGTCTCCGCCTCCAGCAGAACCGTGGTACCCCGCGGCGCGCGGATATTACCGTCATTGTCGGTGCGGGTCACCGTTCCCAGCCCGGTATATGCGGGATACCGGAGGGTGAGCCGCAGCTTCTCCACCACCGGGCGTTCGATGACGGTCACCATGTAACGCTCGGTCGAGGATGAGCCGCATTCCAGGTACCAGGAGAAGGAGAGCCGCGGCTTCTCGATGGTGAGTTTGAACGTCCCGGTGCGGGGATTCACCTCCACCGGACGGGAATTCCAGGTATTGGAGTCCCGCCAGCGGTAGAAGACGGTGAGACGCGCGCCGCTCCCGGTGATGAACCCCGGAGTGGCGAAATTGTCGCCCCGTATGATGGAAGCGTCGCCGAGCGTGGTGCGGATGACGATGGCGCCGGGACGGACATAGGCGTGGGAATGGTCGGCCAGACGGTAAAACCCGCCCGCCAGCGAACCGGGCAGCAGGACGATCAGGAGAATCTGCACCGCCACAATACCCAGCGCGGTCCGGGTAAGGAAAATCATCCGACGGGTCGGGACCGCCTTTTCCACCGGCAGCGCGAGAGTTTCGCGCTCGACGGAGCGCAGAAGGGCCGCCACAAGTTCAACGGACTGGCCGCGCAGCCCGGATTCATCGAGACCGCCGAGTTGCACCGCGCTGATGAGACGCTCGCGGAGATCGGGGAACCGCTGTTCCACCAGACGGGCCAGACCATCGCGGTCCGGACGCCGGAGATACCGGATGAGGGCAAGGGTGACCAGCGTCCCCGCCGAGGCTGCGAGAGTGAACGTAAACAGCGCCGACCGTACTGTCGTGGAAAGCCAGGCGAAGGACTCGACCAGCCCGAACAGGAGGTACAGCCCCGCCAGAACGGCGACCGCGGCCAGAACGGATTCTATTGCCCCGATCAGCAGGTAGCGACGCTCCACTCTCCGCAGGAGCAGGAGGATGGCGCGGTATGATGTCGGCTCCGTCATGCGGTCCTCCCGGTTCACCGGCTGAGCGCCCAGAAAATGAGGTTTGCGCCCATACGGAGAGCGGCGGTGCGGAGTTCTTCCGGATCGTTGTGGACCGAGGGATCCTCCCAGCCATCGCCCAAATCCGACTGGAACGAATAGAAGACCACCATGCGCCCCTCGTGGAAGATGGCGAACGCCTGCGCGGGCTCGCCGTCATGCTCATGAATCTTGGGCAGCCCCTCCGGGAAGGGGAACACCGCCCGGAACACAGGATGGTCCTTCGGCAGGAGCACGAGATCACGGTCGGGGAACACTTTTTTCATTTCCCGGCGGAAGCTCTTGTCCATGCCGTAATTGTCATCCGCGATGAGAAATCCGCCCCCGGTGAGATAACGCCGCAACAGGACGGCTTCCTTGTCGGACAAGGAAATATTCCCGTGCCCGTTCATATAGACGACCGGGTAATTGAAAATATCCTCTCCGGAGAGGGACGCCACCGCTTCCTTGTCCGAGGTGGCGATACCCGCCCGCTCGCGAACGAACCGCATGAGATTGGGAAGCGAAGAAGGATTGGAATACCAGTCCCCGCCGCCGCCGTACTTCAGGCGGGCAATGGTAAACGCTTCTCCCGCCCCGGGAACGTACGGGGTGAGCAGGACCAGAAAGAGGAGAATGAGTATGCGTTTAGCGATCATATCGTCATCTGGGGTGAACCTTCGGGAAAACGGCTACTGAAGGAAAGATAACACTTTCCGGAGGAAACGCCAAGAACGGCGGTAAAAAATAACGGGGAGGGTTGAAAAGACCTCCCCGTCTCGCGGGTTCTTTCTCTAAAGACTTCTCCGGATGGCGCGCCGTTCCCGAAATTATCGTCGATGACTGGATTTCCCCCGGCTTCGATTCCGTGGAACCTGCCTCAGTTCAGCGCCCCTCCCCCGGACCTACTTGACCAGAACCATTTTCGAAGCTGCGGAAAAGTTTCCGGCCTTCAATTTGGCGATATACACTCCCGAAGATACAACCTGCCCGGAATCATCCTTGCCATCCCATCGGAACTGGTGTTTCCCCGAGGGAAGGTATTCCGATGCCAAGGTTCTGACCTTTTGGCCGGTCAGAGCATAGATGGCAAGCTCGGATTTGCTGTCAGTGGAAAGTGTACACTCGATTACCGTTGAGGGATTGAAAGGATTGGGGTATACGGAGAGAATGGGGAACGCGGAGGGCATGGCCGCATCTTCGCTGACGAAGTTCGGGCTTTCACTATCTGTATAGCTCACCAGCCCCTTGTCTGTCCCGATCCAGATTACGCCGTTGTGATCCACCGCCAGCGCCTGCACCCGGTTGCTGGGGAGACCGTCCGAAGTGGTGAAGGTTTTCCATTCTTTCCCGTCATACCGCGATAATCCGTTCGCCGTTCCCGCCCAAACCACGCCATTACTCCCAACCGCCAAAGATAGCAGCAGCGTGTCGGCCAGCCCTTCCTTCGGAGTGAAACGGGTCCAGGAAGAGCCGTCATACCGAAGCAGGCCGTTGTTTGTCCCTGCCCAGAGAATGCCGGTGGAACCTACGGCGAGCACACTTACGTTGCCTACCGGATTGCCGTTCTCGGCGGTGGGGAAAGAGGTCCAGGTTGAGCCGTCATAACGGGAAATTCCGGCGGATGTGCCGAACCATTTGGAATCGGAGGAATCAACCGTGATGGCATTCACGGCATCATTTATTAGGCCATCTGCGGTGGTATATTGCGTCCAGGTGGAGCCGTCGTAGCTGACTGCACCGTTCTCTTTAAGACCGATCCATTTAATATCGTTTTTATCGACAGCGATGCTTTTTACATATTTTGAAGGTAGATTTTCGGAATAATATTTCACTTTAGGCCACTGAAAGAATACAAGATTGTTACGATAAGGACCGTTATCTTCCAGCCAGACGTCTCCATCACTTTCCGGTGCAAGATAATTTACATCAAGAATGCCATTTTCAAAAGAAGTCGATATTTTCCATTGAGCATTTTTCCATACAGCAATTCCGCTTTGGGATCCAACATAAAGAGAATTGTCGACACCAATGGATAGGGCGTAAATGGTATCGGATACCGGTCCAAATCCTTGTAAAAGCAACCCTGTTTGATCATATATACTTCTTTTTGTCAGCCAAGAGTTCCCGTGATGCGAATATTCGAGCGCCCACAAAACATTATCGCTGTCCACAAGAAAGCTTTTCTTATCTGCGCCGCCGTACTTTCGTATCGGGTATAATGAAGAAGCTACTACCATTTTGCCATCTGTATCGAAAACTATCCCCCCATCATACGGGAAGGATGCTGCTACTCCATCGTACACATTGCTATCGTATAAAACAAACTTTTGTCCATCGTAAAAGTATCTATAACTATAGTATAAGTAGATACCGTTTGCTGGCTTCTGAGCGCCGATGGTTTTTTCAACATATCGAATGTCCATCATGGACATCCAAAGCGTATTGTCCGGACTGACTACCATTTCCCAAGCACTCTTTGCCTCAATTTTGCCATTGTCCATATTGTAGGCAGTCCAAGCTAAACCGTCAAACCGGGCCACCCCGCCGACTTCCCCTCCGATTCCGAACCATTTCACGTTGTTCTTGTCCACCAGAATGCGGGTAACCACAGTATCCGGCAATCCATCCGCGACGGTATAGGTTTTCCAGATCGAGCCGTCATAGGTTGACACCCCATTATCCGTTCCTATCCAGACTACTCCTGTGGAGTCTACAGCAACCGCATAAACAGTATCGCTTGCCAGCCCATCGGCGGAGGTGAAGTGCTTCCAGGTATTTCCGTTATACCGGAAGACGCCCGTGCCATCTTTGGTAAGAATCCAGATCGACCCATCACGTTCAAATGCGGTATTCCCCAGGGGACCGGATGATACTCCTTCATTTACGGTAAACGTATGCCAGGATGTTCCATCGAACCGGGCAATACTGCTGTCCGATGCAGCCCAGACCGTTTTCTTGTCCGGGGCGACGGAGATTTCCCGAATCCATGGACCGGGCAGCCCGTCTTTGGGCGTGTACTCCGCGAGAATCCCCGCATTCTTGTCCCATTTCAGCACCTTGTATTCCTGACCGATCCAGAAATACTGACCATCATAGGCGAGCGCGGTGGTATAAGCGGGATAGTCGGTGAAAACTTCTTCCGCAAAAATTGTTGCGGAGATTGAAAGACATGCAAGCGTGAAAATACACAACAGCTTTTTCATCGTGAGTCAAGTCCTGAATTTTCTGTAAAATGCGCTCTCTGGTGAGGAGTGTTTG
>CAYRTQ010000296.1:0-4440 GCA_964426865.1 uncultured bacterium
AATTCCTCTCGTAACGCCATGCAACACAACCTTGCCACTTGCCGAAAACACCATCGAGACACGCGCCTGCCGACAGCGGGGACAAATTCCCTCCCGGAGCGGCCGCGCCGGAACCGAAAGGCTTTGAAACAAGGCTCCTTTCCCGGTTAAAACCGCCGGTTTCCCCCCGCCTGTAAAGAAGGAAACCGCGCGGAACATTTCCTCCGGCTACTCCATACGCTCGGAAGCCGGAATATGGACCTGAAAGATCGCCGGACGCCGCATGAGAATCTCGTTCCATCCCGCGCCGTTCTCCCGCGTATGGAACCCGCCATTGGCATAGAAGAAGAGGGATTCCCCCTTCGCATCCATCTCGATGCCGTAGGGACGCACCGCGCCGTAGCCGTATTTCTTCATATAATAATCATATATGAACGCGAGTACCTTCTTTTTGTTCCGTTTCGTGTCGTATTGCACGATGGGCGTCCCCTGTCCGTATTGGGGCCCGATGCCCGGGATGTAGTAGAGATAGCGTCCGCCGGGGCTACGGGCCATGTTCGCGGTATAATATCCCTCTTTGCCCCAGTTCGCGCAGACAAATTCCGTACGGTCCCGCTCCGGCCAGAATTTAAAAATGGAGCCGTAGAAATCGAAGCACCAAAACGCGCCATCGGCATCCCTGCTTTCGGTGTGGGCGCGGCAGTCCCCGCGTTTGCCGGTCGCCGGATTCACCGGGACCGTGGCTTTCATGCGGATGAATTCGTTGTTGCGCCGTGAGTACCGCACGAACTGACGGTCTTTCGAGCGGGAATCGGTCGCGTATATGCACCCGTCGGCCTCATCGATCATGACACAGCGGGCGTACCACCGGATATTGTCCGGGGGCGCGCCGCCATACGCCATCTTTCCCGCCGCGGTGTCGTATGCAATCACGTTGTCGCCGGTATTGTCCACGCCGAACAGGAGATGCTGTTTCCCGGAGTAACTGAAATAGGGCCAACTCGCACCTTCCAGCGGGATGCCGAGATTCTCCGCCTTTCCGGTGAACGCGTTGAAATGCAGCAGCCAGCTCCCGCGATAGGCCCGGTCCCATTCCTCACGGGATGGCTGCGGACCGAAGTAGGTGAGCATCCAGGTGTCGCCCTTGCTGTCGAAATCGATGTCGCCGTGAATTTTGCCATCGGCGAACTCGTCCGGCTTCCACCCGATGACTTTTCCGGCGTCGAGGACGATGGACTGTTTTTTTGTCTTCGGATCGTATTTCAGTACATAGGTCGACGCGCCATAGGAAAGGTGGTTGGAAAGGGAGAAGTAGAAACACCGGTCCGGCCCGAGGGTGACATCGCCCCATCCCCCCCAGGCGCCGCCGGTCTTGCGGGCGAGACCCCAGGGAAGGTATTCCGGACGGAGGCTGGTGACAATGGCGAAATCGATGGAAGGCGGGGTCGCGGCGATCTCAAAATCGAGGGTGTCCGCGTAGTTTTCCGGCGTTTTCAGGAAATCCGGGGAGGAATCGGACCGCATTTTCGCAGAGTGGCGGATGTTGAGCTTGTCGTATTTCGCCTCCCAGGCCCGTTGTTCATCTTCCGTGGCGGGACGTTCGATGGCGGGGGCGAACGAGACGGCAAGCAGGGAAAGCAGGAAAGCGATCAGCGCGGTGCGTTTCATGGGACAACCCTCGAATGGAGTTGCTGGTTTGCTGCACGGGCGATACAATATCCAAATCGCGCGAAGGGCGCTCCACATTTTTTATGGGTAAGGCCATAACTGGACATCAATCGCAACTGATGGCTGCACAGGCGCTTTCGTGAGGTAAGGAGGCTCGCTCCCTTCCCAATTCCTCTGTACTTTTCTTGTGCGCCAAGAAAAGCGCCAAAAGAAGGCGTGTCCGGGAAAAGCCAAGGACTCCCCGGGTATGGCATGGCTTCCGGGAACCGCTGAACTCGCTGTCGCTCGAACAGCAGCGGTCCACTACCCCGGAATCCATTCCATACCCGGGGGGCTTTTCCAGGACAGAGAAAACCCCACCGCGTTTCGCGCTGGGCCAGCCGGATCGGGATCAGGGATTTTTCTTCTTTTCCTGCTCACGGTACGCCTGGTCCGTTTTCTCCCAGCCCCGGGCGATCACATCGGAGATGTCGTATCCCAGCGGTTTCCCGCGCAGATGCTTGTCCCGCGCCGAAATCACCGCTTCCTCCACTCCGGGGGGAACCTCGATATCGGGCCCGAATTTCTTGTCCGGCGGAGTGACGCTCTTCCACCAGTTCAGGTTTTCGCTATAGAACCAGACATACTCGTCAGTGGAGGAAAGAGCATAGAACACGTTGTGCTCCAGGTAGCGCAGACGTTCCTCACGGGTCATGAAATTGCTGGGGACGAATTTCTGGAAGGAATTGCCCCATTTGTCGGCGGCCAGGAGATCGTAATACACCGCCATACCCGCCTGTACCTGACGACGGTGTTTGTTTCGGAGATTCTCCGGGACCATGGTGAGCGCGGACTGCTTCATCTGGTAGTAGTGACGGTAGAAATCGTCCGGGGAATCGTAATAGTAGGCGAACTCGTTGCCATCGATGAATGTCACTCCCGGTCCGGCGGCATCCAGCATGCCGAGGAAGAAAGGATAGAAGAGCGACAGCCAGCGCCCGGAGAGCTGCTGGGCGCGTACCTTCTGATCCGGCTCGTTCAGGAGATCCCAGCGGGTTTCCTTGCGATAATTGTGGGTTTCCTCGGTGGTGTCGCCGTAATAGCTGAGCTGGAAGAAATGCATCACTTTCAGGTTCGGCTGGGCGGACTGGAGCGCGGTCATGAACCGTGCGCCGCGTTTCCGCACCTGCGCCGCCACCTCGTCATAGGATTTTCCGGGGAACTTGTCCGTGTAAACCCAGGGGTCGTTGCCATAGGGCTCGTTGTCGAACACCACCCCCACGCACTTTCCCGCTTTCGCAGCCTTGGCGAAGAGCCGCATGTTGGCCTCGATGGTCTTCCACTGGGCGTCGTTGAACCAGTCCATCTTCCCGTTGTTCGCGGCATAGAGGGTGAGGAAATTGTCGGTGAACTTTCCCCACTTGATGGCGGCCAGCGTGTTCATTTCCGGCTGGAACGCCGCCGCGCTCCAGGCACGGGTGTCGAAGGCGTGATTGTATTCCTTCGTGCGGAAAATGAGGCCGTCGAAGGGGCGCTTCTCCATCTCCCGGATATGGTCGCGGACGAATTCGGGAAGGGGATTGTCCCATCCGAATTCCAGAAGCTTGACTTTGGGCCGCTCCTGCGCGGCGAGCGGAAACGCCGCACCCAGAATGAAGAGCGCCGAGAGAATCAGGATTGCCGGTGAACGCCGGTTTTTTCCCGTCATGAGTATTCCTTTTGTTATTGTTCTGAAAACACTGTCTCCCCTGTTTGGGGGAAGGATAGCAGAGAGGAGTCACGGGAGCTTTTTGCCCTCACTCCCCGCCCTCTCTCCCACGCGTCTTCTCGCGGGGGAGAGGGTGGCCGCGGGCCGGGTGAGGGTCCGCGGCGGTGGAGAATATCCCGGCTCCTTTTTTGCGGATGTCCGGGCGGTAACACGGTAAACTACGGGGTATGCGCCCCGGACGGAGCCTCGTATCGCCGCGTCTCCCCTTTTCCCCGGTCTCCTCTGTGCCGCAATCAGCTATTTCGGCTTTACCGCACCGTTTCCAGTTCGTACTTCCCGGTGCAGGGGTAGTAGTCCTGGAGGTATTGCAGCATGACATAGGGATCCTTGCCATGGATCTTCTGGAAAAGATGTGCGCCCTCGCCCAGATGACGGTTTTTCGGGAGCCCGTTGGGGAGCAGATTTTCCGCCTTGATGAGATCCAGCGAGGCGGTATCCACCGCGGCGATGTCCTCTCCCGCCAACATGCCGATGTCCGGAACGAGCGAGGGGGTGCTGAATCCCCAGCAGTCGCAGTACATGGTGATGTTGGTGAGAAGATTGATGAAAAGCAGGTTTTCCGGGGCGAAACGCTTGAGAAACGCCGCGGTGACCATCGCCATGCCCTGGGCGAAGTCGCGGAACTGACGGTTTGCCATGGTGACCGCGCCCTTGGGGCAGATCATGACACAGTGCTGGCAATAGGTGCAATTGTGGTGGAAAATTTCTATCTTGCGGGTTTCCTCGTTGGCGGAGATGGCGCCATACCGGCAGGACCCCACGCATTTCTTGCAGAAAATGCATTTCGAACTGTCGAGCGTGATGCCGCCCTCCAGACGATGCAGCTTGCTCCGGGTTTCGGGAGGAACGATTCCCATGGCGATGTTCTTGAGCGCGCCGCCGAACCCGCAGGCCCCATGGCCCTTGACATGGGAAAAATCGATGAAGAAATCGCTGTCCAGCGCCTCGCCGGAAAGGAACGCCTCATCCAGATCCTTGAAGCCGATGGCCTCGCGGTAGACATACTTCCCGGTCTCGCCGAAGCAGGACACAACCGGACAGCCGAG
>CAYRTQ010000296.1:4450-5886 GCA_964426865.1 uncultured bacterium
GCACCTCGCGGGTGTATCCGCGTGGCAGGCCGTTCTCCGCGCGCCCGTCGATGACTTTCACCGATTTGGCTCCCGCATCGGTAAGCGCCGTGACGAGGGTGCGCACAAACATGGGATGAATGGTGGTGTATCCGATATTCTCGCCGAGATGCATTTTTACCGCCACCGTTTTCCCTTTTACCCGTTTGGGGAGATCGAGCTTTTTCAGGATACGCTGGAACTTGGCGGGAAGGGTTTTATCCGCCTCGAGGCTTTCAACCGCGGCATCGGCGAAAAAAAGCCGCGCGGGTTCGATATGGTCCGACATGATTCCTCCATGAAGCGATCGGTTATGGGATCGGTATACCCGAATTCAGACTGAACGGCAAGGACCGGAAATGATACCGGACATTTTCCCGGAGGTTTGTAATTTCGCGATTTTTTCACCCCTTGTCAATCAAAGGAAAAATTCTGTCCATCCGCCATCCGGCGGACACTCCGATCTGCGGAGACAAAAAAGACCCCCCCGGCTCTCTTGGAGCGCCGGGGGGGTCTGAACCTGAATGGGGAGGCCCGTTACTTCTTCTGGACGTTGACCGCCTGGAGCCCCTTGGGGCCCTTCTCGACGTCGAACTCGACCGTGTCACCCTCGTTCAGGGTGCGGTATCCCGAAGAATTGATGGCGGAGTAATGAACGAAAACATCTTCGCCGCTGGCGCGCTGAATGAATCCGTAGCCTTTTTCGCCATTAAACCACTTTACCGTTCCTCTTTCCATCGATCACCTCTCTTTTTGTAACTTTTCATACAAATCCGCAGTCGCGGATATCCTCACACTCCTGTACAGCCATTCGTTCCGCCTTTAAAACACAAAAACCGCGCCGGGGAGTACATCGATCCGGACGCGATTTTCTTACCGCGGGTTTGTACGAAGTAGTGCCACGTCAACTATTTCCCGAGGAATTAAAAGCTCAACAGACGGTGTACATGAATATTTTTTTATTATACAGAAAGCGGATTAACACCTGCAAGATTTTTTTTACGAAACCTTGACGTTGACCGCCTGAAGCCCCTTGGGGCCCTTTTCGACATCGAACTCGACCGTGGCGCCTTCGTTCAGGGTGCGATACCCCGAGGACTGGATGGCGGAGTAATGAACGAACACATCTTCGCCGCTGGCGCGCTGGATGAATCCAAAACCTTTTTCACCGTTGAACCACTTGACCGTTCCTTTTTCCATGGTACTTCTCCTTGTTTGTTCCGTTTCGTACCGTTCTCTACCCGCAGCCGCGGGAGCACACTTCTGTACAGCCAATTATCCTGCTTTTGCAATAAAAAACGCGCCGGACCGTACAACGTTCCTGACGCATTTTTCTTACCGCGGGCCTGTACGAAATACTGCCTCGTGAACCATTTCCCGTGGAATGGAAAGCTCAACAACGGTGTACATGAATTACT
>CAYRTQ010000297.1:0-1844 GCA_964426865.1 uncultured bacterium
CGAACCCTGGACCAACGTCTATTTCTGCCTCTGGAAGATGGTCTACGCCTGGGAACTCATCGACGACGACCCGATGTTCACCCCGGAAGATCGTAAGTTGGTGGACGAAGTGCTCTGGGGCTATACCCGTTTCTGCACCTGGCTGCCCAATCTCAGTCCGGAAATGGCTCCTCCCGATGAGCCCCGTCAGAATCACACCACCTTCCTCGCCCTGAGCCTGGCCAACGCTCATCGCTACTTTACCGAAAAGTACGGCATCGCGGGTCTGGATTCCCTGGCGGAAAGCGCCCGCATGGCATTCGACCGCGGCGCGGCTTCCTCCTTCCGTCCCAACGACGACGCCGGGAGCTATCTGAATCTGGCGCCCATTCATCTTCTGACCTACCAGATGGGCCGCAACGATCTTTCCTATGTGAAAAGCCCGAAAATGGCCGCGCTCGCCGACCTGGTCGCCGCCACCATCGACAACCGCAACGATCCCGTGGGCTTCGGCGATGTGGGCGGGTACACCCACCGCACGAAAGGATCGGGGCGCGGCACGGACGCCTCCTTTTTCGGAATGACCGCCTGGGCCACCGGTGATCCCCGCTACCAGTGGCTCTACAACTGGAGCACCGGGACCGGGCCGAATCGCGGCGGCGAGTTGTCGTTCTCGCTGGAGGAGATGTATTACGGCTGCTACGCGGTGGAAGGAAAGGAAACGCTCCCCGCGCACCTCACCGGGGTGCATCCCATCTTTCTGGATGACGGCGCATTGCGGTGGAGCGCCCTGCGTTCCTGGAAGAACGGGAACATCCCCCGTCAGGGAGAGCGGCATCTCGACAAGCTGACCTTCCGTCCGAGTTTCTCGCCGGAGGATGAATACCTGCTGCTCGACGGCACCTCCACGTTCTCCCACGGCCACTACGACGGCAACACGGTGACCCGGCTGACCTGGAAAGACCGCATCTGGCTTTTCGAGACCGATTACATCAAGCTCTCCCCCCGGTATCACAACGGCGTGGTGGTGACCCGCGAGGGCGTCCAGGACGCGCCCGCTCCGCTGACCGTGCTGGACTATGCCGCCGAGTTCAAAACGAACGGATACAGCGGCAGCACCTCCCGCGACTTCAACGGCGCTGACTGGACCCGCTCCATTCTCTGGAAGAAGGGGCGCTGGTTCCTCATCGTGGATCATATCCGCGCCCTCCGCGATGGGACCTATCGTCTGGAACAGCGCTGGCGCAGCCGGGGCGATGCTACCCTGGCCGGGAACGAATTCCGCGCCCGTCAGGGAAACGCCTCCCTCCGCATCCGGAGCGCGGATGACGCATCCCGGTCCATCGTGTATGAGCCGGACGCCTTCCTGAGCACCTGGAACTATCCCTATGGCGATGGGAAGCTCGCCATCTGCGACGCCCGTCGCGAAATCCCCCTGGCGCGGAACGACACGTACGCCTTCGCCAGCCTTCTCTCCGTGTCGGAAGATTCCCTGCGGGTGTCGCGGGAACTGCTCAAGGCCGGGGAAAATCTCTATGTCATCCGCGAGGGCGGAGTCGAGGAACTGGCCGGGTTCGATCCCGATATCCTGACCGCCGGGGGAGTGGTGAGTGATTGCGCCCTCTTCAGTCTGGATGCAGAGCGCCTTTCGCTGGTGAATGTCACGGAAGCGCGGGCCGGAAACATGCTGCTGGACGCCCCATCGCCGGTGCATCTCCAGGCGGAATACCGCAAGACCTCCGGCGTTCTCGAAGTTCCCGAGGGCGCGGGCGGGACATTCCGTCTGCGCGGGATGACCGTGACGGGAGCAAAGGCGGTGAAGGATGGCGCGGATACCCGGGTCGAACTCACCCCGGGAACCTATG
>CAYRTQ010000297.1:1854-2947 GCA_964426865.1 uncultured bacterium
CCTATGCGGTCACTTTCGCCGCGCCCCTGCCGGACCTCCGTCCGCTGGTGAAACGGTACGCCGCGTCGGCCCGCACGGTCAAGCCTTCGGCTCAACCCGCGCCATTGGCCGACTTCGGATTCCAGGGCCGTGAAACCGTCTCCTCTCCCGATACGGTCACCGCTTTCTGCCCCGATGGGGACGCCCTGCTGGTCGGCGACGGGAAGGGGAACATCCTCCGTTTCTCGGGGAAGGAATATGCTCCGGTCTGCCGCTTGGAATCCGGACGTCCCGTGCCGGTGATCCACGCCGCGGATATCGACGGCGACGGCAAAAACGAGATTCTCGCCGGTGACGACAAGGAGAATCTCTCCTGTTTCGGCGCGGACGGCAAGCTCCGCTGGAGCCAGAAGATGACCCGCTACTACGGATCGGACGCGAGTGCGACTTCCATTGTCACCGCTGATCTGGACGGTACCGGGAAACCGGCCATTCTGGTCGCCACCGGCGGCTGGCGGGTGTACGCGTTCAATCCCGACGGCACCGTACGCTGGGAGAGCTTCACCTTCTACCATCCCGAGACGAAGATAGGGGTTCTGAAGGGTTCGGGCGGCAAATCCTATGTCGCGGTTGGGACAAAGTACATGACCCCGCTGAACGTGCTCTCCGCGAAGGACGGCGAAAACCTGTGGTATGTGTGGGAGGAGATGGGGAGCGAGTTCATTGCCCGGACGCAGTATTGCGGCTATGCTCTCACCGACATGGTGTTCATCGATACCAATCGCGACGGCGGAAAGGAAATCGTGTTCGGCACGAAGTTCAATACCGTATACGCCTTGCGGGCGGAAAACGGGGCGTGCGCCTGGGAGGCCAATGTGGGCGACGAGGTGACTGTAATCCGGGAAATCGCCAATCCGGTCACCGGGGAACCGGAAATCCTGGTGGGTACCGAGGCCGGAGACCTCTTCCGGTACGACCGCTCCGGCCATCGGCTCGACACTCTGGAAGTGGGGAGCGCGATCACCGACCTGCGGATCATTCCCGCTCCGGCGTGGAAGCGGAACGATATCGTGCTTTCCACCCGCGATGGACGGGTCATGATCTGCGATGATAC
>CAYRTQ010000297.1:2957-5871 GCA_964426865.1 uncultured bacterium
AAAGGGCTGACTCCCGGAGGAAAGGCGGGAGCCGAGGAAATCATCCGGGCGGTGACCGACCGTGGGGTGAACACGCTCCACTATCATCCGTTCAACCTGCGCCGGATGCGGACGGATTGAGCGGTATTTTTTCCCATTCGGGAAATTGTCACATGGCGGCTATCGGACGGGAGCGATATGGTTTCCCCCTTCAGCGGGGGATTCCCTGTCGCTCCCGTTGCGTAAGGAGGAATCATACGCGGAGCATTTATTTCATGAAAAGAACCTTTTGCGCAACCGACTCCCTCCCGTTTTCCAGCCGAATCAGATATGCTCCCGAAGAAACCGCTTTGTTCATACTGTCTTTCCCGTTCCATCGAAGCTGATGCGCTCCCGCCGGTAATCTTCCCGTCTGCATCCCGTAGATTTTCTGCCCCGTTATGGAATAAACCGTCAGCTTGATTTTTCCCGGCTCCGGAAGCGAAAACTCAATGGTGGTTGAGGGATTGAACGGATTCGGATGAATGGAAACCATGTGGAATTCTGATGGCTTGTTTCCCCCTGATTGAACCTCATTCTGAATATCATCGTAATTGAACTTAGAAACAAAACCGTCCAGCCACCCAGAATGTGTTTGAGTTAAGGTGTCATCTGCCGCATGATATGATCGTGGAAAGTTGGATGAAGATGTTTCTCCTGCGACGTACACATTCCCTTTTCCATCAATGGTCAAGGAGTTACCCCCGTCATGACTATCTCCACCCCATAATGTTGAATAGATCAAGCCGCTCCCATCTGATGAAAGTATCGTGAGGATTGCATCATTGTAATTATCAGCCTTTTCTCTCTTGAATGCGTTATCAGTAGTAGGATATGTTTTCATATCGGTGTATCCGGTAACAATTGCTTGATCTTTCATATCAACAACTATTCCTCTTATCGAAGTATATTCTTTGCCGAGATAGGTGGAATATTCAAGATTGCTTCCATCATCTTTAAGCTTCGTTACAAACCCACTCCAATAAGATATATCAGTGGTGGGGGAAAAAGCACCGGCAGTTGTGGGAAAGTTTGTTGATTCGGTATTTCCGCAAACATAAGCATGACTTGAAGAATCCAGGGCAATTCCTCCGGGATTATTGTTATCTGATCCACCCAGAAGCGTAGAATATATCAGATCACTCCCAGATTCATTTAGTTTCGTGATAAATAACTTATTCTTAAAATTTCCATTTGAGACTTTATCAAAAGCATTTTCTGTAATCGGAAAATGTGGTGAACACTCCGTGGTTTTGCCAAGAATATACGCCTCTTTCATGGAATTAATCACAATATCAGTACCATCTCCGTAACCGATTAAAGTTGAATACAGGACTTTACTTGCTTCTGAATTAAACTTTGTTACAAATACGAACTCTCCATATCCTCCAAAATCGTTTTTCTCCCTATATGCACCACGAGTAGTCGGAAAATCATTCAAAGAAAACGTATAACCGGTTATGTAAATACTATTCTCGGTATCGAGCGCAATGGACCATGAACGTGAATAATCATCATTAGCACTACCCCAGTAGGTAGAAAATAATAATTCGTTTCCCCGGGGATTCAACTTCATAACAAATATACCGGCATTTTGCCTGTCTATTGCATTCTCCGTCAATGGTAATCCAATAGAAGCTTCGCCCGTAACATACGCATTGCCCATGGCATCAACTGCAATTGAAGGCGGAGTATAAACAGGTTCCGTCCCGCCATAATAGGTAGAATAAACCAATGCCGTCCCTTCGGGGTTAATCTTGGATATGAAGTTAGTATGGAATGAGGTGCAATATGCTCCTGCAATTATAGGAAAATCACGGGAACCTGTAAAACCGGTTACGCAGGCGAACCCTTGGGAATCTACAGCGATATCATCAACTGAATCATCCTCATTTCCCCCCAGATACGTCGAATATACCATTTCCGGGTCGATCACCAGATCATATCCCTTGTCATATCCACCCACCCAAAACCGGTACGTCCCCCTCTCCACCACCTCATACCGCACCGCCACCTCGACTTCCTTCCCATCTATCTTCTGATAGCAGTACGGCTTCTTTTCCACCAACTCGCCCACCGGGGTTTTCACCACCAGTTCGCCGTTCACGTTCACCAAAAGCGAGCCCTCGGCCTGCCCAAAATCGTATTTCAAGAGAATCTGCTCCGGGTCCTCCCCCGGTTTGACCACAAAATCATACTTCACCCGTTTCTGGTTGCCGTAATAGACCAGATCGATCCCGTCGTAAACTTCCGTGAGCCGGATTTTTCCGTAGTTCGGAACATCGGTGCGCCATTTGGAAGCATCGTTCCCGATGAAATAGTTGTTGTTCCAGGGGAGATGATCCTCGCCTTGTATACGGGAATTCTCGTTTGCTCCCACGAAGGCCAGCTTGAGCGCGAAGCTCTCGTATTCCGGTTGGTCTCTGGTGGGGTCGTCCTCGAACACCACGCTCCGTTTCGCGGCGCGTTTGGTGACCGAGGCCGGGGTTTCACGGGAAAAGAGGAAGGTGGTTCCGGTGGGGGAGAACGCCATGCCGCACCCGCTGCCCTGCGCGGTGAATGTAATGGAGGAATGCGCCTGGCCCTCGTTCAGGGTGAAAGCCAGCGGGATGGAGCCATAGGCGGCATCAAGGGTCGGTTTGGCAAAAGCGGCGGCGGGGACGGTCAGGACGAGGAGGAGTACGGAAAGGAATCGGGGCATAGTGGCCTCCGAAAAGAGGATTCGGTATCGATGTTTACCGATAAATACGTCCAGGTGCGCGGATTGTCAAGAGGAATGTGCGGGTAATGGCTATTTTGCTTTTATTGCTTCGGCGAGAAAAAGCGAACGTTATCTCCGGGACCGTTCGGAAGATACGGTTGAGAACGACTCGTTCGGCATACATTGGAACGTATG
>CAYRTQ010000298.1:0-5862 GCA_964426865.1 uncultured bacterium
GACCAGCACAAGCACCGAAGTGGATATTGTCGTTTCCACCTCACCATAAGGATATTTCCCATGCAGATAAAGATCGCCCCCTCGCTGCTCGCCGCCGATCTCGGCTGCCTCGCCGAGGAAGTGGCGCGGGCGGAGGAGGGTGGATGTGACGCCTTCCATGTGGATATAATGGATTATCATTTCGTGCCGAATCTTTCCTTCGGCCCGTCCCTGGTGAAGACCGTTCGCCGTCTGACACGTCTTCCCCTCGATGTTCACCTCATGGTGGACAATCCCCTTGAGATGCTCCGTCCGTTCGCCGATGCCGGAAGTGACAGCATCACCGTGCATGTGGAGGCGGTTTCCGATGTTCCCGCCGTGCTCGACGCCATCGGGGATCTCGGTTTGCGGAACGGTCTCTCGCTCAGTCCGGACACCCCGGTGGATTCGGTCATCCGGTTTCTGGATATCCTGGGATCCGTGCTGGTGATGTCCGTGTATCCCGGATTCGGCGGACAGAATTTCATGGAGGAATCATACGACCGGGTCCGACGGATCGCGGAAGCCGCCGACGAGAGCAATTTCCCCCTTGAAATCGCGGTCGATGGGGGAGTTGACCTGACCAATGCGCCGCTCCTGGTGCGGGCGGGGGCGAATTCCCTCATCGCGGGCACTTCCATATTCCGCGACCACAAAGCGGGCCGTAACATACGGCGCATGCAGGAGGCGATCCGGAAGAAGGATCACGAATTCCGCCAGGACCAGTGAATGGAGGCGTCCTCTGAGTTTCCAGTGGATTTTTCATCCGCGGAAACGCATATTATCCATTGGCGCCACAGAGAACGCGGAGGGTTAGTCTAATCGGTAAGGCAGCGGTCTTGAAAACCGCCGGGTTAATCGCCCATCGGGGTTCGAGCCCCCGACCCTCCGCCAGATTCTTTTCGCGGAAAAACGTATCGTCAGGAAATGAAAACAGCCGATAGAACGGCGCCTCCGGTGCTGTACTCTCGGCTGTTTTCATTTCCATACCCCACGGGTGAAAGGTCCTTTCCCTCCGCCGGTTCGACTCCGCTCAACCATTGGGCAATGCCGTCTTTTCAAGAAAAACGGTTTTTTTTACTGAAATTGAATGGATATCGGTATCAGGCGCATTGACACTCAGGCACTTTCTTCAAAAAGGATTTCATTCATGGTCGATCTGCTCATCAGGAATGCGAGAATCATCAGCGGAAAAGGGAATCCCTGGTTTCACGGCGACATCGCGGTCACCGGGGGAAAAATCGCAGCCATCGGGAGCCTGGGAAATCTCCGGGCGAAAACGGTCATCGATGCCCGGCGGCGGATGGTTTCCCCCGGGTTCATCGACGGACACAGCCATGCCGATATCGCGGTATTCGCCAACCCCCGCGCGGAAGCCAAGGTCATGCAGGGAATCACCACGGAAAATGTGGGTCTGGATGGCTTCTCGCTGGCGCCGATCAGCGCTGAAAACATCGCAACCTGGAAGAAACACCTTACCGGACTGAACGGCAACCCGGATGTGGAATGGAACTGGCGGAGTTTCGGCGAATATCTGGACGCGGTGGACCGGGCGCGTCCGTCCATCAACCTGTCCGCCTACGCCGGACTGGGAGCCATACGGCTTCATGTAATGGGCATGACCGATCGTCCCGCCACTCCCCGTGAAATAGACCGCATGCGGGAACTGGCGGTGCAAGCCATGGAAGAAGGAGCGCGCGGGGTGTCCTCCGGGCTCATCTATCCTCCCAACCAGTATCAGACCACGGACGAGATTTCACGGATAGCGGAAGCCGCGGCCCGTTGCGGCGGAGTATACAATGTCCACCTTCGGAGCGAAGGCGACGGTCTCATGGCGGGAATGGACGAGGCGGTGGAAATCGGGCGACGGGCGGGAATCCATGTCATCATCACCCATTTCAAAATCGTGGGCCGCAACAACTGGGGCCAGGTGGACGTGGCGTTGCGGAAGGTTGAGGACGCCCGTCGCGAGGGCATCGAGGTGAGCCTGGAGCAATATCCCTACACCGCGGCCTGCACGTTCCTGCACGCGGTCGTTCCCCCCTGGCTGCAAGCCGATGGAACGGAGCATTTGCTGGAAATGGTCCGCACCGGCCGTGACAGGATCAAGCGGGAGATTCTTGAGCGTACGGACTGGGAAAACTGGCCCAGCGCCGCCGGATGGGAAAACCTGGCGCTCGCTTCGGTGAAGAGCGAGCGGAACCGGACGCTTGCGGGAAAGAGCATGACGGAGATCGCCCGTCTGCGGAGTCTCACCGACCCGGTCGATGCCGCGCTGGATATCATCGCCGAGGAGGAAGGCGAAGCCATGATGACCATGTTCTGCATGGATGAGGACGATGTGACCGACATCATGCGGCATCCGGGAGTCAACTTCATCACCGACGGCATTCTCAGCGGCACGCAGCCCCATCCACGGGTGTACGGCAGTATTCCCCGCATTCTTGGGCGGTATGTACGGGAGCAGGGCGTTCTCACCCTGGAGGAAGCGGTGCGCAAGATGACCTCCCTGCCCGCGGAAAAGCTGCATCTGAAAACCAAAGGGCTGATCGCCGAGGACTACGACGCCGATCTGGTGATTTTCGATCCCGATACGGTGATGGACAATGCCACGTATGACAACCCGCGTCAGTATTCAACCGGCATTCACACGGTGATCGTGAACGGTGTGACGGTGGTGGAGGAGGGGATGCATACCGGCGCAACTCCGGGGAAAGCATTGCGCGGATAATGCGCTGTGCTGCGCATCACGGAGAGAAAACGGAGCGGGCGGAAACGTCCGCTCTTTTTTACATTCCGGAACGCAGCGCATTCGTCTCCGCTTTCCGGCGCAACCGCCAGCCATGCGGTTGGTTTCACCGCTGGACACGGAGTGGGCAGGTGTGGAACGGTGAGGTGAACCTTGTGGTTCAGGACAGTGTTCTCCATATATGATGACGGTACGATATTTCTCCTGGTCTATACGCGGAAACGCGGAGGACAAAAAAAACTCCCCCCGATATGACGGGAGGAGTTTATTTTGTCCGGAATTCCGGATTGTCACTTGTTCTTCTGCGTCAGCACGTAATTCATCAGGGTGCGGATATTCTGGATGAAATTCGAGGTCTGGATCCCTTGGAGCGTGTGGACCTGGCCGTTGATGGTATCCTGATAATTGGGAATCCGGATCTCAGTCACCCAGGCTCCCCGGCTGTCGAGGGAGGAGATGAGCTTCTGTGCGGTTTCCGCGGAAACCGCGGAAACTCCCGGCTTGGCCTCTTTATGGGCTTTGTATTCCGCCATGGCCTTCTCGGGGGTGAGCGCGTTCACCCGTTCGAATTCCTTCTTCACCCCTGGAATGTCGATCCGACTATTGGACCCGTAGTGCTTCAGTTCCCCGAAAATGTAATCAACATAGTAGTGTCCGTTCTCGATACTGGTCCCCTCGCGATGGGCGTAGAGAGGCTTGTTCGTTCCGATCTCATAGAACGCGCAGTGCGTGTAATCCTTTGAGGGATCGGTGTTTATCACGGAGTCTTCCAGCCATTTGATAGCTTCGGGGATTCCGCGGAGATACTTTCTGTTTCCGGTCATCTTGTAGAAAAGCTCCAGATCCCGGATACAGGTGACTGTCTGTCCGGGCATGACCGAAGCGGGCTCATAGGAGCGCGCGGCGGCGGAGTTCATATTCATGTCATACTGTTGGCCCCACCCGGCCTGCGGGCTCGGAAGCTGGGAAATGATGATGAAGTCCATTCCACGGTAAGCCGCTTTCTTGTATTCCTCGTTCCCGAGCTGCTCGAACGCTTCCATGAGCAGGTGGATGTTTCCCTGAATGACATCGTCGTTGTACGTGTAGTAGGACGTATAATCCCCGTGCCCGTCATGCGGATACTCGAAACTGAGCGGATAGCGCTGCGGCCAGCCCCCGTTGGGGTACTGGGAGACGAGGACGAAATCCAGCGCCTTGATGAGCGGAGCGCGGTAGGCCGGATCCAGCGTGGTCATGTACAGGTGGAGAAGGAACCGGGTAGCGCCGGAGGTGACATCATCATCGTATGTACAGTTGCCGTAGTAATGGTAGTATTCTTCCCAGCCCCAGCACTTGGATGCCACGGTGTCATAGAATGAACGGATGCCCGTCATGTCGAAATCGATGAAATAATGCCAGCCGCCCGCGGGATACTGTCCGTAGACGAGCACGTCCGCCACCCGTTTGGCGTAATTGAGGTATACCGGGTCGCCGGTGGCTTTGTACACATCGAGGAGCATTTCGCCCACGCCAACGGTGCCGGGGTCCTGGACCATGACCTGGGATTTGCGGGCGGGAATCTCTCCCCACTGTTCGGAAAGATCGGCGGAATATTTCCAGAGGAACCCGCCGCGATTGGACACCGAATTCATCATGAAGTCCGTGGCCTTTTTCATGGCGGCCAGCGCCTCGGTATCTTTCAGCAGTGCGGTTTTGCCCGATGCTTTTTTCGGGGCGGCGAAAGCCGGGATGGACAGCGCCATTCCCAGAATGAGAGTCAGACAAACCGCGGAACATCTTCTCCATACCTTTGACATCAAAAAAACCTCCCGGTGAAATGGAAAGTGTGGGATAGAAATATAAACAACACCATTCCGTTAAGTTTAATAATTCAAGCGATATTAGTCAACACCTATCCGCGAGTGAAGCGGTAAAAGCCGGGAAAAGGGCAGACTTAGAGCGTATCCATAAATAAGGATATAGCCTTCTCCGAGGAAGCATCCCCCTACAACGCACCCCGTTCGTACTCCGTACGAGCGGAGACCCTGCGCCCTCCGGGCCACCTTCCCCCGGAGGGGGCAGGAAAAGCATGGGGCGCTGTGACATCCCTTGCCCCCTCCGGGGGTAAACGCAGTTCCCGCGAAGCGGCAAGGGATCGAGGGTTAGGGGGCCGGGATCTCATGAATCATACGTTTCTTTATTTATGGATAGGCTCTTAACCTGTATCAGAAGGGAATGGGAAGGCCTTTTATCCGAACCTGATCACGGGAATCGTCACCGACCGGAATTATCCTGAAAGTGTCGAATGGAATCTTTCGCCTTGAGTCTTCCATTTGAAAAACCATCAGCCGGGAAATATCCTCATGCAGCCACATTGAAGAAAAACGGCTCCGTAATTTTATTGTGCGGAAGATAAAACCATATTATTATGTATAAACACCATGATGACATGCTGTTTACCTCGCGGGACAGGTTTTTTCCACCAAGGAACGGGAGAGCGCTATGTATCTACTGGGTTATGATGTCGGGAGTTCATCCATCAAGGCTACCCTCTTGAATGCGGATAGCGGAACCGTTGTGGCGGCGAAAACCTCACCGGATATCGAGATGGAAATCATCGCCCGTCATCCCGGCTGGGCGGAACAGCACCCGCACGTTTGGTGGGACAACATCAAGGCCGCAACAGCGCACATTCTGTATGAATCCGGCATCGATCCCGGAGACGTGGGGGCCATCGGTATTTCCTACCAGATGCACGGCCTTGTAATCGTGGATCGCAATCAGAAGGTGATCATGCCCTCGATCATCTGGTGCGACAGCCGGGCGGTGGAGATAGGAGAGCGGGCGTTCCGGGAGATCGGCAGGCAGGAATGCCTGTCCCGTTTCATGAACTCCCCCGGAAATTTCACCGCCTCCAAACTGCGGTGGGTGAGAGAAAACGAACCGGATATTTATAACCGCATTCACAAGGCCATGCTCCCCGGCGAATTTGTGGCCATGAAAATGACCGGCGACATTGTCACCACCCCTTCCGGGCTATCGGAAGCCATACTCTGGGATTATCGTGATCAGGGGAAGGCGGATATCGTGCTCGACTATTACGATATCTCCCC
>CAYRTQ010000299.1:0-5826 GCA_964426865.1 uncultured bacterium
CCGCGTCGCTCGAACTCGGATCGAAGAAGGACGGTTCCGCTCCCGTGACAGGGGCCAGGATATCCACGGCGTTCGATCTGAAAAAAACCGATGCGCTCTCCGCGACCGTACGGGGCGAGGAGATTTCCCTGCCGTTTCTGGGACGGTTCATTCCGGATCCGCCCCCGGTGGAAGGAGTGCTGAATTTCTCCGGGATCTTCGGGGGGAGCCCGCGCAACCCCGAAGCCCGGGTGACGTTCGATGTCCGGAAGCCCGGTTTCCGGGAAGTGTATCTGGATTCCCTGCGGGGCGTGGCGTCATTGCGGAACGGGGAGGTGGCGCTGGAGACGGGGGAACTGTTCCGCGGGAATTACCATTCCGTACTCGATGCTTCCCTCACTCTGGAGAAGACGGCGTCGTTCTATACGGTCACCGGGAACAGTCCGGTCCGGGGAAGACTGGCCGGAGAGGGCATGCAGCTCGACTTCATCCAGAGCCTGCTTCCGCCCGCGGTCGGAAAAATCACCGGGACCGCCGCGTACGATATCGCTTTCGAGGGCGATCTGTCCAATCCGCATCCACGGGGAACGGCGGGCGTGACCGGGTTTTCCCTGACTCCTTCGGCAAACGGCCCCTCCATCACCGGGGCCAATATCCGGGCCGAGATACGGGATGACACGCTCACGGTGAACGTCCGTGACGGACAACTGCTCCAGAAACCGTTTTCCATCGATGCGCGGGTGAATTATACTCCCCCCGCATTCGGCGGGAACATGGATTTCTCTTTCGATGGCCAGAAAGCGTTGAACGTGAGCGGATCGTATGCACGTGAGCGCCTGGAGGTAGCCACCCGGGTTGAGGATTTCAACCTCTCCGTGTTGCGGGCGTTCGTCCCCGCCCTGAAGAGCGTTTCCGGAGTGCTGAATTCCAATATGGTCATCACCGGAACGGTCGGAAACCCTCAGCCGAACGGCACGCTCGGTGTTCGGGACCTGAACCTGGACCTCCCGGATTGGGATATGCCGCTCCGGAACGGCATCGTCAACCTGAATATCACTCCGAACCGGGTGACCGTGGACAGCCTTTTCGTGAAGAGCCGCAAAGGGAGCATACGGGCCACCGGGTATATGGACAACGTTTTCTCCAAAGCGGCGAAAGGCGAACTTCAGGCCACCGTCGATAACGTGCAGGTCAGGAAGAAAAATCTGGCGGATGTGACCGTCCGTTCCGCCCAGCTTGCCCTCACCGGGACGGGGAACACCTATCTTCTTTCCGGGAAAGCGAATCTGGGCGAAACCAAGATTCTCTACGATCTGTCCGTCCAGTCCCTTGTGGAACGCCTGACCACGCCGCCCGCGCCCCCGGCGCCGCCTCCCGCGTATATGAAGGCTGTGAATCTTGATGTGATTGTCGACGGCGGGGATCGGATTTATATTCAGAACAGCCTGGCGGATATCCGTACCCGGGCGGATTTCGAGGTGATCGGAACCCTTGCCTCCCCGAATATCCTGGGGACCGCCACGGTGGTGGAAGGGGACGTGCAATACCTGGATCGCAAGTTCACCATAAAAGACGGAACCGTCCAGTTCACCAACCGGACGGAACTGAATCCCATCCTGGACATCCAGGCGGAAACCACGGTTACCACCTATTCCATGTTCGGAAGCGAACCCTACAAAATCACCCTGGCGGTGACCGGCGCTTCCAAGGCTCCCACGGTCAAGATGACCTCCGATCCCGCGCTCGGGGAACCGGACATCATTTCCCTGCTCACTCTCGGTGTCACCCGGGAGCAGGTGGGTCTCGGCCCCGCCACGAGCGATACCACCACCTCGCTCCAAAATGTGCTGAAACAGCGCGCGGAACTGCTCACCAGCCAGCGGCTCGCCGGATACCTCGGCCATGAGATCGGGGGGCTTCTCGGTCTCCAGTCCCTCACTGTCGAGGGAAACCTGTTCAATATCTATGGCGAAGAGGGGGGGCCGCGCATTATCGCTTCAAAACAGATTTCACCGAATGTGGAACTCACGTATATTTCCACTATCGGACGCCAGAGCGATCAGGGCATCCAGGTCAATTACAGCGTCACCGATACCATCACCCTGCGCGGCCAGACCGACAGCCAGGGCCGCTCGGGGCTTGACATTCTTTACAGGCTGAGGTTCAGATGATGAATCCGGCGCGCACATGCCTGCTCCTTTTTCTTTTCGCCGCAATATGCGCCGGAACGGCGGAAGCGGCGGACCCGTCGAAGGTCAAGGTGGAGAGCATCGATTTCCATGGAAACCGGGAGTTCAGCGACAAAACGCTCCAGAGTCTCATGGTGGTGCGAACCGCCGGGTTTTTGCGGCGTTCGTTCTACAGTCCGCAGGCCCTGACCGCCGACCTCGACCGTATCCGGAGCTACTATGTGGACCGGGGATTTCTGGAAGCGGAAATCAAAAGCGTGGGCATCGATTCGACCGATAACCGGTTCAGAATCGATATCACCGTATCGGAAG
This sequence comes from uncultured bacterium, assembly GCA_964426865.1. Classification (GTDB taxonomy): domain Bacteria; phylum Latescibacterota; class Latescibacteria; order Latescibacterales; family Latescibacteraceae; genus JAWLHT01. The sequence goes on from CAYRTQ010000299.1 coordinate 2,481, forward strand.
GGGAGGTGACCCGGGTTCAGGACGTGGTGGTGTCCGGGAATACCGTGTACACCACCCAACAGGTGCTCGAAGCCATCCCCATCAAGCCGGGGGAACCGTTCCGGGGATCCCAGATATCGCAATCGGTGGCCGCGATCATGAACCTGTATGGGCGCAAGGGTTATATCACGGTGGTGGTAAATCCGGATACGCGGGTGAATCGTGATATCCACCGGGCGATTGTCAATTTCATGCTCATCGAGGGGCGGCAATACCATATCACCGGCATCGACATCCAGGGATTGAAGAAGACCAGGCGCTTTGTGGCGCGACGGGAGCTGACTTTCAATACGGGGGAGGTGGTCGATGTCTCCAGGATATTTCAATCGGAAAGCAACCTGTACACCACCGGTCTGTTCAACAGCGTACTCATCCAACCGCAGCCCGATCCGGGCGATTCCACGGGCCGGGTGATGGAGGTGACGCTCCGGGAGCGAAAGTCGGGAGAATTCGGGGTCGGATTCGGATATGAGACGGTGAGCGGATTCGGCGGGACTTTGTCGGTCCGGAACAACAACCTCTTTGGAACGGGGCGGAGGATCGGCTTCAATTCCGAGATCAACCAAAAGGATCAGACCGGCCAGGTTTCCTATTCCAATCCCTGGACGCTGGACCGCCGGGTGCGGAGCGACATCACCGGACTCCTGGAGTTGAACCAGCAACAGCCCGGCTTCGATTATCGTCGCATCGGGGGGAGTTTCGTTCTGGGGAAGACGATACGCCGGTACACGGACGCCAGCATCCAGCTCCGTCTGGAGAGCATCCGCAATTACAACATCCAGTCCGCCGTGGTCCCGCCGACCAACGAGAAGGGAAATCTGCGGAGCCTCATTCCCACGTTGACCTACGACAGCCGCGACGATTACTTCAACACGCGCAGGGGCGCCTTTGCCGAACTGCGGAACGGGCTGGTTGGAACCTTTCTGGGCGGGACGGTGAGCTACAACAGCCTTTCCCTGATCGTACGGACCTTTTACCCGGCGACCTCCAGGCTGACCATTGCGTCCTCGGCGCAGGGGGGTTTGCAGAATCTGCTGCGAAGCACCCTTGTGATTCCCCTCAGCGAGCGCTTCTACACCGGCGGTCCCAACACGATCCGGGGCTACGGGTACCAGAAGGTCGGCCCGCAGGATCCCGCGGGAATTCCGCTCGGTGGAAGGCTTCTCGTGGTGGGCAATCTGGAAATGCGGCTGCATGTGTACAATATATTCGGGGTTGCCGCATTTTTCGATACCGGCAACGTCTGGGCGACTCCGGGCGATTTCTCTGTCGCGAGTCTCCGCTCCAGCGCCGGTTTCGGACCGCGATTCAACACCCCCATCGGGGCTATACGCGTCGATTACTCCTACAAGATACACCGCAAATCGGGAGAAGATCTCACCCAGCTTTATTTCGCATTCGGCCAGCCGTTCTGACCCGCCCCCGGTGGGACGGACGGGGGGTAAACGGAGAGATACATGCTGTTGAGGATTTTTCGCGCTGTTCCATCTCTGCTGATCGAGACGGCGAAACGGTGGTATACCGAGAATCTCTCGGTATACGCCGCCGCGCTCGCGTACTACACGATTTTCTCCATAGCGCCCATGTTCATCTTCCTCGTCTCGCTCACCGGCCTGGTGTTCAGCCGGGCGAACGCACGGGACTGGCTCTTCCGGAACATCGAACCGTTCACCGCCCCGGACGTGCTCCAGGCGTTGCAGAACCTTCTCCAGGATATCCAGAATCCTCCCGCGACCTTTATCGCCACCGGTTTGGGTTTGCTCACCTTCTTCATGGGAACCACCCGCATCGTTTCCCACCTGAAGTTTTCCCTCGATTCCATCTGGAAGGTGGCCCCGAGATCGATGAGTATCTGGCAGTCGATCCTTGGCCGCCTGTTTTCGTTCGCGCTCGTCATCGGGATCGGGGTCCTCCTGCTTCTCCTGGCGGTGGCCGGAGCGATGCTGACCGCGGCGGGCGCGTACCTGAATCAGGTGAGTCCCGGGCTGGGTCCCCTCCTGAAACTCTCGGATTTCTTTGTCACCCTGATCCTCGGAACGGTCCTGTTCGCCATGATATTCGAACACCTTTCCGATGCCGATATCTACTGGAAAGAGGTCTGGCTCGGCTCGGCGGTCACCGCCATCCTGTTCTTCATCGGAAAACAGCTTCTGGAACTCTATTTCATCAAGGGCGCGGTCCGTTCCGCCTATGGGGCCGCGGGTTCCCTGGTGGTCATCGTCCTCTGGATATACTACTCCGCCCAGATCCTGTTCATCGGCGCCGAATTCATACGGGTATACATCGAGCGGTACGGCAGAGACCGGGACCGCGAAGGCTCCGTGCGATAGGGATCGCTCTCCCGTGATCCGGCCCGTGGGGCTGGCGATCCCGTCCCGATCCCCGGCGCCGCTCTCATTTCCGCCCCGCCAACCCCTCAAGCCGTTCCAGGGCGGTCTCAATCCGGTACGTTTCTCGCTCAATATCCTTCCAGGGGTCATTCTCCCGTTCCAGTTTCTGGAAAATGTTCCGTATTGTATGACGCCGGGGATCGAACCCTTTCCCGGTCACTTCCTTCCAGTCCAAAGGCGCGGCGACCGGCGCTCCCGGCAGCGCCCGCACCGAATAGGGCGCCACCGCGGTTTGGCCGTATGCGTTGCGGTTCACATCGAAGTACAGTCGCTCCCCCCGCTTTTCAATGCGCTGTTCCATGGTGAAACGTTCCGGATTCCGCTGGACCGCCAGCCCGGCGATATCGCCCGCGATGGCCCGCACCTTGTCGAAGTCGACACTGCGGTCCAGCGGGACGACCACGTGGAGTCCCCGCGAGCCGGTGGTGAGGACATACGGGGGCGCCCCGGCATCCTCAAGAATCTCTTTCAGGATCAGCGCGGCTTCCGTCGCCAGGGCGGTATCGTTTTCCGGCGGATCGAGATCGAAAATCATGCGATCCGGGAAATTCAGCCGGTCCTGACAGGAGAGCCAGGCATGAAAATCGATGCAGTTCTGGTTGGAAAGGTAGACGATGTCCGATTCGTGTTCGCATACAATCTGCTGCTGGCTTTCTCCGCCCCGTAGCGGAATGGTGGCACGGCGTATCCAGGAGGGGAAATAGGACGGAGCTTCCTTGTGGAAGAAACCCTCGTGGTCGATTCCCCGGGGAAAGCGGTGCATGGTCAAAGGGCGGCCCCGGATGTGGGGAAGCATGAGCGGTGCGATCCGGGCGTAATAGGCGGCCAGTTCGCTCTTGGATATTCCGTCCTCCGGGAAGAGGATTTTGTCGGCGTGGGTGATGCGCACGGTATGGGAGTCCAGTATAATGGTATCC
>CAYRTQ010000300.1:0-5750 GCA_964426865.1 uncultured bacterium
CACGCCGAAGCCCACTTCGGTCACTTTCATTCCCGTTTTTCCAAGATCGCGGAAGCGGAGGGAGTATTTCCCTTTCTTCTGGGCGTACAGCTTTCGGGCGAACACGGCGTCGGCGGTCAGCCCCACTCCGGCCGCGACTCCGGTCACCGCCGCGGATTTCAGGAACTCTCTACGGCTCTTGCGGTCCATAACGTCCTCCCTTGTGATCGCAAATCACGGTATAGTAATATATTCAATTCGATTCGGATGCAAAACGATTTTATCCGACCGTGGGATAGAAGCGAAACTTCAACAAAACCGTGCGCCTGTATTCCTGAAAACTCCGGCCCGCTTCACACCGTTTTCAGCGCCACGTTCAACTTGGTGATATCGATTTCCCCGATTCCCATCTGCGACGCCAGGAGCAGGTGCTTCACGTTCTTTCCGGTCATCTTCTGATTGTACCAGGGCGTGAGGGAAACCGTATAGGAATCAACCGCCACCGGATCACGGCCGGCCACGATGGTGTTCAGGTTCGCGACCTTGCCGGGTCCCTGCGGTCCTCGGGTGGTGAGCGCCCGTATGGCGTCCACGATGGTCAGGCTCGGTCTCACGATGGTGGCCAGATCGGCGATGGCCTGGTCAAGGCTTGAGGTGTTGTGCATCCACATGCGGTCCCAGTTGAGTCCCATGTTGCCTTTGATGCCCAGGCTTACACCCGTGGCGCTGTGGGATTTTGCCACGGGGAGGTTGATGAGCGTCTCCGCTTCCGTGAGAATCCTGGCCATCTTCGTGGATTTCATTTCCTTGCCCCTGGGGATGGCGGTTTCCACGTACAGGCTCTCCGTGGTGGGGAGAATGAGCATGGCGTTGGGAGTCTGTTTCACCACCTCGGCCACCGCCGCCCGGGTCCCGATGATCTCGGCGTCCTGAAGGGGATGGTCCACCACGAGCACCCGCTTTGCCCCCGCCTCGAAGCAGAGCTTCATCACCGCCTTGAGTACCTCCGGATTGGTGGTTGCCGCCCGCTCCGGCGCGGAGGCGAAGGAAAGGTTGGGCTTGACAATGACCTGGCCGCCCTTTTTCACGAACGCGCCCATGCCGCCCACCGCGGCCACCGCGGCGCGAACCGTCGCCTCGACATTCGCGCCCTTCGCCACTCCCAGGTCGGCGCTTCCCGCGGCGTACACCCGGCCGGAAAAGAACGGTCCGCTCACGAATGTGGCGGCCGCGCCGGCTTTCAGAAAGTGTCTTCTCGAAATCATGGTCTGCTCCTTGTGGATATATAAAATCTGATGGATTTGCAGCGGCAAAGGTTTAATCGGAATCGAAAATACGGCGCGAATCGCCGCGCACCGCCATAGCTCTCCGCCTTTCACCATTATTCACCCATGCCTCAGTTCACGAATCCCGGCGGAAGCTCGTCCGCTCCCAAGCTGTCGGCGGGGGCGGGAGCTTGCGCCGCCGAATCGGGGGATGCAGACTGCGGAGAGGATATCCCGCCGCCGCCCGGCTGTCCGGTTCCCTGATAAAAGTCCACCGCTTCATCCTTGACCTGACGGAGTTGGCGGGCTTTCTCGGTGATGTAGGAGCCGGTGTTTTTCCGATTCTCGTTGACCGGGGTTATGAAAATGGCCGCCGGGCCTTTCACCGGGCAGGCGTGCTCGCACTGGCCGCATCCCACGCATTTATCCTCCAGGACGAACGGACGCTGGAGGGTGCCGAACTCGTCGGTGACCATGCGGAATTCGATGGCGTCGTAGGGGCAGATTTCGTCGCAGATGAGGCAGAGCTTGCCCTGTTCCCAGGCGATGCACAGGTTGTGTTCGATGGTGGCGTTTCCGATGACCGCGTACTGTTTTTCCTCCAGCGGCAGATTACGAATGGCGCCGGTGGGGCAGATCCTTCCGCAGTCGTTGCATTTCTCCTCGCAGCCGCCAATACGCGGAACGAGCACCGGGGTAAAGACACCCTCGAAACCGGACTGGGTCACCGAGGGCTGGAGACCGTGGGTCGGGCACGCTTTCATACATTCCCCGCAGCGCAGGCAGGCATCGAGGAAGTCCTTCTCAATCAGCGATCCCGGGGGGCGGATGCGTTTGGGCGGAATGGCGTACCGGCTCGACGCAGCGCCCGCCGCGGCCGCCGCCGCGACACCTCCGGCGGCGGAGAGAATAAGACCCCGCCGGGAGGGGTTGAACACCATGCGCTGTTCGCCGGGAGCGTGGAATCCGAACGTGATGGCGCCGGTGGGGCAGACCGCGGAGCATCGTTCGCATTGGATACACTCGTGGGCGGAGGTTTCCCGGAAATCGTCGGAAATGGCGTTCATTGGGCATTCCCGGACGCATTTGGAGCAGCCGATGCAGGCGTCGCTCACCCGTCGTCCCCGCGGAGAGAACCGGGAAAGGAGCGAGAGCAGAGCTCCGAGCGGGCAGAGATTACGGCACCAGAAACGCCGCTCGACATACAGCAACCCCAGCGCGACGGTGATCAGGAGAAGGCTGGGGAGCGCGTGATCGAAAACCGGCTGGGGCCAGGAGAGCATGGCGAGACGGGTGAATCCCAGGCTTGTCGCCAGAGGGCGGGCCATGTCCAGCACCCAGTTCGCCGCCAGTATGAGCGCCGGAAAAACATTCAGGATCAGCGTCCGGAAAAGGAATACGAGCGGGTCCAGAAAGAGAACGAACGTCAGCCCCAGCAGCGACCCGACGATGAAAAAGGCCAGGGTGTAGAATTTGATGTTCTTGAAAGGACCTTTCCCGTAAGGGGGGCGAGCTTTCCGCGCGGGGATGACCGTGGCGGAGAGATCGAATACCGTTCCCAGGGGGCATATCCACCCGCAAAACACCCGTCCGAGCAGGACGGTCAGAATTACCGTGATCACCGAGAGGAGCAGTCCGGAAAGGATGATGCTTCCGGAAAGGGTCATTCCCAGCAGGATGAGGGGATCGAGATTGAAGAAAATGTTTTGGGTGAAATCCTCAACCAGCGGGTAGGTGATTCGGAAGAAAAGAAAGATGAAAAAGATGAGAGACACGGTCTGAATAACGGGACGGATTTTCACCGGAAGAGACTTGCCGTCATCGGTACGTTTCAATATACCCTCGCTCGTGTCAAGAGGCGCGCCAGTCGTATATCAGGATTGTACGTTTCAGGGCCGGGAGGGTTCCCTGTCGGGGGTAACGCGCCACGGGACGCTGAAAACCGGGACCACCGCGCGAATGCGAAAAATAGTAGGAATTTTTATCAATATAGGGGGTAAACGCGCCATTGTAAAGGCATTTTACAAAAAAATGGAGCGGGCTTCCGGGCAGGTTCCCCGGAGGAAAAAACTGATTGTGGACGCCTTGTCATGCGAGAGCAAAGACAACCTGGACCCTCGGATGAAGCGGCGCTTAAATTGCCGTACGTGGCTTTGAAATATATCACCAAACGCTGGATCATGCCCATCCACGACTGGAACCTCGCCATCCACCAACTCTCCATCAGGTTCGAGGGAAGAGTCCTGTTGTAATAGGCAAAATTCCCATTTATACGAAAATCAATCCAAGCGAGTAAGAATGGTTCCGCGAGATGAGGTCAAATTCGTCTGAGACCGGGTCAGACAGGTTTCAAATACTTTCTTACCAGTTTGATCACTCATTCGTATGATACAAAAATTATTACAGAGCTCAAAAAGAGTCTTTGCGGAGATGGTGAATAAAAAGCCGGAGAGATATACCTTTCCGGCTTTTTATTGGTTCTCGGGAGATTTTCAAAGCTCTCTACCGCCCCGTCTCGACAAATTCTACCCGACGGTTCTCAGACCATGCCGCCTCATTGGATCCGGACACAAGCGGACGATCCTCACCGTATGATATCGCAGTAATCCGAGACTCTTCTACCCCATAATCAACAAGATATCGTTTGACAGTATCCGCACGACGTTGACCCAGAGCCAGATTGTATTCACTCGACCCCCGCTCGTCAGCATGGCCTTCAAGTCGAATAGTGATCGTTTTCCAGCGGTTTAAAATATCTCCATTGCTGTTTAAAACTCGTATCTCCTCAGAACTCATTTCCGATTTGTCAAAGGCAAAATGAATGTTTTGAAGTCCCAAATCGCTGGGCGGTGTCGGAACTTCTTGCCTCGGCGCCTCGGGAGCAGCTTGTTCGGGAGCAGGAGCGGGCGCCGGTGCAGGAGCAGGCGCCGGTGAAGGCGCTATGGCTCTTGTCTCCAGTTTCACCGGTTCCGTTTTCTTCTTTCCCCAGGGAAGGATCGTGCCATAACTCAATCCGACAACAACCTGCACTGTTTCCCGTGGCGATTTCTGATCGGCGACATTGATCGCCGCACCAAGGTCCAGCGCGACATGATCGCTCAGCCGGTAGGAAAGAGATGGCGCGACAATGAAGAAGTCTTTCATCCGATCCGCTTTCCCATCCCGCACGGAAGCGGGGAAACCAACTTCTCCCGGGCCACCATTATACCGTGCGGGATTCATCCCGGCCTGGAATACAGATTGGGGGCTTACGCCGTCGAACGTGCGGTTATCCGCCTCCAGCCCGAGCGTCAACCGATCCGAATGCCGGTATTCGATTCCCGCCCCGCCGACCCACTGATCGTCAAAGATGGTGGAACCGGAGCGTACATATCCTTCCTCGAAGTGAAAGCTGAATCTCTCACCCAGATCGAATGTTTGCAAGAGCGAACCCTCGTAATCGGTTCCTTTCCGGGTCCACCGGTAAATCATCCCATCCATTTGCTGTTCGGAGGTATCGAGGATGGCTCCCAGTTTCAGACCAAGCTGTATCGGATACTCCATGGCGAAAGGATACCGTACCTTCAGTCCCACCCGGGAGGATCCCAAACCATAATCCGCAATACCGTAGCGGAGATTTCCATTGTACGGCCGGGCATCATGATACCCGTAGATGCTGCCCGTAAGATCCAGGTAATCGGTCACCCCAAGGGTCAGGCTCAAATTGCCAATGGTGGTGTTGTCGGTATTGTTCTCATTCTTCCAGAAAACCGGATACTCCCGCCGTTGGTAGAGAGCCTTGCCGCCGATGGTCAAAGCAGCTTTTCCATAGGTGCGCGCAGATTGCATGAACAACAATCCGCGGCCTCCTTCCACGGTCTGCGAAACAACTGGTAAGGACTCCTGCGCACAAACGGACATACCACCAGCAAACAATCCGAGCAAAACCCCTGCTCCGAGAATTCGTGTTAGCCTCTTATACCTCGGCATCATGATGCTCCTTTCTACTCAAAAAGTTTATGACTTGTAACATGTTAACAGCCCCGATACTGTTTCAGACCCGCAAAGTGCGGAATGGATGGTATGATCGATCAAAGGCCATTAATGGATGAATAAAATTGCTTTCCGTCGGAACGCAGCCTGATCTCCCCTATATACACAGCGGAAAAAGTATTACTCTGCGCCTAATTCGGAAGTACACTGGGGGCAACGGGTTGCCTTGATCGGTATAGATGAGAAGCAGTACGGGCAGTTCTTGTCAACCGGTTCCGCCGGGGACGCCCCCTGATTTTTCCGTTGGAGTCGGATGAATGCTCGGACCACAATGAAAAGAGCAAACGAGAGAATGAGAAATCCGACCAGGTTATTGATGAACAGTCCGTAATTGATCGTAGGGGCTCCCGCTGCCTTTGCCGCTGCAAGCGTGGGGTATGATTGGCCCGAGAGACTGACAAAGAGATTGGTAAAATCCACATTGCCTAAAAGCAGCCCTACCGGCGGCATTATCACATCTTCAACCAGCGATGT
>CAYRTQ010000301.1:0-5726 GCA_964426865.1 uncultured bacterium
CCCGGTGCGTCCGGAGTGATGCTGCATGATAGCGTTTTGGGAGTGGAAAATCAAGCGGATGGAGGGAACGGAAGGCGCGCTCCGGGAGTTTTATATCGGAGGGGCGGGCATGTTCCGGTAATGGCCGTCCGTCGCTTTTCAACCGGAGCGGCGCGTTTCGCTCCGGGGCCGGATTGAAATAATGTGCGCGTATGAGTGGGGATATGATGGCCGGGAGAGGGAAAGGCGGCGATATTTCGTGCAATATTGAGCCGGAGCGGCCGTTATTACGGTGAAAACATGACAATGTTGCTTTTTATGTTGCTTTCCGTGAAAAAAAACGTAAAATACGAGGGGTAAGCGGACGCCATCCTTTATCGAAACGGATGATATATATGATCAACATGCTCAGGAAAGTCCCCCTCTTTTCCTCGCTCAAGGATGAGGAACTCGAAGCCATAAACCGGCTGACCTTCGTGTGCAAATATCCGAAGGAAACCGTGGTTCTGCTGGCGGATGAGGAAGGAGATACGCTTTTCGTCATCATACGGGGCCAGGTGAAAGTCACCTCGTTCTCCGAAAGCGGCAAGGAGGTTATTTTCTCCATTCTGGGCGAGGGCGATTTTTTCGGGGATATGTCCCTTCTGGACGGACGGCCCCGTTCCGCCTCGGTGGTCACCTGCGAGGATTCGGAGATATGCCTGCTCCGGAGGCAGGATTTCAACCGTATCATTGAAAACTATCCCGGTATCGCGCTGAAACTTCTCAAGGAACTGACCACTCGTCTCCGCAAGGCCGACGAGCGGATTCAAAGCCTCGCCCTGCTCGATGTAAGCGGACGAGTGGCGGGAATCCTGCTCCAACTGGCGGAGGAAAACGGGCGTCGAACCCCCGATGGCTCCATTCTTATCCGAACCCGGCCCACGCACCAGGAACTGGCGAACATGGTGGGGACCACCCGCGAGACGGTCACCCGTATCCTGAAGCAGATGGAAGCCCGCGGTTACATCGTCCTGACCGGCAAGAGCGTCACCATCCCCCATCCGGAGATGTTCAAGCGGGAAATGTACCGGTGATACTATCCCGCGGTATGATTCCTGTCTTCAAAAGAGTTTCTGTTGAAAAAAGGCGGGCGGTGAAACGGATTGAGGGTATTCCGGTGAATTCGTTGCGGTTGTGCTGATACAGAGCGAGCGCGTTTGAGGCAATGCAATGGCTGATATTAATCTCACGCAGGCTGAAGCAGACGCACTCATTGCGATGGAGAAGCATTGTCTCGGTAACCAATATTGGAATTACCCCGGATTGGGTGGATCCATCGGTATACCCTTGGTTTCCCCCGACATGAGAGAAGACTTTGTTCTTGATGTGAGTCGGGGAAAAATTGACCTTCTAAAAGGAACTTACCAGAATCGTTCCCGACAGATAATAGCGCTTGTCCGCCTGGATTTTGGCGGTCCTCCTCATCGGAACCCTGACGGTGAAGAAGTTCCCTCTCCTCATCTCCATGTTTTCCGCGAGGGGTATGGAGATAAATGGGCTGTTCCCGTTCCGGCGGATAGCTTTCCGAACATGCATGATTTGTGGAGATCGCTCGAAGATTTCATGCTCTTTTGCAATATAACCCGTCCGCCGATGTTCAATAGAGGGCTGTTCCCATGATAGCTGAAATTCAGAACCTTCTTGACGGATATCTGGCTTGGCTTAAAGACAGAACCATGCTCCGTCAGGTTGATGATTGGGTTGAAATTACCACCCCTTATATTGACCGGCACAACGATTATTTGCAGATATATGCCAAAATATACAATGGCGGATACATTTTAACTGACGACGGGTACATCATTGATGATCTCATTCGGTCCGGGTGTGAGTTGGAGAGCAGGAAACGCAAAGAACTTCTTCAGCTTACACTGAATGGATTTGGAGTTGGACTCGAAGGCAACAGTTTGGTTGTTCACGCCTCATCGGAAAATTTCGCCTTGAAGAAACATAATCTCGTCCAGGCGATGTTGGCGCTCAACGACCTGTTCTATCTTGCGGTTCCAATGGTCAAGAGCCTTTTCCTTGAGGATGTCACGTCCTGGCTTGACTTGAACGATATTCGCTACACTCCACGAGTGAAGTTTACCGGGAGAAGCGGATATGACCATTTATACGATTTTGTAATCCCGGCATCAAGAAGGCAACCTGAGCGTATTCTGAAAGCAATCAACCGGCCAAGTCGTGACACAGCCAAAAATGAAGCGTTTGCGTGGATTGATACAAAAGAGGAGAGACCGGCGAACTCTCGGGCGTACACAATTCTGAACGATACGGATCACGTCCCATCCGCCTATGTGCTGGATGCGTTGCGTAACTATGATATAAGTCCGGTATTGTGGAGTGAGCGCGACCGGATCAAGGAAGAGTTGGCCGCATAAATAATTGTGTGTTGTATGTTTACGAGAGCTGTCAAGCCATCGCTTTCTCTTTCAATATATTGAGTTTTTTATCTCTGCATTTCAATTTCATTGAAAGGCAACTCGCCAACTCCATATGTTTTTTGCTTTTTTTAAACTACTGGCATATTATTCAGTCCTCCTATGAAAATACTCCTCATTTCCTCCGATCCCGAAGTTCAGCGCGTGGTGGAGGATTATTCCCGCACCGCCGGGGATGATCTCGACACTGTGCCGCACACCCGTGACGCCCGTAAGCTGGTATCCTCCCGGGAATACGACGCCCTCCTCATGGATTGCTCCATCCGTCCGCTGGAACTCATCTCCTTTGCAGGGGAGAGCGCGGAATATCTTGCCGAGACCGTGGTTCTGCTGCTCGGCCCCCTGGACCAGGACCAGCGGGAGAAGCTGGGACGGCGTCTTTCCGCTCATTACGCCATCGACAAGCCCCTTCGCCGTCAGGCGTTCCGGGAAATGATGGAACGGGTGTCCATGCGCTCCACGATCGTCCGCCGGGCGGGGCTCATCGGGAAATCCGCGGTCATGGAGGAAACGGTCCAGACCATCATGCAGGTGGGGCCCGCCCCCATCACCGTGCTCATCACCGGCGAGAGCGGGACCGGGAAAGAGGTCATCGCCCGGGCCATACACGCGGTATCCGCCCGTTCCGGCCAGCCCTTCCTGGCGGTCAACTGCGCCGCCCTGGCGGAAGGGGTGCTGGAGAGCGAGCTTTTCGGGCACGAGAAGGGATCGTTCACCGGAGCCGCCGGGCGACGCATCGGCATGTTCGAGAAAGCCAACGGCGGAACCATCTTCCTCGACGAGATCGGGGAGATTCCCCATTCCACACAGATTCGTCTCCTGCGGGTGCTGGAGGAGCGCGAGATCATGCGGGTGGGCGGAACCGAGAGCATTGCGGTGGATGTGCGGGTCATCGCGGCCACCAACCGCGATCTGCGCGATTTGGTGGAGAAACGGAAATTCCGCCGCGATCTCTATTACCGTATAAAGGTGCTGGAACTCACCGTGCCCCCGCTCCGGAAGCGCCCGGAGGACATCCCTCTCCTCATCGACCGCATGGCCCGCCGGTATTCCCAGGAAAACAACCTGCACCTCCGCCGTTTCGATGAGGACGCCAAGCAGTATCTTTCCCGGGCGACCTGGCCGGGAAATGTCCGGGAACTCCGTAATTTCGTTGAAAGCTGTCTGGCGCTGACCAACCACGCGGTGATCGGGCTGAGCGACATTCCCGAGCAGGTTCTCAGCGAGGTATACCGTCAGAACGCCCTTCCGGTGCGCAAGGAGAAAACCCCCGAGCAGGTGGAGCGCGAACTCATCTACCGGACGCTCATCGAATTGAAGAACGACCTGAACGAGATCAAGGAAACACTCCGGGGGATGGCCGCGCGTCCCGGCTATTCCGAACCGCCCCGTCTCATGGAAGTGGTTCCCGTGCAGACGGGGGGCGATTCGACACTGAACGAGATGGAACGTCAGGCGGTCATCGACGCGCTCCGTCAGACCCGGGGAAACCGTCGCCGCGCCGCCGGATTGCTGGGCATCGGGGAGCGTACCCTTTATCGTAAACTGAAACAGTACGATATTCATGAAATCTGAAACTCTTTCCGTTCGCGCGAGTCTCCACAAAGATGAGAGCGCCATGCATTCACCACGGTTCATGACCGGAGCCGTTCGCGCGGGAGTGAACGGGGCGAGCCGGGGATGGGCGGTTTCGGGGGGGCTTCTCCCCTTGACTGTGGAAAGGTGGCGCGTTATATTAAGCGTTTATGCTCTTAAATTTCCATCGCGGGAAGCGGTCATCCGCAGCGATACCGATGCGGGAGAAAGAGATGGGAGCGGCGGACGCCGGGATTCGGCCACGCCTCGTCCCCATCCCTTTTTCCGCATTTCCAGATAAAAGGTTAACATAAAGGAGGAAACGAAGTGCCGACATACGAGTACCGGTGCCATAAATGCGGGCATCAGTTCGAGGTATTTCAGAGTATGACGGACGAGCCGGTAAAGACCTGTCCAGAGTGCCAGGGTGAGGTGCAGCGTTTGATCGGGACCGGAGCGGGTCTCATATTCAAGGGAAGCGGATTCTATATCACCGATTACCGGAGTGAGTCGTACAAGCGGGCCGCCAAGGCGGATCATGCACCGGATGTATCCAAAAAGGCCGATTCCGGCGGTTCCAAGAAAAGCGGGACGGATTCGTAGGAGGAAGAGATGGGTGTGCGAGTAAAATCGGGGTTGCGCGGCGTCGCCGCCCTCCTGTGCGCCGTTGTGGTGGCCGCGGCGGTTTTTTACGGGTGCGGCAAGTCCCCGGACGAAATGTACCGGGAGGGGAAGGCGCTGGTCGGGAAAACGGAAACACAGGCCCAGGGTATGGAAACGCTTGAGAAGTTTGTAAAGAAATTTCCGAAGGACTCCCGCGCTCCGGAGGTGATGCTCGCCATCGCCAACATTCACCTGAACGAGGGTAAGTTCCCCGAGGCGGAAGCGGCATATACCCGTCTCATGGAAAAGTATCCCAAATCCGCCGAAACGTACAACGGGATGTTTCTCCTCGGGTACATGTACTACGACAGCATGAAGGATACCGCGAAGGCGAAGGCCGTGCTCCAGAAATTTGTCGCCGCCTATCCTGATTCCGGGCTGACCGTCTCGGCCAAGGTGCTTCTGGAAAACATCGGGCTTCCGGTGGAACAGTGGAGCACGGTGAAGAATATCATGACCGAACAGAGCGCGGAACCGGAAAACGAACAGAATGCGGAACCGAAAAAATAAATAAAGTATGAAGTATGCGGGGTGAGGAATAAAAACGGAATGAACGCCGGGGTGTGATTCACGGGGCGCGGAGTTGTCTCACGGTCGTGGATTCGGGTTCCGGAGTCCGTTTTCTTCTCATGCCGCATACTTCCCACTGCATACTTCTCCTGGGGGTTTCGTGCAGTACGACATCATACAACTGAATGAGAAAATCGCGAAGGAGAGCGAGCCGATACGGGCGTTGACCGAAGAGGTGGGACGGGTCATTGTCGGGCAGTCCGCCATGATCGAGCGTCTCCTTATCGGTTTGCTCTCCAACGGCCACATCCTTCTGGAAGGGGTGCCCGGGCTGGCCAAGACCCTTACGGTCAGCACGCTGGCCTCCGCGGTACAGGCCGGATTCCAGCGTATCCAGTTCACCCCGGACCTTCTGCCCGCCGACCTGGTGGGAACGCTCATTTTCAACCAGAAAACGGGGGAGTTCATTCCCAAAAAGGGGCCGGTGTTCACCAATTTCGTGCTCGCCGACGAAAT
>CAYRTQ010000302.1:0-5713 GCA_964426865.1 uncultured bacterium
TGCTGGCGTTCAACTTTCTCGGCGACGGCCTCCGGGACGCGCTCGATCCCCGGAAGATCATGCCCGCGGGGAAATAAAAAAGGAAACGATACTGCGGAATCCCGCAGTGCTCTATCGGTAATCATCTTTCCCGCTTCAATCATTTGAAACGGTGGTTCAGACAATCTCTATTTTCGTGATTTCCAGAAAGTGTGAATCATGCAAGAAAAAAAACCGAACGGGGCCGACTCCGGCCATCTCCTCGAAGTTCGGGGATTGAGCACCTGGTTCCACATGGAATCGGGCATAGCCAGGTCGGTGGACGATGTTTCCTTCCACGTGGACAAGGGCGAAATGCTCGGGCTGGTGGGGGAGAGCGGGTGCGGGAAGAGTGTGACCGCCCTGTCCATCCTGCGGCTCGTGGCGTCCCCTCCGGGAAAGATCGAACAGGGGAGCATCCTGTTCAAGGGCCGTGATCTGCTCTCCCTTTCCGAGCAGGAAATGCGGCGGGTCCGGGGAAACGACATCGCCATGATCTTCCAGGAACCCATGACCTCGCTCAATCCGGTATTCACCATCGGTTCCCAGATCATCGAGGCGGTGCGGCTGCACCAGAATGTGAGCAAGGCGGAGGGACGCAATCGCACAGTGGAGATGCTGCGGCTGGTGGGCATCGCCGATCCGGAGCGGAGGGTCGATGAATATCCGCACCAGCTTTCCGGCGGGATGCGTCAAAGGGCCATGATCGCCATGGCGCTCTCCTGCAACCCGGATCTGCTCATCGCCGACGAACCCACCACCGCGCTCGATGTCACCATCCAGGCCCAGATCATGGAACTCCTCTGGAAACTCCAGGACGAACTGGGGATGGCCATCATTCTCATCACCCACGACCTCGGCATCGTGGCGGAATCCACTGACCGTATGGTGGTGATGTACGCCGGACATGTGGTCGAGGAAGGACTGACGAAGGATGTTTTCGCCAATCCGGGGCATCCCTATACCCGGGGACTCATCGACTCGGTTCCCCGTCTGGACAATATCCAGCGCCGGTTGACGCGGAACGGTCCCGGACCCGGCAGACCTGCCCTCGGGCTGCCCGTTTCATCCCCGGTGTTTCCTGGCCGGCGAACCCTGCCGGGTGAAAAACCCGGAACTGGAAGTCATCGGTCCCCATCACAGCGCACGGTGTTACTTTAGCGATCAGGTGAGAAGTGGAAGAAAACAAGAAACAGCATGACCATATCCTCCGGGTGAACGGACTGACCAAGCATTTTCCCATCCGGAAAGGCCTGTTCTCCACGGTGGTCGGACAGGTGAAAGCGGTGGACGGCATCACGTTCGACATCCTTCGGGGCGAGACCCTCGGGCTGGTGGGGGAGAGCGGCTGCGGAAAAACCACCGCGGGACGCCTGATCCTCCGTCTTCTGGAGCCGACAGCGGGAAGCGTGGAGTTCGGCGGGCGCGATATCACCGCCGCGTCCCGTGAGGACCTCCGTATTCTGCGCCGCAAGATGCAGATCATCTTCCAGGACCCATTCAGTTCGCTCAATCCCCGCATGACCGTGGGAACCATGATTTCCGAGGTGATCCGGGTGCACCGTCTCGCCTCCGGGAAAGGGGTGCGGGACCGGGTCGAACAATTGCTCGACATGGTCGGACTCGCCCCGCGTCACGCCAATCTCTACCCGCACGAATTCTCCGGCGGACAGCGCCAGCGCATCGGAATCGCCCGCGCCCTGGCGGTTTCCCCGGAGTTCATCGTGGCGGACGAACCGGTGAGCGCGCTGGATGTTTCCATCCAGGCCCAGATCATCAATCTGCTCCAGAACCTTCAGGAAGAACTGCACCTGACCTATCTCTTCATCGCCCATGATTTGAGCGTGGTCCGTCATATATCCAACCGCGTGGCGGTGATGTATCTGGGAAAGATCGTGGAGATCGCCGATTCCGAGGAGTTGTACCGTAATCCGCTGCATCCCTATACCCGGGCGCTCATGTCGGCGGTGCCCATTCCCGATCCGGGGTTGAGCAAGAAACGCATCGTTCTGGCCGGTGATGTGCCCTCGCCCGCCGCCGCGCCCTCAGGGTGCGCGTTTCACACCCGCTGTCTCGAAGCCTCGAAAGAATGCGCAGAAACGAACCAGTCCCTCGAAGACTGCGGCGGCGGTCATTTCGCTGCCTGCATGAAATGTCCGAAGAGCGCGTCCGCCACGGGATGAGTACCGTCGCGGGAGGGTTGATACCCGGTCGAATTGGTTCTGAATGCGTGCGATAGCGCAATTTCTTCGGAAAATCATTGATATTGGGTCCGGTTCTGTATACCTTTCCCCTCGTTTGTAGCCGCATCGCGGAGATGGGTACAAGGAGGGATTTTTTTTGGCGGGTGGCGGATTGGTGGAAGGGAACGTGAATTCATTCAGGCGGGAACGGAGATAGTATGCGGTTCTACAGGAAATTGAAGGAAGTGATTGCGGTACATCCGGCGGTAATCATGCTTTTCCTCGCGCTGCTCCTTTCCGGAGGCGCACGCCAGGCTTCGGCGGTGATGCAGATCAATACCCGCTATTACACCATCGTTTACGAAGCGGACGGCGAATACATCGCCGGAGAGATCGCCAAATTCTGCGACGAAACATACGAACAATTACTGGCACGGTATCACTCCTTCAACGGCGATCCCCGGATCACCTGCATTGTGACCGACGACGCCGACTTATCCAACGGATTCGCACAGTATTACCAGAATACCATCACCATCTACGCCACAACCATGGATTTCGAGCTTCGCGGCCAGTCCAACTGGCTCCGGAATGTATTCGTCCATGAAATGACCCATATGATCGCGTTGAAAAAAGCGGCGAAGGGTCCGGTCAATTTCATCTCGCTCGGCGCGGGAAAATACGACCACAATCCCGATTTCGACATCAATCTCGCGCTCTACCATCTTTCCCAGCCGATGTGGTTCGTGGAGGGGAGCGCCCAGGCGGGAGCGGAAGCGTTCGGCGCGGAACGATGGGACACCCATCGGGACATGCTCCTCCGGTGCGCGTGGTATGAGAACTCGATTCTCAGTCTGGACAATATGGACGTCCTTTCCGGAAAAAAGGGAATGGACGCCGAGATGGTCTACAACCAGGGATATTCCCTGGTTCGGTACATCAAGGATAAATACGGCTACGACAAAGTGGTGCGGCTCAACAATGCCCGCGCATACACGGATTTCGGCTCCATTGTGGAGCAGGTGCTCGGGGTGAAGCCGAAAACGCTGTACTCCGACTGGAAGGCAACGCTCGACGACCGGTACGCCCCCTTCCGAGGCCGTGAATTCATCGAGGGGGAAAACACGCTCGATACCGGTTCCATGGACTATCGACCCTCTGTTTCGCCCGACGGCCGTTTCGTGGCCTGGCTTTCCAACCGGGGGAGAGATTACGCCATCACTGATCTCCTCCTCAAGGACCTCACCACCGGGAAACAAAGGGTGATCGCGGAGAACGTGGACTATCGCGCCTCGTGGTCCCATGATTCGCGCCGTATCATCTATTCCCGACGCCCGACTCCCGGATCGCGGTTTTATGACATTTTCATCCAGGAGGCGGATTCGGGCCTGGAGGAACGCATTTCCAAGAACCTGCGCGCCCGCGATCCCCAGTTTTCTCCCGGCGACAGCCTGGTGGTCTTCGTGCGCAACGAGAGCGGAAACAACGCCATCGGAATCATCAACGCCGACGGCTCCGGATTGCGGTATCTCACCGCCACCCACGACGGCACACAATTCTACTCGCCCGCGTTCTCTCCGGATGGCTCGACCATCCTGTTCGGTCTTTTCCGCCAGAACAAGGACCGGGATATCGCGCTGCTCAAACCCGGTTCCAAGACCTGGCGGTACCGCTGGGACCGCGCCGATTCCACTCGTGGTTTTTCCGATTCGACCTGTTTCGCCTGCGACGCCGATTTGAAAGTCATCCTCGGCACCTCACACGACGAACGCGACCCGCAGTTCCTTCCCGATGGCACGGGAATTGTCTACGCCTCGGACCAGACCGGGGTGTTCAATATCTTCACCCTTGATCTGGCGAGCGGACGAGCGAAACGGGTGACCGATGTGTGCGGCGGCGCGTTCTGTCCTGCCGCCGGTCCCGATGGTGATATCTGGTATGCCGGATACAAGGCACGCGATTTCTCCATCTATCGCCTGCGCGCCCCACGCTCCGTCGAGGAAACCACCCCGGTCGCGGAGAATCGCAATTTTCTCCTGCAGGCGCCGAAGTTCGACCTTTCCAAGAACTTTTCTCCCCAGCCCTATCAGACAAAACGGCTGTTGAACGCCATCGTTCCCACGGTAACTGTCGGCCCATCCTTCATCGGGAGCCGTTTCGGTCTGAACGTGGTGAATGTGGGCGCGCAGGCGTACATTTCCGATGTGCTCGGCCAGGACGCGCTCATGGTGAGCGGCAGCCTGGGCAAAAATCTCAAGGAGCATGTCTCCCTCAACAACGACGCTGAAATATATTACGAGCGCCGTATGTCGCCGCTGACCTCCAGCAGTTACACCCATTCGCCGATCCTTTTCGCGGGGGCGTCCCGCTCGGTGATCAACAACCTCATCGATCGGTTCGACGGGTCCGCGGACACCCTCTTTTACGGCGACGTGGCGAACACCTCCTATCGGAACGTCCTTCAGGACAAGGCGCAGCGGTATACGGTCGATGATCTGTTTCAGGACGAGTTCCGTCGATACCGTCTTGGTTTGCAGGTGCCGCTGGCGCCGCGCCATTTTCTCCTCCTGGAAACCGGGTACCGGCAGTTTTTCGAATCCATGCGCCGTCAGGAGAAACTGCGTGATCTTTCCCATTTCATTCTGAACGGGACGGATATCACCTCCTCCATTCCGGGAGCCGGGGGCGAGGTCACCGCGGAAACCCGTTATATCAGCGATATGGAATACTTCCGGAGCGCCGAACTGGGCTTCGGGTACATATACTCCCGTCAGGTCCCCACCGTGGACAGCGATGTGTCTCCCAAGGGAACACAGGTCGTTTTCCAGTTCCGTCACATGCGGACGGAAATTGCCGATTCCCTGGTGAGCCAGCCGACATTCTATGTTCCCACCGGCATCGGCGTGGATTCGAAGGGTAATCTGGTTTTCAATTACGGCAACTACAATCCCGACAATACGCTCGATGTATACCGTCCGTTCCGCAAAACCCAGGACCTGAACGAGTATACTTTCTTCTACAACGGGAATTACCGGCTGCCGCTGGTCGGTCATGATCTCGGTTCCCTCCTCCTGGCCGGATACCGTGATCTTCGGCTCGACGACACCCGGAACGGGGAGGGAAGCGGGTACGACTGGCCGCTCAAGTACTATCTGGGAGGAGATTACTCCCTCTCCGGGTATCCCTATTTCGCTTTCTGGGGATCAAAGATGTTTCTGGGGCGGGTAAACTACACGGTTCCCATCCTCTCCCAGATGGGACGGAGTTTCGGGGGAATTCATTTCCAGCGCCTCTATGGGTCGGCGTTTTTCGAGGCCGGAAGCACCTGGAATTTCAGCCGCCTCAGCATGAACAGGATCAGGGAGGCAACGGTCAAACGCGACATCGGAGTGGAATTGCGTCTCAAGACCGTGCTTTTCTATCGCCTTGACGGCATCGCATATCTCAAGGTGGCGTGGCCGCTCGATGACATGGGCGGGTCTCCCTACGAGAACGATGCCCGGAGATACTAT
>CAYRTQ010000303.1:0-5699 GCA_964426865.1 uncultured bacterium
GAGAACCTTGTTCACTTCCGGGAGGCATTTCACCTTCTTTGAGGCGGGATCGTATTCCACGAGGAGAATATGGGCGTCATATTTCCCGTGATCGCCTATGGCGGAATAGAATTTCCCGGTGCGGGAATCGAAATTGGCCTGGCACCAGTTGGACCAGGGACCGGGATTGTTGCTCACCTTGGACTGGGATTTCACCGGGGATTCGCCCAGCCAGAGCGGCTCCACCGGGACCACCGCGAATTCCACCGTGGGCGGCGTCTGGGCGACAATGTAATCCTTCCCCGCGTATTTCGCCACGTTTTCCGGGGGAGTAAGCATGGCGCGGTCGGTATCCACCACCACCTTGCCGGTGTTGAGCAGACCGGCTTTGTCCAGCCTCTCCGCCGTTTCCTTCTTCTTCAGTTCCGAGGGCATGGGGGTGATCTTGGCCTCCACCGTCTTCATTCCCTTGTGGAGAATGCCGTGCTCTCCGACCTTCGTGATCTTCGCGGCAGGCGCGGCGGAGAACGCCGGAGATACGGACAGGGTGAGAGCGGCCATCAGGGTCAGCAGTGCGATGCCATTACGGTGTTGAGTCATACCTTCCTCCCGAAACAGGGTAAAAATGGTGAAAGCCGCGTCGGAACGCGCGATTTCGGAACCCGAACCATCGAATAAGTATACGGGATTTTCTAAAGAATTTCAATCCCTTTGCCACGGAGTTCGGGAGAAAGGTATCGAGCTGGAGGATGCGGTGCCGTTCCACTTCTCGCCACGCCGTACGCACGGTTCCGTATCCGACGGTTTCCGTTCCCGTGCAGCTTGTTTCTGATTCCATCTCGCGGTGACTTCCCCCGCTGTCCGGCTCATTGTTCCCCCTGTCAGGCAGTCAAAGGGTACTCACTCCCAAATGAATGCACCCTGACAGGCTCGCCACGAAAAAAGGCGCCCCGGAAAACCGGAACGCCTTTTTTGTTTTTGACGAAAGAGCGGCAACTATCTCCCCGCTCGTTGCGTGTTTCTCAGGAATACACCACCATCTGCTTCACGACATCCCAGCCCATGCCCTTGACATACGAGGTATACATGCCCGGCTGGCTGAACCCGTCCCATACCACCTGGTGCACTCCCGGCGCGAGATCTTCGCCGTGGAGCCGGCCCACCAGTTCGCCGCGATTGTTGAGGATGTCCACCCGGCAGTCGCTCTTCTCCGGGACAGTGACTTCCATGACCACGTTGCCCCGGGAGTCACGGCCCAGTCCGCGGATATCCGGAGCCTGGGCGGTTTTCTTCCCGGACTTCCAGGCGGTGTAGTCGAACTTCTCGTCGCAGAGATGGAACCGTGGCTCTTTCTGGCCGTTGTAATCGCGCTGGAGGTAGTAGGTGACCAGCGGAGTGCGCCTGAACGTATCCAGCTTGGTGAGCGTGGCCTTGCCATCATCCCAGAGATAGACCGGAATGTCCTTGGGATCGAGCACATTGGACATGCCGCGCTCGATGCCGACATGGAAGAGTCCGAAGTTTCCCGGCTCATGTCCGGCCAGCCAGTGGGCGATGATGTCCACCCGGAAGGGGTCGAGACCGAAGATCACCTGGTTCGCCATGAAATCCATGCCCTTGCCCTCGTGCGGGCCGTTCGCGAACCCGTCGCCGTCACGGCCGTAGACCGCCTCCACCATGTTGATCCCGGTGCGGGTCACGCTCAGGGAGTCCAGCATGCGGTTGACCCACTGCTCCATGTAGAACCCGCCGCCATACCCCTTCTCGTCCGGCTTGTCGAAACGGGGGACTCCCGCTTTCGCGTGCTTGTCCCGGAGTTTCGCCACCGCTTCCATGTAATCCTCATGGAAGAAGGGATGATACCGCTTGTCGTAGCCCCGCTGCTTGAAAATGCTGGTGGAGCCGCCGCAGAACTGGTGGAACTGTTTCCCGCTGATTCCCTGGAGGTTCTTGATGGAGGCGGTGATGCCCATGCCGTGGGCCTTGAGCTTGGCAATGTTCACCAGGTAGGTGTCCGGCTGGTTGATGGGATCCTGGAGGGCGATTTCCTTGAACACCACGCCATCGGGCACCTTGAAGAATCGCAGATCCTCCCCGACTTTGTACTCCCAGAAATCCTTCGAGGTCAGGTCGCGGAGGACAAACCCGTTACGCTCGGCCATTTGCGGCCAGCCGTGGGCGGCCCAGTCCTGGGGACAGGCGCATTCGATGATGTGAATCTTCTGGGGGCCGGTTTCCCGCACACCCTTGAGGAAGCCCTCGATGAAATTCTTGTCGGTGTTGATGCCCCGCTGATCGAAGATGGACTGGCCGTTCACCAGGGGGTTGCAGGTCCAGTTTGGTTTGCAGGCGATACGGGTTTTCGCGCCGCTCGGGGATTTGACAAACAGGTCTTTCGCCAGGTTGAGCGCGGTGTCATGAATGGCCCGTTCATCCTTTTTGGAGGGAATGTCGGTAAGTTTGATGAAGACCGCTTCCGGATGCTCGCGGATGAACGGGTGCAACAACTCGTGATTTTCTTTCTCCCAGAGCTTCCCCCGGGTCTTGCCCATCGAAGCGCACCCGGCTCCCGCCAGAACGCTCGCGCCCGCCGCCGCGGTGGTTTTTATAAAATCTCTGCGCCTCATACTCTCCTGCCTCCGGTATCGTTTGAAATGCCGCTTTCCTGAATCGGTTCGTTTGCCGAGCCCGCTTCCCCATCGACCCGTTCCTGTTTCTCCCGGCAACGCCCATCAATCTTTTGACGCCTGCCGGGGGGCGGGGGTTTGGTGTTATTTTTTCCCTGACGCCGTTCACGCGGGACGGGTATCGGCGGTCTCGGACGGTACAATATAGGGATTCAGGGCGCGGTTATCAATCGCTATTCAGTTCCGGTGGAAGGCAAAAGGGGCGACCCTTGTATATGCGGACGATGAAAAAGACACGAGTGGATTGTCAAGTCAATGGAATTGGGTGTACTGCGTTTCGACACTTCGACAGGCTCAGTGTCCGCAGGCTCACTGTCCGATGCTGGCTGAGCGTGTCGAAGCCAGCACATCGGAAACATGTTTACCAAACTGTATAACGCTTCGCAGTTCTCTATGGGTAGATGCCATGACCGGACATGGCCTGCATGTGCCGGTTGCACAGGCGCTTTCGTGGGGTAAGGACTGCCCTTGCCCCTTCCACTTTCTCTGTACTTTTCTGGTGCGCCCAGAAAAGCGCCAAAAGAGGGCGGTCCGGGAAAAGCCTTGGCTTTTCCCGGACAGGGGAAAACCGTAGTGTTACCGTTTACCCATACAAAATTGCGGATAGCCACTTTATGGACTTGACAAAGTACGAGGGCGCAAAGAGCAATACGGCATGACCCACATAATCAGCGAAAAAGGAATCGCCAGGAACGGGAGCAACGGCTTCAGGGCGGGCGCAAAGGTCCGCTCCCGCTATCAATCATCCCGGCGATCTCCTCATTCCGCGAACCACGGTTTTGACATCTTCTTCCCTTTGCCCCTCTGCCCCTTTGCCCCTCTCTTCCCCTCAACGGTTCACCTCCACCGGTTCCTCACGGTGGGGCGGAGGCGCCGTCACCCGTCTCGGTTCGACCGCCACCCCATGGACATACACCATCGAACCGCCCAGCCAGCCGGAAACCAGGAGCAGGGCGACCCCGATGATGGAGAGGATGAGGGATGCACCGGCGGTGATGCTCCCGGTGGACCGCAGGGCGAAGTTGATGATGAAGATGGCGGTGATGGCGATATTCAGGCTCATGTGCCAGATGCCGTCGGACCTCGCCCGGGAGGGGGGAATGGAAAAGAGATCGATGAATCCCGGAGTGACCGCCAGCAGGGCTCCGATAATGCCGCCACCCATGGCGTAGGTCGCGATTGTCTCCCAGGGTCCCGCTCCTCCCGCTTCGTAGATGATCTGGCAGGCCAGGGTGAATACCCACAGGCCGATGGGAATGGGGATAATCATGGGATGAATGGGATGTTTGGCGATGCTCGCTTTCAGGCCCATATGCATTTCCTCCTTCCGAATGCTGTGTACGAACCGGTATGTCGATGCATGTCTATATATCAGAATATACTATATAATCAGCTAATAGCGGGTGGTTTTTTTATTTCTTTCTCTCCCGCCCCGTTTATCGCGAATATTCTTTTCCCAAACCGCCCGTTTCGGTAAAAAAATGATGGACCTCACCCCCGGTACATGATAAATTGATACCTCAATAATGAGAGCTGGCAATATTTTCATCCATATCACCAAAACCGCACAATACAGGAGAAGAAAATGAACAGGTGGCTCACGGCAACCGCGTCGGCATCCGCACTCATCTTTTCCCTCGGCGTCTGCGCCCTGGCGCAGGGCAAGGCTCCGGCAGTGGTAAGCGCTCCCGTGGGGCAGCCTCCTTCGGACGCCGTGGTGCTCTTCGGCGGCAAGGACCTCTCCGAATGGACAACCACCGAGGGCAAGCCCGCGCCCTGGGTGGTCAAGGATGGCGCCATGATGGTCAAGGGCGGCGGCATCATGACCAAAAAGGAATTCGGCAGCATGCAGTTGCATATTGAATTCCAGGCGCCCAATCCCCCCAAAGGCGCCGGCCAGGACCGCGGCAACAGCGGCGTGTATCTCCAGGGCATCTACGAATGCCAGGTGCTCGATTCCTACCAGAACGAAACCTATTTCGACGGCATGGCTTCCGCCATCTATCTTCAGCATGCGCCGCTGGTCAATGCCGCCCGTAAGCCCGGAGAATGGCAGACCTACGACATCATTTTCCACGCCGCGGTGTTCGATTCGAAAAACACCGTGCTGCGCCAGGCTCGGGTAACCACGCTCTGGAACGGCGTGCTGGTCCAGGATAACGTGGAGATCAAGGCCACCCCCGGCGGAGTCCGCAATGTGGAGGCCCCCAAGGGTCCCATCTTCCTGCAGGACCACAATCACCCGGTCAAATTCCGTAATATCTGGGTGCGTGAGTTGCAGGACTGAGAGCGCCTGAACGTTCGTATCCAGCGAGGCTTATCTCCCCGTCCTCCTGCCGGAGACCGCCGTTGGGCCGTTTGAAAACGGGGATGAGCGTTCACCACGAAAACGTACGTACGTCGCTCCCGCCATCCCCGCTTCGTAAGCGCTGCGAACGAAATGCCCGGTCACGGCAACTTGTGGCCGGGCAGAGGAGAGATCGGCGGCAAGAGACCCGAATCCCGGAGCACGGAAAGAACACCCGATGCCGTTCAAACCATTTCGTTTATTGAAAAACCTGCCCCTGAAGGGCATCGCCCTGTTCGGCGGCGGAATCGCTTTCGGCCTGCTCCTGACCTGGGGGGGGTATGCGGGCCTCCACTACACCTCCACGGACGCCTTCTGCGGAATATGCCATGTCCACCCGCACGTGGAACTCACCTGGAAAAAATCCACCCATTTCAAGAACGAGAGCGGGATGGTGGTGCACTGCGTGGACTGCCACCTGCCCCCCGGCGGTGTGCGCTATGTGACCGAAAAGGCCCGGCTCGGCATACGCGATGGGTATGCATTCCTCTTCACCGACAAGAAAAAGATCGACTGGGAAGCCAAATCCACCCTGGAAGAGGCCTCCACGTACATGTTCGACCAGTCCTGCCTGCACTGCCATCAGGACCTCTACAGCCTGAACCTGAAACCCAAGGGGGTCAAGGCGCACGAGTACTACATGCAGAACCCCGGAACGGTACGCTGCATCAACTGCCACCTGGCAG
>CAYRTQ010000304.1:0-5697 GCA_964426865.1 uncultured bacterium
GGCCACCACCCGCATCAGCGCGGCATCGTTTCCTTTCACCAGGATGCGCTCCGAGGCTGTCCCGATTCCGAATACCCCGCCCAACTGCATCATCTGCGAGGATGATCCCCCGCCGCTGAAACGGGAGCTGGACCGCGGTTCGGACAGGCTCACCGTAGCGCCGGGGAAATCGTCAATGCGTTTCTGGATTTCTTCCTTGATGGCCGGTATGGAGCGGTGGTCGATTTTTTCGTAATTCTCTTTCAGCACCACGGTTACCGTGGATTCCTCCTCGAATACCCGGGTGATGATGTCCTGCACCTCGGGAATACCGGTGAGCCTTCCTTCCAGCCGCTTCGTGAGCAGGTCGGTCTTTTCGAGCGTGGATCCCTGGGGCGGGGTGAGATACAGCGGGAATTCCCGGAGTTCCACCTCGCGGGGCACATTCAGGCTCAGGGAGATGCTGATGGCGAGCGTGGCGAAGAACGCGACCGCGGTTCCCAGCACGGTGCGGGCCGGATACCGCATGGCCGCCTTCAGGAGCAGCGTGTAAATCTGGACGAGCCGGTTACGGTACGATACGCGGGTGAAGGAGGGGGCCTTCAGCGCGGTAGTGCGCTTCCGGAGAAGGGCATGAATGATCATGGGAGTGAGAAACAGCGCCACAAAGAGCGAAATCACCAGGGTGGAAATGATGGAGACCCCGACGTGTTTTCCCACCAGCCGCATTTCGTAGTTCGAAGAAAAAACGAAAGGCAGGAACACGGTGATGGTGGTGATGGTGGCGGCGACGATGGCGCGCCAGACTTCCGATACTCCCTGGACCACCGCGGTATCGCGGTCCCGGTGCAGGGAAAGGAGCCGGATGATGTTCTCCAGCACCACCACACCGTTGTCCAGGAGCATGCCCACCGCCAGCGCGATGCCCACCAGGGTCAGGGAATTGATGGTGATCCCGAAGGCATAGAAGAGATTGAACGCGGTGAAAATGGAAATGGGAATGGCCAGCACGATCACTGTCACCAACCGCAGGTTGCGAAGGAAGAACCAGAGCACCGCGATGGCGATGAACGCGCCGGTGACCGCCAGTTCCTTGATGAGGGTGATGTTTCGCTCCATATCCTT
Organism: uncultured bacterium; assembly: GCA_964426865.1. Lineage (GTDB taxonomy): Bacteria > Latescibacterota > Latescibacteria > Latescibacterales > Latescibacteraceae > JAWLHT01. The sequence goes on from CAYRTQ010000304.1 coordinate 1,105, forward strand.
CGCGGTATCGGACTGGATGACGATCTGGATGTCTTCCGGAGCGAGTTCCCTGTTGAGACGATCGATCACCTCACGGGTGGTGTGAGCCAGACCGATGAGGTTGGCCTGGGAATCGCGGGTGAGCATGACCGTGGCCGCGTCCTTGCCGTTTACCCGGCTGATGGAGGTCTCGTCTTTCACCCCGAATGTCACGGTCGCCACATCGCGGAGGTACACCGGACCCGTGGACTGGACGACAATGTTCTCCAGTTCACGCACATCGGTGTAATCCGCGGTCAGGTTGACATACAGCCGACGGCTGCCGTGCTGCGCCTGCCCGAGGAAGGTGCGGCTCTGGGTGTTGCGGGAAATGAGCGACTGTACGGTGGAAGGGGTGAGATTGAACGCCTTGCACCGGTCCTCGTCGAGGAGGATGTCCACCGACTTGGTTCGTCCCCCGGTCACGTTCACCGAGGCGATGCCGTTGATGGCCTCGAACTGTTTGGTGATTTTGTTGTCGATGACCGATCTCACCCGCTCCAGTCCGCCGCTTCCGCGGACCTGGAGACCCATGAACGCGCTGGAGAGCAATTCCGTGTTCACCTTCTGCACGGTTACCGTGAACTCGTCGGAAAGGGTGGATTTTACCGCCGCCACACCCTCCTCCAGCTTGAGTTGGGCGTACTTCATGTTCATGGTGGGATTGTAGGTGATGGTGATCGTCCCCGAACGCTGGCTTACCGTGGACTCGATGCTGCTCACCCCTTCGAGCCTGCCGATGGCGCCCTCCACCGGGATGACCGCCTGTTTTTCCAGGTATTGGGGGTCCACCTCGCTACGGCCGCTTACCATCACCACGAGAGTGGGACGTTCCGCGTTGGGGATGATTTCCATCGGGAGCTGGCGGTAGGATATATACCCCAGCATGGTGACGGCGATGAATGCCATCCCGATGAGAACCTTGCGCTCTATGACCATCCGGAAAAGGTTCATGAGGTCCTTCTTGAAAAAAGAAAGGAGTCGGAAGTCAGGAATCGGAATCCTGAATACAAAAAATACTGGTTATGAGGGACAGCATATGTCCCGCGCGTTCCGTTACGTCCCATCCCGGCTCCCCCGCGCCCTTCACGGGAGCGGGGGAGCGAATGCTATTCCTTCCTCTCCGGAGTATCCCAGATCGCCAGACGGTCCAGGACCATGAAGAAGCAGGGAATGACCGCCAGGGTGAGCAGGGTCGAGCTGATCATTCCCCCTACCACCGCCAGCGCCATGGGCGCACGCAGCGCGGCGCCCTCGCCCATTCCGATGGCGAGCGGCAACATGCCGAGAATGGTGGTGAGACTGGTCATGACGATGGGCCGCAGACGGCGCTGTCCGGCCTCGAGAATGGCCTCGCGGCAGGGGACTCCCGCCCTGCGCTGCTGGAGTATGGCGTCCACCAGCACAATGGAGTCGTTCACCGCGATTCCCATCAGCATGATGATCCCGATATAGGCCATGATGTTCATCGGCTGCCCCATCAGGAAAAAGAGCAGGATGGATCCCACCGCAGCGGTGGGGACCGCCAGCATGATGGTGAAGGGATGCACCAATGACTCGAACTGGGAGGCGAGCACCATGAACATGAGCGCCAGGGACAGGATCAGCGCGAATTTCAGGTTCGCGAAGGATTCCCGGCGCTGTCCCTCCTGTCCGGTCACCTCGTACCGGTATCCCTGGGGGAAATTCACGCCGTTCAATTTGGCCCGGAGGTCCTCCACCACCTGGTCCAGCGGACGGGCGTTACTCAGCTCGGCGGTCACCATTCCCACCCGCACCTGATCGCGACGGTTGATCTCTTTCGGCGCCTCGACCATGCGGACTTCCGCCACTTCGCTCACCGGAATCTTGCTCCCGCTGACAGTGAGGAGGATGTCCCCGATCTGGCTCACCGCCGGACGGGGCAGTTCGACCGTGATATCCTTCATCTCGCCGTTGCTCTCCCACTGCCCGGCGGAGGTCCCGGTCAGATATTCGGTCAGCCGCGAGGAAAGTTCGGTGATGCCCACGTTCAGGACTCCGGCCCGCTCACGGTCCAGCACCACCTCCACCTCGGGACGGCCCTCGTCGAAGCTGGTCCGGATGTTCTGGAGGTCGGGCATCGCGGCGATCCGGGACTTCACATCCGCGCTGAGCCGCTGGAGGACTTCCAGATCATCGCCCCGTATCTCGATGACCAGGGGAGCGGATTCCGTTCCGAGAGAGACATCGAGCGCGGTCTGTTCATGGGAGACCTGCACCCGGGCGTCGGGAATGTTGGAAAGCGCCCGGCTCAGACGGGATGTCACATCCTCGGGGAGAATGGTCGAGGACGGGGCCAGGGTGACCCGCATGGTCGCGGTGTTTTCGTCCTGCACCGTGCCGGTGGACTGGCTGTCCTCCTGATCGGAGGGGCCGACCACACTGTAGAGGGTTCCCAAATCCTTGCCCAGCGTTCCGCGCACCATCTGCTCCATGGATTCCACCACCGCCGCCGTGCGGCGAAGTTCGGCGCCCTCGGGAAGCTGCACCTCCACGACGAAATCGCGCGCTCCGGCGGAGGGAATGAACTCGCTCCCCAGTTTTGGAATGAGGAGGGCGGTGGCGGCGACCAGGAGCGCGGTCGCCCCGATCACCTTCCACTTGTGGTTCAGGAGATGGTTGAGCAGCGTGTTGTACCGGGGATACCGCAGCGGGGCGCGACGGGCTTTCACCGGCTGGGATTTCAGGAATCGCGCGGCGAGCATGGGGATGACGAACACCGCCACCACCAGCGAGGAGAGGAGCGAGAACGAAACAGTCCATGCCTGATCCTTGAAAAGCTGGCTTGCGGAACCGTGCAGGTACACGATGGGGAGGAAGACCACGATGGTGGTGATGGTGGAGGCGGTGATGGCCGCGCCCACCTGAACCGTGCCCTCCTCCGCCGCGTTGCGGAGCGGCAGCCCGATCTCCATGTTACGGAAGATGCTCTCCACCACGATGATGGCGTTGTCCACCAGCATGCCCGCGCCGAGCGCGAGTCCTCCCAGGGTCATGATGTTGAGCGTGAGACCGTTGAAATACATGAGATTGAACGTGGCGACCACCGAGATGGGGATGGCGGTGCTGATGATGAGCGTGGCGCCGATGCGTCGCAGGAAAACGAACAGCACCAGCACCGAGAGAAGCATGCCCATGACCGCCGACTGCTTCACCTCGTTGATGGCGTTCACCACGAATTCACCCTGGTTCTTGATGAGGACGAATTCGTATCCGGGGAGCGCCTTCTTGATGTCGTCGAGGGCGGCGAAGAACTCGTTGACCGCCTTGACCGTGTTGTACCGGGTTTCCTTGTACACCGCGATGCCGAGACAGCGTTTGCCGTTGACCCGGACGATGTTTTCCGGATCGTGGTTCCGCATTTCCACCGTGGCCACATCCCGGAGGTACACCGGCGTCTTCCCGTTGGAACTGGACGTGGTCGCGCTGCTCGAGGTCGAGGAGGATGAGGAGGTCGTGGATGCCTGCATGGAGGCGTCCCCCGTGCGGAATCCCACGATCACCCCGCCGATGTCATCGATGGCCTGGAGTTCCCCCACGCCCTTGATGACATAGTTCGTTCCCATCTCCACGATGGAGCCGCCGGAGACATTGCGGTTATAGCTCTGGATTTTCGAGGAGATGGTCGATGCGGTCACCCCGTACGCTTCCATACGGTAGTCGTCGGTCTTGACCACCACCTCTTTCTCCTCCGTTCCGAGGAGCTGGACCTCGGCGATGCCTTCCTGACGCACGAGTTCGTTGCGGATGTAATTCTCCGCCACCCGCCGCAGTTCGTCCATGTCGGTCACCTGGGGATGGGAGAACCCGAGGAGAATGACCGGCGCGGCGTTGGGATCCTGCTGGGACACGGTGAGCGCGTCGATGTTCTTGTTGGAGGAAAAGCTCTTCAACGCCCCCTGGAGGTCCAGGAACGCCTCGTTCATGGCGGTGTTCCAGGCGTATTCCACGATGATGTGCGCCGATCCCGCCCGCGCGGTGGAGGATACCTTCACCACCCCCTTCTGGCGAATGATCTGGGCCTCCATGCTTTCCAGGAACTGTTTCTCGATCTCTTCCGGCGGGCGCTCCCCGGACTCCAGATCCACATAGATGCGGGGATTGTTCAGGTCGGGGAACAGGTCCATTCCCAGTTTGCTGAACGATATGTACCCCAGCAGCAGGACCGCCAGAATGGCCATGGTGATGGAGATGGGGTAGTTTACTGCGAATCGGACGAAGCTCCTCATGAGCGTGCTTTCCTTGATAAGGAAGTCTGTAAACAAAGTGATGAGCGAGGAGTGGTGGAATATGAACCGGACGCACCCATCCCCCGGGATCGCCGCTCAATCCCGTACATGGACAGCCCGTTCACCCATACCCCATACCTCATGCCTATTCCTCAACCTTAACCCGCGCGCGATCCCGAAGGGTCTCGAAACCCTTGATCACGAGACGGTCCTGCACATCGAGCCCGGAGAGGACCTCCACGGCGTCGGGATTCTCCAGGCCGGTGGTAATGGCCCGCTCCGCCGCAAGTCCCCGCTCCACCACGAACACCGTGCGGTTCTGACG
>CAYRTQ010000305.1:0-5694 GCA_964426865.1 uncultured bacterium
AGAATTCGTGGCAGGCGCTGTCCGAGGGGTTCTGGCGGGACGGTCCGCATCTGGTGCTGGAACAGGGTTTCGATTATCCCGAGTATTCCCTCTTTCTGAACCAGTACGTCGTCATCGAGCCGGAGGGCGGCATCACGGTGTATCGTAACTGGTTCCAGGATTTCACGAAGGAAACCATAACCGAGGAACTGGAGCGAGGCGGTTTTGTCGTGGAAAGTCTGCGGGGAGACCTGACCGGAGCGGCGCTGACCGATGATTCCTGGTGGATCGGGGTGGTGGCGAGGAAGAAAGGGGAATGACGACGCGGTAAATCATCCGATTACGGGATGGGAAAAGAGAGACGGGTGAAAAATTCCGCTGTGTTCAACGCTTTCCTGAATCCAACCCCTTGGAACAAATGACGGTTAGTGCCGTATAATATGAAGAAAAGATCAATTCAAAAGATGGTGCGTTTCGGTGTCGAATCCATATCCGGACGCTTCTCCGGTGATGCATGGCATGCGCCCTGAGTCGGCCATCAGGGAAGACGCCGTCCGCCCCGGGATGGAGAATCTTTCGTAAGGTTTTGACCGCCTTCCCGTATATAAGGCGATACAGTTCGTGTTGTAGGAAACCGGGTATTATTTCGTAAAGGAGAACCCATGGCGCGAAAACAATCGAAAGCGAAATGCTCCTATTGCGGCGCGGAATTCGCCAAGAGCGGCATGAGTCGTCATCTTGCGTCCTGCGTGAAACGCCGTGAGGCAATTGGGAAAGCCGATCTGAGGGCGGTGGGAAGTGAAACGATCTATCATATCCGTGTTCAGGACGCCTGGAGGGGTACATACTGGCTGGATCTGGAGATGCGGGGTTCCGCCGCGCTGAAAGACCTTGATTCGTATCTGCGTCATATCTGGCTGGAGTGCTGCGGCCATCTGAGCCGGTTTTCCATCGGAGACAGTTGGGGAGAAGAAGTTCCCATGAGCCGTAAGGCGAGGCAGATTTTCTCGCTGACAAACGAGCTGTACCACGTCTATGACTTCGGGACATCCTCGGAAACCCTGATCAAAGTGATCGATACGCGCGAGGGAAAACCGCTTTCCCGTCACGCCATAGAACTCATGGCGCGCAATCTTCCGCCGGAAGAGGAGTGCATCGTATGCGGGAAACCCGCTTCATGGTTATGCAACGAGTGCCTGATCGAAGAAGATACCTGGGGGGTTCTCTGCGATGAGCATGCCAAGACTCATCCGCATGAGGATTATGGCGAACTGGTGCGGATTGTGAATTCGCCCCGGATGGGGATGTGCGGGTATACCGGCCCGGCGGATCCTCCCTATTGAAAAGACCCGGCGGGGGCTGTCGCCTTTTCGCGACTCACGGGGTAGCGAACTCATTACGGTAAGGCGGGCGCGAAGCTTGCCTTACCGTACGTTTCCATCCCGTAATCCCATGATCCCGCGAATCCCGGTTCGGATACTTCCCTCTGTGCGCCGCTGTGTCCCTGCGGGGGACAATTCTTTCCTCACCCCAACACGAATCCCGCCGCCAGCAGAAAATCGGTCGCCAGCACCACCATCACGTTCATGCCCTGCGCGGGGATGAGCCGCGGGGTGTCATCGTGGTGACGGAGGGTCAGGAGCGCGGTTCGCGCCGCAAGGGGGAAGGTGAGCAGTCCGATAAGCGTCCAGCGGGGCATACCGCCGAGGAACACCCCGGCGAGGATGGAAAGATACACCCCGAGGAGGAGAATGCAGTAGAGCGCCGCCGCCCTGGGTTTACCGAGCACGATGACCAGATGACGGCGTCCTCCCGCCCGGTCGGCCTCCGCATCGGGAAACTCGTTGAGGAGAAGCAGGAGAAACGTGAGGATTCCCGCCGGGACAGAGGCCCAGATGACCGCGGTCGAAAAGGAGCCGGTCTGTACGAAGAATGCGCCGAGCACCACGAGCGAGCCGAGAGCGATGCCGCTGGCCAGTTCGCCGAGTGTCCAACGGGCCAGGAAATTGGTGTAGGTTACCGCGGTTATCCCCCCGATACCCATGAGCAGCAGCACGGGCCATCCGGATACCGAAGCGAGCCAGAGTCCGATGAGGAAGGCGATCATGAGGGTAATCCATGAGGCTGCTCGAACCTGGCCCGGTTTGAGCAGTCCTTCCTGGATCGTTCCGGTGCCGCCGCTGAATTGCGTTTTCAGAGTGTGGGAATCGATTCCGGTTCGCCAGTCGGAGTATTCATTGAACATGTTCACGCTGGCATGAACAATGATGATTCCCGCCATGGTGAGAAGGAAAAGCCAGACATTGAATGTTCCGGCGTACAGCGCCGCCGCTCCGCCGATCATCACCAGCGCCACCGCGAGCGCCAGAAAATTGGCTCGGGCCTCCCGGAGCCAGATTTTGAGCATATGAGCCTGAGCCATGGACGACACCTCCGCGGGAGAGTACCTTGTCAAGCGGATAAAAATGAGCGGACCGCGCTTCGACACTTCGACAGGCTCAGTGTCCGCAGGCTCAGCGCCCGGCGCTGGCTCAGCGTGTCGAAGCCAGTTGAAGATTACACCCTGAATTTACCGGTTGACAGAGTAAGAGAGTACCGATTCACCAAAAAAAAGGGTGTCCGAAGACACCCTTGATTCTCGAAAGCAGCGCGGTCAGGCCAGGTGGTTGACGAATTTGGCCAGACGGGACACCTTGCGCGAGGCGGTTTCCTTCTTGATGATCCCCTTGCGGGCGGTCGAATCGATGACCGAAGCGGCGGTGGTCAGGATGGTCTGGGCCTCTTCCTTGGAAGTTGCGGCGCGGACCTTCTTGATGATGGAGTTGAGACGGGATTTGGCCGCGCGGTTTCTCAGACGGCGATTGACGTCCTGTTTCAGGGATTTCTTGAAATGAGTGTGATGAGGCACCGGTAATCTCCTTGAATTATATGTAGAATCAGTTGTTCTCTCGTAAATAGCAAATATACAATAAAATTTTTCGGGAGTCAATCGCTAATTTCTCTCATTGGGTCTGGATATCGATACCTTTTTGTATCTGTTTCCGGGCGACATGCGTGTACACTCCGGGGACCGGGTTGACGCACACCTGACTGTGGGTATGGTCGCCGGATGTCCCGTTTCCCCGCCGAATCAAAAAATGCTGGCTTGCGTCCGGTGCGATGATGTATAATATCTTTCCTGTACTATTATTTCCGATAAACACTCCGACGCTTCGGCATTATTTCTCGAAGGGAAAGAAACCTCTATGAAAAAAGCCCTGATCACCGGTATTACCGGTCAGGACGGCAGCTATCTGGCGGAATACCTTCTCGACCAGGGGTACGAGGTCCACGGTCTTGTACGGCGGGCCGCCATCGAAGACCCGGCGCACCGTATGAGCCGTATCATGCACATCATGGACCGTCTCCACCTCCATTCGGGAGTTATCGATAATTTCGCCAGCCTGTACCGGGTGGTGGCGCTGATCCGCCCGGACGAATTCTACCATCTGGCGGCGCAGAGCTTCGTGGCGGAAAGCTTCGAGGATTCATTCTCCACGCTGAACGTGAATATCTTCGGAACCGTGAACGCTCTCGCCGCGGTGCGGGAACTGGCTCCGGAGTGCCGGTTCTATTTCGCGGGCTCCTCCGAAATGTTCGGCAAGGTGCTGGAATCGCCGCAGAACGAGAAAACGCCCTTCTATCCGCGCTCGCCCTACGGCATCTCCAAGGTGGCGGGATTCGATCTCACCCGCAACTACCGCGAGGCGTACGGCCTCTTCGCGGTTTCGGGCATTCTCTTCAACCATGAGTCTCCCCGTCGAGGTTTCGAGTTTGTCACCCGCAAGATCACTTCCCACGCCGCCATGATCAAGCTCGGAATGGCGGAGAGCCTGAATCTCGGAAACCTGGAGGCCCGGCGGGACTGGGGTCACAGCCGTGAATATGTGCAGCAGATGCACGCCATGCTCCAGCTCGATACCCCCGAAGATTTCGTCATTGCCACCGGGGAGACCCACACCGTGCGGGAATTCTGCGAACTGGCATTCGGGGAACTGGGACTGGACTGGCGGGAGTATGTCCATACCGACGAGCGGTTCATTCGCCCGAGCGAGGTGGAACTGCTGGTGGGGGATGCCTCCAAGGCCCGTGAGAAGCTGGGATGGACCGCGCAGATCCGCTTCCGCGACCTGGTCCGGGAAATGGTGCTCGCCGATTACGAGCGTCTGAAAGCCGACAGACCCTGCGGAAAATAAAGGAACTGCAGCGGATGAGGACAGCCGGAGAAAAAAACAGGGACTACCGGTGAATGATTCCGACGCGATTATTTTCTCATCGTCGGCGTCCCGTTGATGTATATTGCATCCGTTTGTTTTCTTTTCCCTTTCCACCGATGTTTTCAGGAGCGGAGTCCTTCTTCATATAAACCGACCCTCAGGATTCAGGGAAAGATACCTGACTTTTCCCTCTGCTTTTCTCTGCGGTCCTCTGTGTCTCTGTGGTGAAAATCATTTTAATGGAGGTAGTGTACGGTGTCTATGATTTCTCGCAGAAAAGCGTTTCAAATCGGTGCGGTCGCGGCGGGCGCGCTGTTCGGGGCCGGATCGTCCCAGGCATGGAATCCGGGACCGGACGAAAATCTCAAGAAGGATCTGAAACCCGGAAAGACCCCCATACGGCTGGGAACGGGAATGGGCCGTCAGGGAAACGAGGATTTCGAGGTTATGGTCAAGCGGGTGCGCGACGGCGGGTACACCTCGGTGGCGACCGGCGCGGATCCCTGGCACGACATGCCGGAATCCGAAATGGCCCAGGTCCGCGCGGCGCTGAAGAAATACGATGTCGAGGTATACGAGGTCGGCGGATATCGCAACATGCTCCATACCAATGAGGTGGAGCGGCAGAAGAATCTCAGGCATCTGGCGCGCTGTATCGAGGCCGCCGAGAAAATCGGCTGCCGTATGGTGGGGACCATTTCCGGAAGCCGCGATCCCCAGAATCTCCGGGCGGACAACTTCGCTCCCCATCCGGACAACTGGACCGAAGCCACCTGGAAGATCCTCATTCAGGGAGTACGGCAGGTGCTGAAAGACACCGCGGGCTGCAAGGCCGGCCTGGGCATGGAGGCGCAGGTCACCACCAATCAGGACGGCCCGAAAGCGCATCGCCGTCTCATGGACGATGTGGGCGATCCCCGGCTGAAAGTGAACCTCGATCCCACGAACATGATCTCCCTGTCGAATTATTACCACACCACCGAATTGCTGCACGAGTGTTTCGATCTCCTCGGCGAGGACATCTACGGCTGCCATGCCAAGGACACGTTCATCATTCCCGACCAGCAGACCGTCCATGTTCAGGAAGTCTGCCCGGGACGGGGAGTTATGGACTATGAAACCTATCTCGTCCTGATGAGCCGGATGAAATGGGCGCGTTCCCTCCCCGGCGACCAGTACATCGAGGCGAAGGCCCATATCGAGAAGGTGGCCGCCAAGGTGGGAGTGAAGCTGTACAGTTGACCGTGTCTCGTTCCTGAAGCGTGGATGGCCGGGATAAAAGATGGATGGAAATCCATCCGTATCGCGGCATTCGCTGATATCGAAGCCTGTCCGAACCACAAACCCCGAGGTTCGGACAGGCTTTTTTTCATTTCATGCCAATTTTCAATCATCCCGGTAAGAAAGCCTGCTGATTGTCTGAACCGGTGATTCGAATGATTGAACTGATGAAAGGCTG
>CAYRTQ010000306.1:0-5679 GCA_964426865.1 uncultured bacterium
GGGGAGCTGGTGAGCGTGAGATTCGGGACGGGTACGGCTGGGTGCGGATAGATGAGATATCCCGCCGCGAACCGGATCTGCTTTGAGCGCGGCGGGGTATTCTATTTTTGCATTTAGGAGAGGGGATGCTCTTTTTGCGGGAAAGGAGAACAGGGGCGGAAGGATTTGTCGGGTGTGAGTGTGATTCGGGAAGGAGTTTGTTGGGTGTGGATAGATGAGAATCCCACCGCGAACCGCAAACATTTAGTTTTTCTCGATCGGGATCACAAAACCAGGTAACTCCTATTGAAAAAGAATAGAATACAAATCGGTAAGAAAATAGCTTTGTTACAAATCACTGTTTCTGTGTGCGTTTTGGAAAACGCACGCGGTTTGTCAGAACCTCAAAACAGTGACATTTTTGTAGGTATAAAATGCTAAGAGCATCGAGATGGTCTTAGATTTTTTATACGATTGAGTTACCTCAGTTTCGTATGATATAGCATATGTTTCAAGGAGTACATATAATTTACCCGCACGCCCGCGGTCCGCACTTTTCGCACGATTTACCCGTACATCCTTTTCATGGTCCCCTGCCCGGAGTCCCGGAGACCCCCTGTTACTCTGTCAACTGGGCAGTGTCGGGGGATTGCGCTTCGACATTTCGACACTTCGACAGGCTCAGTGTCCGCAGGCTCAGCGCCCGCCACTGGTTGAGCGCCTACCGCTGGCTGAGCTTGTCGAAGCCAGCCAACCCGCACTCTGCATCTTCCGGTTGACAGAGTATTATTGACACCCGGACAAAAATATGGTATATATATAGTATACAGTTTAATATTATTCGTGTGTTCAATGCGTATTGCATCCGGTCACCCGTATTCACGGCCCCCGCCTCATTCTCACTCCTTCCACGAACGACGGAGCCAGCCCGGATTCAGTTCCGTCATGTTCACAATTCAAATCAATGCCCGCCCCACCGCAGTTGATCACCCGCGTGGAAAACACTCCCCCGGTATTTCCTCTTTCAATCGCATCGACCATGACACCTGATTGTTGAATCTGCATGAACCAGGAGACATCAATTTCGAATGGAATCCGCTCTTCCGGGGAGAAACGGAGGTGCGACATGGTGCATTCTTTCCTCAAACCCGCCCTTGCGGTTCTCTTCCTGATATTCGCCGTTTCCCTATACGGGGAGACCCTGTATTTCGGAAAGGGGGAATATGAACATCGTCCCGACGGGTGGTGGCTCTGCGATCCCGCGGACGATTACCGGGTGAACCCCCGTCTGATCTCCGTGGTGTTCAAACCGGGAGTGACCGTTGCCCGGATCGACAGCCTGAACGGGACTATCGGAACCACCGTTATGCGGAGAACCTCCCGGGGAATATACGACCTGAGTCTCTACGGCCGTGACCCGATGGCCATCGCCCATCGATACCAGGGGAGCGGTCTGGCTGAAATCGTGGATATCCAGACGATCGGACGTGTTTTCGCCCGTCCCAATGACGAGTACTTTCCCATGCAGTGGCATCTGGCCCAGCTCTCGGGCGATGATATCCGTGTCATCGATGGGTGGGATATCGAAACCGGAAAAGGGATCGTTCTGGCATTCATCGATACCGGAATCGATATACATCACCCCGACCTGCGCCGTAATCTCTGGGTCAATCCCGGCGAAATCCCCGGAAACGGGTTCGATGACGACCGCAACGGGTATGTGGATGATATCCACGGGTATCACCTGGTGTACGACAGTCCCGACCTGACACGGGGAATTAATGTTGAATTGGTATACAATAACGGGGTCTGGCGATACGCGCTGGGATATCACGGGACCAAGACTTCGGGGATCGCCGCCGCGGAAACGAACAACATGTTCGGGGTGGCCGGAGTGGCCGGGGGCTGGAACGGCGGGGGCGGAAGCAGGATCATGATGCTGGGGGGCGCGGACTCGGCGGGATGCACGTTTACCGAAAAAATCCGTGACGCGATCTATTATGCGGTGGACAACGGCGCAAAGGTGATCAACATGAGCCTGGGGTGCGGCGAAAGCGAAGGAATCAAGGCGGCCATCGACACCGCGGCGTCGCACGGGATCGTGATGGTGGCGTCATCCGGGTACACGAACAGCGCCGATATAGCCTATCCGGCAAGAGATCCGGATGTCATTTCGGTCGGCGCGGTCGGGTCAAACAGGCTCAAGATTCCGCACAGTTCCCATGGACGGAAAATCGATCCGCTGGATGTGGTGGCTCCGAGCGGGGAGACGCTTCAGGACACCCCGGTCTATACCACGTTCCCCACCGGGTACCGGGGTTCGAACGGGTATGCGTGGTCCAGCCAGACCTCGTCCGCCGCGCCTCAGGCGGCAGGACTGGCCTGCCTGCTGCTCTCGCTCGATCCCCTGCTCACTCCGGAGCGGATACGGGAGATCATCTGCAAAACCGCGGACAAGGTGGGGCCCTCCACCTACACGGACTGGCCCGATGCGCCCTATGGCGGGTGGGACGACTCTCTCGGCTACGGGAGAATCAATGTGTTCAAGGCGCTCTTCAGCATCCGGGGACAGGGGAGAATCACCACGAACACCACCTGGTACACCAACATGGAGCTGAACGGAGACGTAATTGTCGAGGCGGAAAGGACACTCCGGATCGGAAAGAATGTGCGGGTATCCTTTGCGGCGGGGAAGAAGCTCATCGTTTATGGAAAATTGATCGCGGATTCCGGGGCGGTGTTCACGAAAACCGCGGGGGGAGACTTCTGGAGCGGAATCGATATCCGGGGAGAGGGCGTGATGGAAACAACCGGAAATACGATGATCGAGTCCGCCGACACCGGTCTCGAAATCGGAGACTCCGGGAATCTCCTGAATGACGGGAACCGCATCATCATCCGTCGTTGTGGAAGAGCCGGCATCTGGATAAACGGATGCTCCCCGACCATTCGCAATGTTCTGCTCGACCGTGTCTCCCTTTCCTACGGACAGAACGCGGGAATTGTCGTGAGCGGAAACGGCGCCAGCCCGGAGATACAGGGTGTCGCCATCCGCAATTCCCGCATCGGCATGCTGTTCGCCTCTCCCGGCGGCGTCCCGAAGGTGGATTCCTGCACCATCGACAATTCCAACGCCGAACACAGTGTCGTGATCTTCCCCGGTTGCGGAGCCGACCTGAACGGAGGGAACACGTTCATTCCCCGGGCCGGCAAAAAGGCCATCAGCAGTTATCAGAATTCCCTCTATCCGGTCCACGCCGAAAACAACTGGTGGGGAAGATCTTCTCCGGACTGGAAGGCTCTATTCACCTGGCCGGACAGCATTCTCGTCGACAACGCCCGAAGCGCTCCGCTGTCATCGGCGAAAATTGACCCGGAAGGGCAGTCCGATGGTTCAGGTGAGGAATTTGTCAGGGTCATGCCCAACCCCGCCAATCCCTCCACCACCATAACCTTTTCCCTCTCGCATCCCTCGAAAGTGCGCCTGACCGTCTATTCCATCACCGGGCAGAAAGTCGCGGTGCTGGTGGACGGCTTCCGGAGCGCGGGAGTGCATGCGGTCCGCTTCGACGGCGCGAAACTTGCCTCCGGGGTGTATCTCTGGAGCTTTGAGTCCCCGGAGTTCCGGAGGACGGGGAAAATGGTGATTCTGCGGTGAAAGAGAAGGCCGTCCGGTCTTCGGGCATAAAAGCACTCCCCCCTTCAGCGGGATACCGCATCCAGTACTTTGTTCCGCAGCATAGAAAGCCTGCTCAGAACGATGTAGACACCCAACGCTGCACATGCAAAGATGGCAAGGGCACACGCCGTGGAAAAAAGTAGGAACGGTCCGGAGCTAGAGTAACTCGCTCCGAATATGCCACCAAACATCAAATTGAAATCGGAATACACTACCCATGCAAGAGCTCCGATCAGCATCTCCCTGAATTTCCTCGGTGTGCTGTCGAACCACCAGAGCCAGAGCATACTCTGGAGAAAAATCGGTGTTACCATCGGCCAGAAGTCGTTGGAAACGATCCTCAAGACCTGCAACCATTCCAGACGATCCATCGGAGGCGAAGGCAGGAAAGAGAATTTATACCGGATGAACACCAGAATGAACATCAACGAAACCATGATACCGCTGAATAAATACGGATTGAGCTGGTAAAACCATGTTTTTCCCACATTCGACACCGTCTGTCGCCAGAAGAGGAGCACCCCCCAGAGGAGGAAAATCGGGAGCAATAAATGGCCCCATGCGATTGCGTATTGTGCTGCAGCGCCACGAATATTGTTGTCGGATATAATCCCGATAAAAAGCAGGATCAACTCAACGACGCCGGCGGATGCCAAAGAAGCGACCGTAACCGCTCCAATCCGTCGGAAAAGACCGGCGCGTGTTTCCATCCCATGCGCTTCCTCAAACAGGCCCTGGATAACCGCCGGATTCCCTAAATGCTCCCGCACCAGAATCATCGCGTCCTCCTCGGTTACCTTCTCCTCCCCGGAGAGATATCCGAGCAGCTTGTCTTCCATGTGGGAAAATAATTCACGCTGGATTTCCTCGTCGAGGTTGTGCGCTACGGAAATGTTACAGCAGAGAGAGCGGATGCGCTCTTCCGCTTCGGGAGTAAGTTTTTCAGGCATTGGGTTCCTCTCAAGAAGTTATTCTGGAAAAGTAAGCCCGATACGTATCGAAGGAACGAACACATGCCAGGTACAGGAAAAATGCGAAGAGGGACATGAGCGACACCGCACCGGCACTCATCAGGAGATTTCCCGGAGTATCCATGCCCCTCCGTGCGCCCCCGAATGCGAAAAGAGATACAAAGGAAGGGTAAAGCATATACCCGATCCAGGTCAGCAGACCAATGAGAACCGGCCGTCGCTGACGGGGGCGGCTATCCAGCCACCAGAGCCAGATCACACACTGGATAAGGGGAATGGAAAGCTGAAAGACCTGAAGCCAGCCATAATGGCTGTATCCACCCAGCGCCATAATGTCCATGATATACCGGGAATGGGTTGAATACCATGTGGACATCATAAAATGGAGTAATACAACGGGTAGCATGATGCATACCGCAATGATCGCGATGAATTTCCAGACTCCCACCGTATAAAACCACAGCCGTTCCCCGGTATCCATCCGCTTTTTCCAGTTCGTGAGTATAACCCAGAGAAGCAGGACGGGTATACCGGCATGAAGAATGAAGGGAAGAAGATACCCGAGGAAAGGAATTGCCCGCTCCGGCAGACGGGAGAGTTCGCTCCCCGGTACGAACAGGCTCAGGAGGGAGTATACCAGCACGAAGCATATCGATCCGATGTAGTTTAACGCCAGTGATGTTGCCAGCACCACTCCCGCCCGTCGGAAAAGACTGGCATGAATCTCCGCGACATGAACATCCTGAAGAAGACTTTTCAAAATTCCGGGATTCCCGAAATGCTCTTTTACCAGGAGGAGCGCGTCATCCTCGGTCACCTTTTCCTCTCCACTCAGGTATCCCAGGAGCTTGTCTTCCATGTGGGAGTACAGCTCCGCCCGGATTTCCTCGTCGAGATTGTGCGCTACAGAAATATTACGGCAGAGTTCCCGTATCCGATGCTCTGTTTCGGGGGTGAGTTTTTCAGGCATTGGGTTCCTCCGCGATGCGCAGGAAAAGTTTATAGAAGCCGCTCCATTCCCGGACTCCCTCGGTGAGAAGTTCGCGGCCC
>CAYRTQ010000307.1:0-5652 GCA_964426865.1 uncultured bacterium
CGGCAGGCTCGCCTTTTTTACAATCCCTTTTTACAGAAATTTACGGACTCTATCCGGAACGCGCCGGTCTGGACGCAGGGAGACCCTGAACCGCGGCTTATAATTTCGGAGGAATTTTTACGGGTCTTTTCCAGTCCCTCCGCGGTGAACGATGAATCCACCGCCGCGGTATTCCCCTCAGTCTTCACCCTGTCCCATAATACGCCGAACCCGTTCAATCCCTCGACCGCGATTGCGTTCACCCTTTCGCACCCCGAGCGGGTGAACCTGACCGTGTACGACTCCCTGGGCCGGACGGTCTCAATCCTCGCCTCGGGGAACTTCTCCGCCGGGAGTCATACGGCGCGATGGGATGGCCGCGACGGGAGAGGGAACACGGTTTCCTCCGGGGTGTACCTCTACCGCCTTGAGGCGGGCGGGAAGACGGAGACCCGGAAGATGCTGCTGGCGAGATGAGGCGATCCGGTTCCTGTTGATTGGCGGTGACGCTACCGCACCAGAAGCATCTTTTTTCGCTCCACTCCTACGGGAGAAACGAGTTCGGAGAAGTAAATTCCCGAGGCGGACGCTTTCCCCGCTGCGTCTTTCCCGTCCCATACCAGGGTGTGCGCTCCCGCGGCGAGCGTCCCGTCGGCGAGCGTCCGGATTTTCTGGCCCTGGCTGTTGTATATGGACACGCGGGTCTGGCCGGAGCGGGGCAACGTGAAGGAGATGGTGGTGGAAGGATTGAAGGGATTGGGATAGTTCTGGCGGAGTCTCAGTGGCGCGGGAACCGATTCCCGGATACTGGATGGAAGCGTATCGGAATATATAAAGTGACCAATCGTAGTTGAGTTTGTCATCCAAATTGAGCCATCGATGTCGATTGTAAAAACCTTTGTATGATGAGTTATCCTTCAATACATAACTTTTCCAGTTTATCCCATCGAACCTTACAATGGCGTGGTTTCTGCTTACCCATAAAATTCCCTCCCGGTCCAGTCCAAGGCCCTGGATCACTTCCCCAGCAAAAATTCTCTTCCATGTCTGACCATCAAACCATGAAAGCCCGTTATCTGTTCCGAACCATTTTATCCCATGGGAATCGCTATCGAGGGCAACAACACTTCCCCCCAAACTGTCCGTTACGGTGCTGGCGCTCCATGACTGTCCGTCAAACCTGGACAATATTCGCGCGCCGCCGCACCATACCACACCATTCTCTTCCGTATGTATAAAATCAACAATATTACTTGCAAGGCCATCTTCAACGGTGTAGGTTCTCCATGACTGTCCGTCAAACCTGGTTACACCTTTGTTAAAAAAATTGCTGAACCATGCGCCCCCGCGGGAATCAACCGCAATTGCACAGACAACGTTGCTGGAGAGGCCGTCGGCGATAGTATAGGTCTTCCATGATCGGCCGTCAAACAATGAGACACCCGATCGTGTACCGAACCACACCTTACCTCCGGGTCCAGCCGCCACACATAGGACATCATTGCTGACCAATCCGTCCCGGATGGTAAATCCTTTCCAGGAATGACCATCGAACCGGGATACCCCGGCATCCGTAGCAAACCACTTCACCCCATCGGGACCTGTCGCCACCATTCTGATATCATTGTATTGAACACCGATACCAAAATCATCAAAGCTCCATGTCTGGCCATCAAAGCGATAAATACCCATATTCGTACCAGACCATACCGAACCATCCGGGGCGATGGCAGTAGAGAATCCGCTGTCGAATGCAGGGGCTTTCATCGGCCATGATGTCCAGGACTGCCCATCGAGTCGGGAAATTCCCCCGTATTCTCCAATCCATTTCACCCCGGCATTATCTATCGCCATGCTGTAAATATCGCCGGATATCAGTCCACTGTCGCCGGTATAGTTTTCCCAGAGTTTTCCATCGAAGCGAGACAGCCCCGCATTCGTACCGATCCAAAGTGCTCCGTCCGTATCAACGGATAAGCAGCTCACCCACGGCCCCGCAAGCCCGTCGCCAACCGAGTATGTTTTCCAGGAGTGGCCATCGAACCGGGACACCCCGTATCCCCCGATCCAAATCTCGCCTTCTTTGCCGATGGCGATGCTGGTCACCGGATTACTCGCAAGTGCATCCTTATCCGTATACGTGGTCCAATTCTCTCCATCGAAACGGGAAAGACCGGATGTCGTGCCGATCCATGCCACACCGTCATCACCGAAGGCAATGCTCCGTACATCATCGCCTGCAAGTCCGTCCGCGCTGGT
This sequence comes from uncultured bacterium, assembly GCA_964426865.1. GTDB lineage: Bacteria > Latescibacterota > Latescibacteria > Latescibacterales > Latescibacteraceae > JAWLHT01. The sequence goes on from CAYRTQ010000307.1 coordinate 2,239, forward strand.
GTACGTTTTCCATGTTCGGCTATCATACCGGGATATTCCTTTTCCGGCAGTTCCGAACCACTTCGATCCGTCCCGGCCGATTCCGATGCAGGTAACGGAATTATCCGCAAGGCCGTCGGCGGTGGAGAAGGTAACGCGGTCGCCACCGGTGAGGAGATTCCAGCGCATCAGGCCAAGCTGTGTCACCGCCCACACGTTCTCCCCATCAAAACATATTTTTTGAACACGCCCTGTCTTCCCGTACTCTGTCCACCCTTCCATCCCCCATGATGCACCTGCACCGAGAAAGAATATACATATCAGCGATAGAACAGCATTGAACCACACACCATCTCCTTTTCCAAAGAAATACCTGCCGCCAAGGCATACGGTACGATATATTTGTCGGGCTGTTGATTGGCGGTGACGCTACCGCACCAGAAGCATCTTTTTTCGCTCCACTCCTACGGGAGAAACGAGTTCGGAGAAGTAAATTCCCGAGGCGGACGCTTTCCCCGCTGCGTCTTTCCCGTCCCATACCAGGGTGTGCGCTCCCGCGGCGAGCGTCCCGTCGGCGAGCGTCCGGATTTTCTGGCCCTGGCTGTTGTATATGGACACGCGGGTCTGGCCGGAGCGGGGCAACGTGAAGGAGATGGTGGTGGAAGGATTGAAGGGATTGGGATAGTTCTGGCGGAGATTGAAGGAGATGGGAGACGGCTCCTGGATTCCGGAGGGGAACGATTCGGGTGAGAGGAAATGGCCCACAAATTTCCCGAATCGTGAACTGCCCGCCATCCATAGCGACCCGTCAGGATCGCATGCCATTCTCCCGTAAAGCGACCGATCGGGGATTTCATAGCTCCGTGAGCTTTCCCCGTCGATCCGGGTAACAAAATTGCCTCTTAAACTATGCTGAATCCACGGCCTTCCGTTACGGTCCAGCGTGAGACCGACTATATATTCGCCCACGAGAAAGCTCTCCCATGTCTGGCCATCGAACCGCGACAATCCGTAATCTGTTCCAAACCACTTCACTCCCCCGGAGTCGATCACCATATAACCAATACGGTTATTGATCAGGCCATCTTTTGTCGTATATGTTGTCCAGACGTGTCCGTCGAAGCTCGATACCCCCTCGTCCCCACCGCACCATACCGTTCCGGCGCCATCCACCTGTATCGAATATACACTGTTACTTGCGAGTCCGTCGCTCGTGGTGTACGTTTTCCACGACTGCCCGTCGTATCGGGCTACTCCATTTCCCGTTGCGAACCACTTCACCCCGCGGGAGTCGATCGCGATGCCCCGTACCGTGCTTTTGGGCAGGCCATCGGCGGTGGTGTAGGTTTTCCAGGATTGCCCGTCGAACATGGATACGCTGCCATTCCGCGAACCGCACCAAACCCTGCCACCGGATTCCGGCTTGATGCAAAAGACATCGTTGCTCGCCAGTCCGTTTTTTGTGGTGAAACCTTTCCATGAAAGACCATCGAACCGGGATACGCCTCCATCCGTGGCAACCCATTTCATTCCATCGGGCCCCACTGCAACCGATCTGATGCTTTCGTAGAGAATTCCGATGGTTACACCATAATCATCGGAATGCCACGTTTTGCCATCGTAGCGAAAGATTCCCGAGGTCGTTCCGAACCATGGCATCCCGTCCGGGTCGATCTCGGCGGAAAGCGGAATTTCGGTTACGGTATTGGTCAATCTCCATACCGTCCAGGATGTTCCATCGAACCGGCTGATCCCGCTGTTTCCACCGAACCACTTCGCCCCGGCGTCATCGATCACGATGGAGCGGACCGGTTCCATTAAATAGCCGTCATTGTGAGCAGATTCATAGGTTTTCCATCGGGTCCCGTCAAAACTGTGGAGACTCCAATTCATCCCGACCCAAACCTCGCCATCCGGGTCGATGGCGACACAATCAATCCAGTCTCTGGGGATGCCATCCTCAATCGTATATGCCCTCCAGGTCCGGCCATCGAACCGGGATACCCCTGATGCCGAACCGACCCATATTTCACCGTTCCCAGCCATGGCGATGCTGGTTACGATGTTGTTGTTCAGCCCGTCTTTCTCTGTATATGTGGTCTATATTTCCCCATCGAAACGGGAAAGACCGCAGCGGGTACCGATCCATACCGCACCGTCATTGCTGAAGGCGACGCTCAATACCTGATCATACGCCAGCCCGTCCGCCATGGTGTACGTTTTCCAGGTATGGCCGTCATACCGGGTGATTCCCTTGCTGTCCGTTCCGAACCACTTCGACCCGTCCGGACCGATTCCGATGCAGGTAACCCAGTTCTCGGCGAGTCCGTCGGCGGTGGTGAACCGCACCCGTTCCCCGCCGGTGATCCGGTTGCACCGCATCAGGCCCACCTGGGTCGCGATCCATACATAATTCCCCTCGAAACAGATATCCTGAACCGGACCGATTTCCCCATACGCTTCCCATTGATTCGCGCCCCAGGATACACCGGTGCAGAAGAACATGCATACCATCGAAAGAACTGCCGTGAGCCGCATACCGCCTCCTTGTCCCGGAGCCAAGCGTTTATCTGACTGGATTTTTATAAGGTAGACAATGGAAGCCTCTGTGTCAAGCCTGTCTGCGATTGAGAATCAAAATCCATAACCCTTTATGGCGATACTCCAAAAATCCTTCAAGATTATTCTGGCATTCCTCCCATTTCCTGCATATATTCCCTACGCTTGCACCTTTGGTGAACCCTTAAGCACGGGATAATTGGACCGATTCCGGGAGGCATCCGGGAACGCACGCGGGGAATCTTTCCCTGCGGCGATTCCGTCGTTTTCTCCCGGCGCGGCGAAGGTATATCGGATAACGTTTCAACGCGACAGGAATGTGCGTCACATGGGAAAGAATGCGGAGTTGTACACAAAGATAACCCGGCTCGCCGATATGGATCGACGGTACCGCAAGGAGGCCTATCTCTTCGTTCTCGCGTCGCTGGAGTATACGGTGGACCGGCTCCAGGAAGTGCGTCACCTCAACGGCGCGGAGCTTTCGCGGGGCATCGCGGATTACGCCCGCATCCAGTACGGTTTCATGGCCCAGAACGTGCTGGAATACTGGGGATTGAAACGCACGCTCGATTTCGGGGAAGTGGTGTTCAACCTGATCGAGGAGGGATTGCTGCGGAAGTCCGAGGAGGACAGCAAGGACGATTTCAACAGCGTCTATGAATTCAAGGACGAATTCACCTGGGAGAAAATGAAGCCGATCACTTTCCCGGAGCGGACCGAATGAGCATGTTCGCCCGTGTGCGGTCCGCCGCTCTGCTCGGCGTGGACGCGTATATCGTCGAAGTGGAGACCGATCTCGAATTCAAGCTGCCCGCTTTCGCCATGGTCGGACTGGCGGAAGGGGCGGTGAAGGAGAGCCGGGAGCGGATATCCTCG
>CAYRTQ010000308.1:0-5648 GCA_964426865.1 uncultured bacterium
ATACCGTATTTTCATCCCCAGGGGTGACCTCTTTGGTCATGTCAGGTTGAAAAAGCAGTCCCTTGTCAACTGGATAGTGTCGGGCGGATTGCGCTTCGACACTTCGACAGGCTCAGTGTCCACAGGCTCAGCGCCCGACGTTGACTGAGCGCCTACCGCTGGCTGAGCTTGTCGAAGCCAGCACATTGGAAACACGTTTATCCATTATCATCGACTTGACGAGGGACAAGGGCATTCCTTACCAAGCCAAAACGCCTGTGCAATCTTCACATGCAGTCGGCGCGCGGCCATGATCTCTCCCTTGAAAACTGCGAAGCATCACAAAAAGGCTTGAGCCGGTACCCCGGTATCGTTATACTTTCTGTCTCGCCAGCGTTTCGACCGTTTTCCGGCAGGCTTCCGAAAGGAACTCCATGCGCACATATCGCAATCCGATCCTCCCCGGCTTTCATCCCGACCCATCGGTGACCCGGGCGGGGGATGAATACTTTCTGGTCACCTCCAGTTTCCAGTGGTTCCCCGGAATCCCCGTCTTCCGCTCGCGGGACCTGGTGAACTGGAAACCGGTGGGGTATGCGCTCTCCCGGCGCTCGCAGCTCGATCTCGCGGGCATCCGGGATTCCCTCGGCATCTGGGCGCCGGATATCCAGTACCACGACGGCGTGTTTTCCATCGCCTACACGGACATGCGGCGGTACAACAAGCACGACCGTAGCGACCGGGTCATCGAGAACAAGCTCATCACCGCTTCCGATCCCGCCGGGCCCTGGTCCGAGCCGACCGTGGTGAACGGCAACGGCATCGATCCCAGCCTTTTCCGGGATGACGACGGCCGGTTTTACTGGATCAACCAGGTCTATGGCCCGGATACCTATTCCAAGGGCATCCTCTGCCAGGAGTTCGATCCGGAAGCGCGCGTTCTCCTCGGTGAGGCGCGGGTGCTCTGGCCGGGCACGAAGGCGGGGTATACCGAGGGGCCGCACCTCTACAAGCGCGGAGAATGGTACTATCTTCTCACCGCCGAGGGGGGGACCCATCACACTCACCAGTGTTCGCTGGCGCGTTCGCGCTCCCTCTGGGGACCCTACGAAACCATTCCCGGAGCATCCATCCTCACCATGCGCGACACCTGGCGCGGGACGGGCATTTCCCGGAGCGGCCACGGCGATTTCATAGAGGCCGATGGCGATCTGCGGTATATCGCCTTCCTCGCGGCGCGCCCCTATGGAGGGGGCGAGAACGCCAATATGGGACGGGAAACCTTCCTGCTGCCGGTGGAGTGGACCGATGACGGATGGCCGGTGGTGAACGGGGGCCGCGGGGTGGAATGGGAATGCCCGTACCCGCCGTTGCCACGGGAGGAACCATGCCCCTCTCCCGCACGGGAGAACTTCGATACTCCGGAACTGCCGTTCGAATTCAATTTCTGCCGTAATCCGGAACCCTCGGGGTGGTCGCTCACCGATCGCCCGGGATTCCTGCGTCTGCGCGGCTCGAAATACGACCTCTCCGATGTCCTCCACACCGGCATGATCGCCCGCCGTCAGCAGCACGTTAACTTCGCGGCGGAAACCCTGCTGGAGTTCGATCCGGGGGACGAGCGCGCCGAGGCCGGGCTGGTCTGCTACTATGACACCCGCAATTACTACAAGCTCGCGGTCACCCGCCCCTATGGACGCCGCATGGCCCAGCTCATCTGCCATCGCACCGACCCCGGCCCGGAGAAATCCGAGGTCGCCACGGAAACCATTCTCGCCGAACGTCATCTGCCCGAATCCGGCCCGGTTGTGCTGCGGGTCGAGGCAAGGGGGCAGGACTACCAATTCCTCGCGGGCGCGGAGGAAACGCTCGAATCCCTGGACGGCCCGGTATGGGGCGGCATCCTGAGCGACGAGCACGCCATGACGTTCGGATGGGGATTCACCGGGGCGTTCGTGGGAATGTACGCGGTGGACCGGAGCGGCGCGGGCGCGGCAGCGGATTTCGACCGGTTCGGATATACCGGGGAATAGAGCGTCAACGGAAGGCAGCCGCGGAGGGTTGCCACATCACCGGCGGGCGCGCCTCTGCGCCCCCACAGGGGTCTTTCATCTCATGAACACGCACGCGCTCGAACTGAAACGGAAATATGTGGAGGCGCTGGGGCGTTCCGCGTTCCAGTATCTCGAAACCGGAATGGACCTTTTCCACCGTCACCTGCACTCCATCTCCGCCACAAGCCAGGTGGCGGTGGGAAATCTGGCGACCGCGCTGGAACTCATGCTCAAGTGCTTCATCGCCGATAAGAACCTGGGCGTGGTATTCCGGGACCTCCCCCCGGAGGTGCGGGCGCTGCTCTCCGCTCCGGAGCGGGTTCCGGATTTCTTCAAATGGCGGTCCGCCGTGGTGGACCTGGGCGCGGAATCCTACCGTACCCTGAATCTGAAGGACTGCATCGAGTGCTACTATACCTTTCTCCCGCACATGAAACAACCGCTCCTCCCGCATCTGGCGTTCCTCGCCGGGCGAGCCGAAGCCTCCCTGCACGGGGCGCTTCCCGCGCTCTCCCCCTATGAACTGGAGCGGACGGGATATGTGGTCCTGCAAACCGTCCTGTCCCTGGCCGGGGACCCCGCCTACACCTGTTTCTGCTACACGGTTACCGGGGAGGACAGCCATTTTCTGGATGGATTCGCCGCCCGGAGAGTGGAGCGGGTCTCTCTGGCGCTGGATCGGGGAAGGCTCGCGGGAGCGGCGGCGGCAGCGGAGAAAGCCTGGCCCGGATTTTCCGGCTGGAACGTACTGGCCGTTCCCTGCCCGGCCTGCGGGGGAGCCTCGGTTCTCGAAGGCTATACCGAATTCTCTCTGGGCAGCGACGAGGACGGCCCGGTTCCCGCGCTGGATTTTTTCGCGGTCTCGCTCGCCTGCCCCCGGTGCGGTCTGGCGCTCCGGGATCTGGAGGAACTGCAACTCGCCGGACTCGGCACCATCATCGACCGCTCCGCCGATCTCGACCGCTGGTTCACGGAGCACAACGGGTTCGCGGAGTGGGGGATGGAGTGAGGCCGCTACAATTCACTTCGGCTTTTTTGCCGGCTTCGACAGGTTCGGCCATCGCGGTCGCCGTGCTTGTCGAAGCGATTTCCGTGTGAAGTGAACCGCAGTGGGAGCAGGGCCGGCGTTTCCCGCGAAGTATGCAAAGAAAGACGCACCGTACGCCTTCACACGGGTTTCTTCGCTTTTTCATCCCATGTCCGCGCTCTTGTCATTCCCCACGTTTTGAGCAAAAATCAATCTGGTTCACATACGCGCTTTTACCCTGACTCCTCTCCGCTCATTTTCACCCCAAAACGCGGGAAAGGGCAGGGAATACTGTCCAGTATTTCCATATTGCGGTTTTCCGCCTTGTCATGGTATACTGAGAAAGTGTCATTGCCCGGTTTGGCCGGGAAATGCATCGCAGGAAAAAACGGCCATGACCCTCTCCATGACAAGATCTCTCTTCCCGGAAAATCACAAATAACTACCGGTTCTCAAGGAGCCCCCAATGCACAACATTCCCGCTGTAAATCTCGGCATTGTCGCGGTAAGCCGGGACTGCTTCCCGGTGGAGCTTTCCCGTAAACGCAGGGACATGGTGGTAGAGGAATGCCGCAAGAAAGGCATCCCGGCCATCGGTTGCGAAATCGTGGTGGAAAACGAACACGATGTGGTCGCTGTTCTCGATGAACTGGACTGCAAGGACATCGACGCACTGGTGATCTATCTGGGCAACTTCGGGCCGGAGGGCCCGGTTTCCATGCTTGCCGATAAGTTCTGGGGGCCGGTGATGCTCTGCGCCGCCGCGGAAGAATCGGGCAAGGATCTGTTCGGCGGAAGGGGCGACGCCTATTGCGGGATGTTGAGCGCCTCCTACAACTGCGATCTCCGGTCGGTGGAACCGTATATTCCGGAGTACCCGGTGGGCCTGCCGGGCGAGATAGCGGATATGATCGATGGATTCATCCCCACCGCGCGGGTGATCCTGGGAATGGCCGGACTCAAGATATTCACTTTCGGCCCGAGGCCCCAGGATTTCCTGGCCTGCAATTCCCCCATCAAGCCGCTCTACGATCTCGGGGTGGAGGTCATGGAGAACAGCGAACTCGATCTCTACGACATCTTCCGCTCCGCGGAGGGCGATCCCGGCATCGCGGATACGGTCCGGGAAATGAGTCAAGAACTGGGCGCGAACAACCCCTATCCCGATCTGCTGCCGAAACTCGCCCAGTACGAACGCGCGCTCATGAAGTTCTCCGAGCAGAACCTGGGGGCCTCGGATTACGGCATTTTCGCCAACAAGTGCTGGCCTTCGTTCGAGAAGTATTTCGGATTCGTGCCCTGCTATGTCAACTCCCGCATGGCGGCGAAAGGCATGCCGGTCTCCTGCGAGGTCGATATCTACGGCGCATTGAGCGAGTACATGGCCTCCTGCGCCACGGAACTGCCCGCCACGCTCCTCGACATCAACAATACGGTTCCCTACGACCTGTACGAGGAGGCCGGGGACAAGATGAACGGGTATTCTCCCTCCGATCTCTTCATGGGATTCCACTGCGGGAACACCGCCGCGGGCTGCATGGTGGCCCCGGGGATGAAATATCAGCTCATCATGCACCGTCTCCAGGAACCCGGGATGGAGCCGAATGTCACCCGCGGCACGCTCGAGGGAACCATCCGCCCCGGCGATATCACCCTCTTCCGTCTCCAGTCCGCCGCCGATACCACGCTCCGCTCGTACGTGGCCGAGGGCGAGGCGCTCGATGTCGATCCGAAATCCTTCGGCTCCATCGGCATCTTCGCGGTTCCGGAGATGGGACGGTTCTATCGTCATGTGCTCATCGGGAAACAGTTTCCGCACCATACCGCGGTGGCGTTCGGCGCGGCAGGCAAGGCGCTCTTCAACGCGGTCCGCATGCTCGGAGTGGATGACATTTCCTTCAACCTGCCCCAAGGGACGTTTTATCCCAAGGAGAACCCGTTCGGGTGAAAACAGGAAACATCCGGATAAAAAAAGGGGGGCCTTCATGCAGCCCCCCTTTTTTTATCCGTCGCCCCCTTTGAAGAAAATTCCGGCCCCCCTGCGGTTTCCGCACTTTCCCCTTGACATTTCAGGCATTTGGTTGCAATATACCGAGGTTGCAACGTATCAAATTCTGTAGATATTATTGTACACAATCACGAAAGGGGGAATACGGCGGGCGAAAATCGGTCACGTATATAAGGTCCATCAACTCTCAGAGGGGGAACACCATGAAAAAAGCTATCATTGCGGCAACCATTCTCATGCTGGCGGCCGTGACGGTCTTCGCGGCTCCGTTCTCGCCGACGCTTCTGAAGCTTTCCGCGCCCGCGCAGATCGAGTATGACTTCGACAACACCACGCTCACGGTTCCGGTGACGGCAACCGGGAAACCCGCCACCGCGGTCTTCTGCGTGTACACCAACGGTGCGGTGGACAACATCATCGGCGTGCAGAACGGCTACCTGGGCTGGCACTATGTCAACAAGGTCGACACCTCCGTCTACATCTCCTCGACGTTGACGCTGAACGTCGGAAGCAACGATGTCACGTGGAATGGCAATAATGACGACGGCCAGAAGGTTCCCGCCGGCGTTTACACCTATTA
>CAYRTQ010000309.1:0-5593 GCA_964426865.1 uncultured bacterium
CCCCAGTAGGGCGCGGTTTCCAGCTTTCGGTCGCCGATGCGGAATTCCGGTTTGCCTGTCATTTCCCACCGGGTGAACGTGAAATGGTCCAGTTCCACCTGGGGAAGGGAGTGCTTCATCTCCCGTTCGATGATCCGGATGCCGTAATTGCTCCCGGTCGTCCCGGAGGGACGGGGACCCAGATCGGTGCAGAGTTCCTTCAGGAGCCGTTTCGCGTACGTTGCGCGATAGTTCGGGGTTTCGATGATGCGGGTCCAGACCGTCGGATTCTGGGGAGTTTTCGCCGCGGTCGCGGGAAGGGCAAACGCGCCGCTCCCCAGAACTCCGAGGAAATTACGCCGTTTCATGACCTCTCCTCTCCGGACTCCGGATGATCCCCGGAGTCCTCGCTCCGGGGAGTGGCTTGATTTCCGGAGGCCCGGGCAAGATCGATGATACGGGTTCCTCCGGCGTACTCCTTCGTGCGGTATGTGGTGATATTGCTCAGTTTGCGTGTGATTTCGGCCATGCGCTGAACCTCGGCGCGGATGTTCCGGATGGCGTCCATATCCTCATACTCCCTCACCACGCCTTCCGTGGGTTCCAGCATCTCCGCGTATCCGGAGATGATCTGGAGCGGCTGATTGAGCTCGTGGCAGACCCCGCCCGCCGTTTCGAGCACTCCCCGCATGCGCTCACGCTCCGCGCGCTCCTCCTCCATCCGTTTTCTTCCTGTTATGTCCCGCAACACCCCCATGATTCGTATTTTCTCCCGGTCGGCAATGATGAGGGCGTTCAATTCCACCGGAACGGGCGACTCGGGCGTCCGGTCCATGTACAGGGAGATGTTCTTCAGAGCGCCGGCTTTGGGAATGGTGCTCCAGAGACTCCGGAACCGCTCCCGATCCGGGGGCGAGGGGAAATCCAGGATATTGCGGCCCGGGAGCGTCTCGACACTCCCCGATTTCAGCATCTCCTCGGCCTGGTGATTGGCCATGCGGATCTCGCCGTTCAGTTCGGCAATCAGGATGGCGTCGGGAGAGGTTTCCACCAGGCTCCGGTACATCTGTTCGCTCTGCTCCAGGTAGCGGCTCTTTTCCTCGAGTTCGCGGGTGCGGTCGTTGACCAGGGCGATGAGCTGTTTCTTTTGCCGTTCGGCGACCATCATCCGCAGTTCGTGGAAACCGAAAACCCCGCCGGAAAGCAGCAGGAAACACAGCGCGCGGAACCACCATGTCGCCCAGAACGGCGGAAGAATGATCACCTCGATGGCGGCTCCCCGCTCATTCCAGACGCCGTTTCCATTCGCGGCTTTCACCCGAAAAATATACTTCCCGGGATGAAGGTTGGTGTAGGAGGCATACCGGCGCGCTCCGGAATATATCCAGTCTCGGTCGAACCCCTCCATCCGGTACGTGTACTGGTTGTGATGGGGCGCGGTATAGTCCAGCGCGGCGAATTCGAACGAGAAGAACGTGTCCCGATGGGTGAGCGTGATCCGGTTCATCTCCCATACCGGGCGATCCAGTTTTACCTCGCGGTTGAAAATGCGGAACCCGGTGATCGCCACCGGCGGCCCCTGATTCTCCTTACGGAAGCTTTCGGGACGGAAGGTGAAAATTCCTTCCTGTCCGCCGACCAGGAAACCGCCGTCTCTCATCCGCAGTATGGAACTTTCCTCGAATATCCGGAAAGGCATGCCGTCCTGAAAGCCGAGATTCAGTATCCCGCCGGTGCGGGGGTCGAGCCGTGAAATTCCCGAGTTCGTGCATACCCATAGATTGCCATGCCGATCCGCCGTGATGTCGGTGATGGAGTCGCTGATCAGGCCGTGACGATCGGTGTATCGTATGAACCGTCCGGTGGCGCGGTCGAACCGGTTCAGCCCTCCCGATGTTCCGATCCAGATCGTCCCGGAAAGATCCTCGACGATGGCCTGGATGAAATCATTGCTCAGGGTGGTGGAGTCGAGCGGGGAGGACACGAACCGCTCCATCTTCTTTCCCGATGGTTCGTACCGGGTCAGCCCGGCATTTGTTCCATACCAGAGGACGCCGTTTTTCTCGCGATAGAGGGCGGTACAACTGGCGCCTTGGGAGATGTCGGTCAGGTCGATGCACTTCCCGGTCCTTGGGTCGAAACGGTTTAGCCCGGTTTGAGTCCCGATCAGGAATCCTCCCTCGCCGTCGTCGATAATCTGGAACACCCAATCGCTGTTCAGCGCCTGCGGGTCCTCGGGATTTGCGCGATAAGAGCGGAATCCGCCGGTTTTGGGATCGAACCGGTTCAGCCCGCCACCGTCCGTTCCGATCCAAAACACTCCGTCCGGATCCTCCCGGATGGCATGCACGATGTCCGCGTTGAGTCCCCCGGGTTGCCTGCGATAGGCGGTAAACTGTCCGGTCTTCGGGTCGAAGCGGTTGAAACCATGCGCCGTGCCGGCCCAGATGCCGCCCTCGCGGTCCTCGTAAAGGGTGTAGACGCTGTTGTCGCTGAGGGATCGGGGATCCTTCGGATCGGCGGTGTAATGGGCAAACCGTGTCCGGGAGACGGCCAGCTTGTTCAGACCGCCCCGGTATGTCCCGAACCAGAGCACCGTGGACCGGTCCTGGAAAACCGGCCAGATGCCATTGGCGCTGATGCTGGATTGGTCATTGGCAGTATGGGAGAAATGGATGAATTCCCCGCTGCCTTTACGGAGCAGGTCGAGCCCGTCACGGGTCCCGATCCAGAGATTCCCGTATTCATCCAGACCGAGGTGGCCAGTATAATCATCGACCAGGCTGCCGGAATTCCGGGGATCGTGACGAAAGACGGTGAATTGCCCGGTGGCCGTATCAAATTTCCAGAGCCCGCTTCCCCAGGTGGTGAGCCACAATGTCCCGCGCGGCTTCTCAATGATCGAAGCGATGATGGCGTCGCCCCGCGAATGGGGGAGCCGGGGCCGGAAGCGGGTGAAGGTCCCGCGGGTTGCATCGAACCGGTGCAGACAGTCTCCGCCGCCGATCCAGAAAGTCCCGCCCGTGTCCTCGAACATGAAACCGATATGGCTGCTGGCCAGGCTCGAAGGGTCGTCGGGATTGTGGTAATACCGGGTGAACTTCCCGGTCGCGCGGTTCAGACGGTTCAATCCCTCCCGTGTTCCGATCCAGAGGGTTCCCGACCGATCTTCGTATATGGACTCGACCTGGTTGTTGGAGAGGCTCCGGGGATCGGAGGGACGGTTGGCGTAGTGATGAAATTTTCCGGACGCCGGGTCATACCGGTCCAGTCCGGCGTCTTCCGTGCCCGCCCAGATCGTGCCGGAGCGGTCCTCAAACAGACTGAGGATGCGGCTGGACCCGAGAGAGGTGGAATCCTGAATATCATGACGGAATATGGCGAAGGAATATCCGTCGTACCGGTTCAACCCGTCCAGGGTTCCGAACCAGAGAAATCCCCGCCGATCCTGGATGATGGAGGTGACCGTGTTGTTGGAGAGCCCGTCTTCGGTCCCCAGATGCTCGAACCGGTAATCGACGGAATACGCCGTCCGCTCCGAAAAGAAAATCGCGAGGACACAGACGATCACTGCAAGAAGCCATGCGGGAGCGCGGCGTGAACGGTGGGTCTGCTCCGTCGAAAATGCAAACGCCCGTGGAAAGAGAGGCGTCTCGCTGTTCACTGCGTCCTCCGGTATATCATTGAAAAGGCTTCGGATTACCCCGTCCGCCGTTCGATCTTTCAGACGGCAACTCCTCCCCGACGGGTCGGACGACGGGGAGGAGCGACAAACGGGTGCAACGGTACGGGGACCGTGGACGCCGTATCCGGGATCAGATTCACGACGCGGTATTCTCTTCCAGCACGGAGTTTTCCGGACCAGGAAGTGAATGCAGCGGACGATGCGCTGTTCCCGGCCTTACGCCGCCGTCAGGACTGTCTTTTCCTTCCTCACGAACAGCACGATGATTGCAGCCGCGATGGGGTGGAGCGTTCCCATGAGCACGAAAATCGGGGTATACCCGAAATAGGTCACGATATATCCCACCAGCACGGTGGAGAGGAGCAACCCCCCGATGCCCGCGGTGAACGTGGTGATCCCGGTGACCGAGGCGACCGCTCCTCCCGGGAACCGGTCGGTGATAAGCGGGTACAAATTGGCCGACCATCCGGTGTGCGCTCCGCAGGCAAGCCCCACCAGAAGAATGGTGGCCGCCACGCTGTCCACGCTGACCGCGAAGGCGGTGAACGGCATGCAGGCCGCGCACACGCACATGAGCACCTTGCGGGCTTTTATCTCCTCCATCCCGCCGCGGATGAGCCGTCCGGAAATCCACCCCATGGCGTTCCCGAGGACGATGGCGAAAACGTATATGAGCGGAACGGCGACCCCGATCCCCTTGAGATCGAGTCCCCGTTGGGAGTTGAGATATTCCGGCAGCCAGAAGATGTAGAACCACCAGACCGGATCGCTCATGAACCGCGCCAGCATGAGACCCCAGACCGCGCGGTCCCGGAGGAGGGTCCGCCAGGGGACCGCCTTCGTGTCCGCCTCCGTCGCGCCCGCGTGCGTGAATTCCGGCTTGCGATAGATGAACGGCCATATCCCGGCGAGCAGAATGCCCGCGAAACCCATGAGCAGGAACGCCCATCGCCAGCCAAACGCCAAAGTCACCGCCGCGATGATCGGCGCTCCGGTGATCATCGCGATGTGCGGCCCGCTGTTGAAGAGCGACGTGGCGAACGCCCGCTCCCGCGAGGGAAACCACTCGGAGATGGCCTTGATGGCGGAGGGAAAGTTTCCCGCCTCCGCGGTGGCGAGCAGCCCGCGCCAGCCCGCCAGCGACGCCGCGGACCGTACCGTGGCGTGCATGGCCGCGGCGACCGACCAGACGAAAATGGAAAGCCAGTACCCCAGTTTCGTCCCCAGTTTGTCGATGAGTTTCCCCGCCAAAAGCGAGCCGAGCATGTATCCGAACTGGAAGAAGCTCAGCACCCAGGAATACTGGATGTCGGTGATCGCCAAATCTTCCTTTATGTACGGAATGACCACCGAGAGCACGATGCGGTCGTAATAATTGATGAGGGTGGCGAAGAAGAGGAGTGAGACGATCACCCACCGGTAGGAACTGAGACGGACGCTGACTTCCTCGTGCATGAGAATTCCCGGGTTGCGAATGAGCGTGGAAAACGGTTTCCAATCTGAATCATGCACGATAATCATTTCCGGGGCGGAATGCAAGCTCACTCGGGGAAAAGGGGAGAGAGAACGTAACTTTTCTTGCCGGATACGGTTCAAACAAAAAACGATTCAAGCAAGTAAACCACGAAAGACACGAAAATCACGAAATTTCCCCGGTGAAACACTCATTTTTCGTGTGATTCGTGTCTTTCGTGGTTAAAATAGTTCAAACAAGCAAGAATGGTTCCGCGGGATGAGTATGCGTTCCAGCGAGTCAACTGATTGTCTGAACGCCTGTTCTGGTAATTCGAATGATTGATCTGATAAAAGACTGACAAAGTTTTGTCCGGCGCATCACCGGAACAGGCATTCATACGGGTTTCAAACACGTTCTTATACCAAATTTGAATCAATCTCCGTAGCAAAGGCAGCCCCCTTTCCGGCCTTCGG
>CAYRTQ010000310.1:0-5586 GCA_964426865.1 uncultured bacterium
GGACCGCCCTCTTTTGGTACTTTTCTGGGCGTACAGAAAAGTACAGAGGAAGCGGTAAGGAAAAGGGCATTCCTCACCCCACGAAAGCGTCTGCGCAACCGGCAAACGCATCTACCCATAAAAAACAGTGAAAAACCAAACAAATTTGTACCCGGAGCTTTTTCCAGAGCCCATACATTGTGGGAAACGGGGGCGCGGGCTCCCGAAAATTGTATTGTCGCCCTTTTCCGAAATGCGTACCTTTCAGTAACTGTTCACCGGTTTCCAAGAGACAGCCCCACACGGCGATACCATACCTTTTCATACAGGAGAACCGTCATGCAGGATACCCGCAGACTCATCGCTTCCACCACCCTGCGGCTCGACCGCCGGGGTTTCCTCCGGGGATGTACGCTCGGAACCGCCGGAATGGCCCTCGGGTCGCTCACGCTGCCCGGTGACGCTCTTGCCGCGCCCGCCGAAGTCCCGGACGCCAAGGTTTCCCTCGTAACCGGAACCGATCGCCGCGACATGGTCTACCAGGCGCTGAAACCGTTCGCGAAAGAGGTGAAGGAAGCCATCAAGGGCAAGCAGGTCATTGTCAAACCCAACATGGTGGTGGTGAACCTCCCCCTCTGCGCCACGCACGCCGACGCACTCCGGGGCGTTCTGGACTTTCTCAAGCCCCTCACGAAGCAGACCGTGCTCATCGCCGAATCCACCCTCTCCAAGGAGGGGTCCTTCAAGGGATACGAGAATTACGGGTATCTGCCGCTCGAAAAGGAGTACAAGGCCAAACTGGTGGATCTCAACAAGACCCCCGCCCAGATGTTCTGGATTCTGGACAAGACCCACCATCCGCTGGGCATCCGCCTCATCAGCGCCTTCCTGGACCCGAAAAACTACTTCATTTCGGTCACCCGGCTCAAAACCCATGATACCGTGGTCGCCACCCTCACCGGCAAGAACATGTTCATGTCCGCCCCCCTGAACGATTACACCAAGTCCGACAAGGCGCTCATGCATCAGGGCATCAAGGAAATCAACTGGAACCTGTTCCAGGTCGCCGGCTCCGTCCGCCCGGGACTCGCGGTGCTCGACGGTGTCGAGGGGATGCAGGGCAACGGTCCCATCAACGGTGTCGCCGCCCCTCACGGCGTAGCGCTCGCGGGCACCGACTTCGTGGCGGTGGACCGTATCGGGGCTGAACTCATGGGGATAGATTTCAGCGATATCGGCTACCTGAATTACTGCGCCAACGCGGGTTATGGCCAGGGTGACCGGGCGAAAATCCGGATTCTCGGTGAGGACCCTTCGAAACATGTGGTGAAATACCGGATGCACGAGAAGATCGAGGAGCAATTGATCTGGAAATCGTGAGGAGAAGGGATACACGGTTGCCGGTGCGGCGAACCATTGAACATTGAGCGGAGGAAAAGGATTATATGAGTCTCTTCACCATAGATGAGAAGAAATGTACCCGTTGCGGCCTCTGTGTCGCGGACTGCCCGTCGCACATTATCGAGTTAAAGGACGGTTCCCCGGTTCCCACCCCGGTCGCGGGCGCGGAACAGGGGTGCATCAAATGCGGACACTGTGTCGCGGTGTGCCCTCATGGAGCGTTATCACACTCCGCCATACCGGTCGAACTCTGCCCGACGGTTCGCGACGACCTTGCCATTTCTCCTGAACAGGCGGAACAGTTCCTCCGATCCCGGCGCTCGGTTCGCCTGTATCGCGACACGGCGGTGGAATCCGAAAAAATCTCCCGGCTCATCGAGATCGCGCGCTACGCTCCCACCGGGGGCAACAGCCAGCAGGTGAAATGGCTGGTGATCAATTCCCGCGAGAAAGTGAAGCGGATTTCCGGACTGGTCATCGAATTCATGCGGGGCATGGTGCAGAGCAAACAGCCCATCGCGACATCCTACCGTCTCGACATTCTCGTCGATGCCTGGGATTCGGGGTACGATATCATTTCCCGAGGCGCTCCCGCGCTCGTGTTCGCCTTCGCTCCCCAAAATTACGGCGTGGCGCAGGTCGACTGCGCGAGCGCCCTCTCCTACCTCGACCTGGCCGCCCCCACGCTTGGGCTCGGCTGCTGCTGGGGAGGTTTCATCATGATGGCGACCGCGTACTGCCCGCCGCTTCAAACGGAACTCGCGCTTCCCGAGGGATATGCGAGTTTCGGGGCTATGATGGTCGGATATCCGAAGTACAAATACCACCGGATGCCGGTGAGGAAAGAGCCGGAGATTTTGTGGAGGTAATTCATTTTTTGATATAATTGTTGTGGAGCGTTTAGGGCACAACGCGATGCGGAGCAGAACCTTGGCAATTTCCTTAATGAAACTATTGATACTTTGAAAGGAGGAGTTGTCATGGGGAAAAAAGTGCTTTTCAAAGCTGGTATTTCATCTGATACCGCCCTGGTCATGTTAGGATGGATGTCGTTTCTGGTTTCGTTCCTAATAAACGATCCAGCGTGGGTGATCACATTACAAACGATTGCCAGGGTTCTGCCCTAAACGCTTTACAATTATAGTGGGCAACTTAAATTAATGACAAATGAAATTTGTAAATATATTCGTGCATACCATCAAACCGAAAGAGGGAATTGAATGGATAGAATTATCATATTGATTGTAATGTTTGTGGTTTTATTTGGCATCGGATGGGCAGTACAGGAAAAAGATCCAAATATAATATTCCTTTCCCTGGTACCTGCATTGGCATCTTTGGGAGCTTCAATTTTTGGAGCAAAAAATGGTGCTATTTATGCTTATAGATTGCAACAAGAGAAGGAAAATGAAATAAATTTAGAAAAAAATGCAACGAATGGAAATATTGCAATATTTAACCTTATGAGCATGACAAACAGATTGGCAAACTTCCAAATGCAAAGTATTAACCCCTTTCGGAATCAACAAACACGTATTCTTGAAATTCTTCCCGTTCTTCCATATAAAACTGATGATATCAATATAAATTTTACATCTCTTTACTTCTTGTTAGAAACCGATGATAGAAATGTATTGGGAAAGTTAATGACCGTAGAAGAGCAGTATAAGATGGCATTAAATGTAATTAATACAAGATCGCAACTCTTATTAGAAAAGGCTCAACCCAGACTTGAAAAGGGGGGCATTATCAACGGAAAAAAATATCCATTGGACACGTACTTGTCTGTACTCGGAAATCTCATGTCTGCTCAATTAGTGTCCTTGACTGATCAAATGATAATGCTTGTTGATGAAACGATATTAAACCTTATCAAAGAAGGGAAAGAGCTAGAAGAAATACTTAAAAAGCATTTTTCGAAGAAAATGATAATTGGTTTTTCCATAAAAGGATACGATAACGGGAATATGTAGATAATCAAGTTGTGCCTGAACCAATGAATAATGATGAGTTTTCAGATCGATCTACAGAGAGGAGCATATCATGAAATCAATAATAATTCTTTGCGAAGTAACAGAAAGAGCTCAATTAATTGATTGGTTTAAAGATTGCAGCATCAAAACGAACCCTTGCCGGATCGAAACTCCTCTTTTTTCTCGCGTTGCACTTCGTGTCTTTCACAATTCATTAAGTGAAATAGCTGATAGTGGAATTAAATTTGGAGAGAAACATGATAAAATACTTTTTGCAAGAGTAAAAGCTGAAGAAGCGATCAAAGCCTATGAGATAACTCGTCAGAATATTACTAATCTCATGGCAACAAACAATGAAGAGCGATTCTATCTTTTTTTTGATCAGAAAGAGCCGAACAGATCAGAGATCACGAGTTCTATTGAATCGGAAACGCCTAAAATATAAACTACAACATAGCCGCCCTTGTCACGGACCTTTGCAAGCGCAAGAAGCAGTCCGGACGAAAAGCGGAGCGGCCTGTATAAGCGCAAATAAAGAGGTCGTCAAACCATACCTGATATTTTGAACAACTCCCAAATCCTCCTCTATCGGACCGAAGACGGACAAACCAGTCTGGAAGATAAAACCATGTGGCTTTCGCAGAGGATGTTGGCGGAACTCTTCCAGAAGGATGTGGCCTACACGCTCATCCAGCGACGGGCGCTGAGCTTGCGGACACTGAGCCTGTCGAAGTGTTGAAACGCAATCCGTCCAATACTATCCGGCTGACAAGGTACTCGCCCTCGCCTCGACGCCAAAAATGCACCCCCATTCATGAAGGGTTGCCGGATGAAACCGTTATACTCCATCATCCTTCTTTTCCTCCTCGTCGCCCCCGCAAAGGCCATCTCTCAGGGGACAACCGGTTCCATGCCGGAAGATTTCGTGACTTCGGCGAAGACTTTCGTGGATTTTCTGGCAAAGAGCGATTTCGGGAGCGCCGTGGGATATTTCGACACCACGATGAAAACCGCCTTGCCGGAAGAAAAGCTCAAGGAGGCGTGGGCATCGGTTGTTACACGGGCAGGGGCTTTCAAACGGCAGACCGGCGCGAGAACGGAGAAGGCTGGCGAATACGAAGTCGTGTTTGTCACATGCGAATTTGAGAAGGGTTCTCTCGATGTAAAAGTGGTTTTCAATCAGGCGAAGCGGGTCGCCGGACTCTTCTTTGTGCCGGCGAAAGCCGCGGAGGACCATACCCCGCCCGGATATGCAACGCTGAACGCCTTTCTGGAAAAAGAGGTCACTGTCGGCGGAGGGGAATGGGCGCTGCCGGGCACACTGACCGTTCCGAAGGGCCCGGGACCATATCCCGCTGTTGTGCTGGTACACGGTTCCGGACCGAATGACCGTGATGAAACGATCGGTCCCAACAAGCCGTTCCGCGATCTGGCATGGGGATTGTCTTCACGGGGAATCATCGTCCTCCGCTATGAAAAACGGACCCGGCAGCATGCTTCCAAATTTGGTCGGATACCGGGCCGGTTTACGGTGAAGGAGGAAACCGTTGACGATGCACTGGCTGCTGTTACCCTGCTGAGGCGAACGGAAGGTGTGGACGCCGGGAGGATATTCGTGCTCGGCCACAGCCTGGGCGGCATGCTCATCCCCCGTATCTGCGAGCGGGACAAAGGAATCGCCGGATGTATCGTGATGGCGGGGGCCGCATCGCCTTTGGAAGACGCCATAATCGAGCAAATGACCTATATTTTCTCGCTCGAAGGAACCATATCCGGGGAGAATGCAAAGCTGCTTGAGGAAACAAAGCTTTCGGCGGCAAAAATCAAGGCTTTAAAGCCATCGGACGCCTCCTCTTCGGCGTACATACTGGGAGCCCCGGCTTCTTACTGGCTCGACCTGCAAGGGTACAATCCGCCCCGGGCCGCCCAGAAAACCGCGCAGCCGCTGCTGATTCTGCAGGGGGAACGGGATTATCAGGTGACCATGACCGATTTCGGAAAATGGAAAACCGCCCTGTCCTCGAGAAAGGATGTGACATTCAAATCCTACCCGGGATTGAATCATCTTTTCATCGAGGGCAAGGGAAGCGGCAAAAGCACTCCCTCGGAATATGCCGTTCCGGGTCATATCGCCGAACAGGTCATCCTTGATGTGGATTCCTGGATAAAGGAGCGGAGGAAATAGAGATGCGGCGGGGTTTTTCACGCTAACGGCAAGCGCTGCCGCAGGAGG
>CAYRTQ010000311.1:0-1148 GCA_964426865.1 uncultured bacterium
AATACCGTATTTTCATCCCCAGGGGTGACCTCTTTGGTCATGTCAGGTTGAATTAATTTTCGTACAATTCAAAACCTTTAACAAGGTATACGATCATGCGAGTATTCCGGACAGCGGCGCTGGCGGTCATCATGGCCTTCCTCTCCGTTCCCGCGTTCCCCGATGCGTGGCGCACCTACCAGAACATGAACAACATCCTCGACATGGCGGTGGATGGCGATACGGTCTGGATGACTCTGGAAAAAGGGGGTATCCTGAAATGGAAATATCCCACCGGGATGTACACCCGGTATGATCGCTCCAACGGACTCGTGGATGAAAATGTCAAACGGATATTCAAGGACCGGAAAGGTCGTATCTGGGCTCCGAACGGGACGGGTGTTTCCTGTTTCGAGAACGGGGAATGGAAATATCTCGGCCCCAGAGGTGGCGCGACCCTGGAACGGGTCACTTCCATCGCCGAGGACGGGAACGGGATACTCTGGTTCGGCACCGGGTATCAGGGAGCCTGGAGTTATGATGGAACGGAATGGAAGCGGCATTTCAAAAGAAAATATGAAATTGTGCAAAGTATTACCTCAATTATAACGGATAATGATGGTCAGGTTTGGGCCACCCGTACCGGCGGGAACAAAGATGATTATTCGGCAGCACAGAAGGGTGGAGTGATCAGATTCGACGGCAAGTCATGGAGCGTGTTTGCGACCCAGGACAGCGGTCTGGCGGAGTATGGTGTGCTCTCCATTGCCCGAGACAGCCAGGGGAGAATATGGGCGGGAACCAGAAACGGGCTTTCCCTGTTCGACGGTAAAACCTGGAAAACGATCGAAGGGACGACAACGGGCGAACGAATCAATGACATTGCGGTTGATCGGGAAGGGACCGTGTGGTTTGTAACGTACAACCATATCTGGAAAGTCGAGAACGGGAAGGCCGTGATTGTCGAATACGGGAGTTTTTTGACCATTGCGGTCGACTCGAATGGAGTGAAATGGTTCGGCAGCGGAGCAAAAGGGATTCTCCGTCTGGATGGAGGGAATGAGACGTGGTATGGGGTTGCGGATGGATTATCCCATAATACCGTGAACGATCTGGCGTTCGACCAGTTTACGTTTAAAGAATTATCGCTACTTGGGTTGCATAAAGTA
>CAYRTQ010000311.1:1158-5584 GCA_964426865.1 uncultured bacterium
CCACCAGCGGGGGCGTCTCCAGTTTCGACGGCAAAGAGTGGAAGAGAATGTCATCCTTCAGCGCCACGGCGGTCGCCGTGGACCAGGCGGGGGATGTCTGGATCGGCGCGGCGGGGAATGTGGCTTCCCTGAACGGAGTATATAAATACCACGATGAAAATTGGGAACATTTTGTCGCCCCGGGACCGGTCACGGCTTCGACGATCCGTTCTGTGGCCATCGATTCCACCGGCGGGGTCTGGGTGGGAATGGCGGGAGGCGTGGGAAGGTTAATCGGCAGTCAATGGGAGTATTATTCACCATCGAACACGGTCGTTGACGATGCAATAGTCCAGGTCGTGGTCGATACGGACAACCGGAAGTGGTTTGTAACTTCGGGGGATTGGATTCTGGCGTATGATGATCACTTCTGGAGTGCATATAGTAATTCGTCAGTCTCCAGGGTGACATCGCTCGGAATAGAATCGAACGGGTCGAAATGGATTGCCGCCAAACCCTGGCTCTATACCTTCAACGAGAATGCTCCACAATATAAGCCGAAGTTTGTCATGTATCCCTATACCAGCCATCCGCCCGGAGGGCACGCGTTCCAGGAGGTCGTTGTCGATTTGCATGATGTCAAATGGTTCACGACAGCCCAAAATGGTATTTTTTCGCTGGCCGGAGAGAAGTGGACGCATTACACCATGAGTGATGGGCTTGCCGACAGTGTCATCACCCGGATTATCATCGGTGAGGACCAGTCTGTCTGGGCATGCTCGGAAAATGGGTTCTCCCGGTTCATCGATGGAAAATGGAACACATTCCGTATTTCGGATAACTGTCCGAATAGTAATACGATTTCTTCGGCAGCGGTGGATAGCGCGAATGCCAAATGGTTCGGAACCGGCGCCGGCGTTTCCCGTCTCCAAGATGGGGTATGGGACAATTATTCCCAGGCGGACGGGCTCCCGGCGGGAGATGCCTCCTCGGTTGCCATTGGAGCGGACGGCATGGTTTGGGCTGGATTTTCGAGCGGGATGTTTTACGGGACGTTTTACTCGGGCGGAGGATTGTCCCGGTTTGACGGCGAGAAATGGACGAACTATTTCCTGAACAGGAACATTGAGAGAGTCATAGAAGACCGCGAGGGCGTGCTTTGGGTCGCTCACAGCGAGCCGTTAACGGACGTCGAGTTGCCATATACAAATCAAGCCGTATTGTCCGTACTCCAGAATCAATCCTGGAACACGGTGACTCTCCCCACGGAAATATCCTCGAAAACGTTTCAGGTTGCGGCGGTCGATAAAAACAATGTGAAGTGGTTTGAACTCCTGGAATATTCTTACGAGGGGAAGAAAAAATATATCTATAGCTACGATGGGAAACAGTTTACCAGAAACTCCGACCCGGATATCGCCCGCCTGTTGAGCAGCGGAGTCAGCGATCATATCTGGTTCAGTTCGGCGGACGGGTCAGTGCTCACGAGGTATGATGGTACGGAATGGAAGAAGTTCACCCCGCCGTTTCCATTCGCGATCACCCTCAAACTGGGTATCACCGCGGTAACGGACCGGGAAAATGTCACGTGGTTCGGCACACAGAACGGACTGGTCGGTTTCGATGGCGAAACATGGAAGGTAAACGGGTTTCCCGACGGGATAAAACCCCCTTCGGCTGTGAATATCACGAGAGCTCTCGCCGTGGATAAAGACAATACCAAATGGGTATGCACGACGTACGGTATCGCCGCGTTCTTCAGTGATCCGGTTGCAGTCCGGGAAAACACCGTGCAACCGGTCTCCTTTTCGGTCAGCGCATTTCCCAACCCTTTCAACCCCTCCACCACCATCACTTACACGCTACCCTCTCCGGGGAAAGCCACGCTTGCCATTTATGATGTCACCGGACGCAAGGTGTGTGAGCTGGCCGCCGGAACCATGCCCGCCGGGACGCACCGGGCGGTATGGGACGGCAGAGATGCGCACGGGGCCGCGGTTGCCTCCGGAATTTTCTTCGCTCGGGTTGTCTGCGGGAAACGGACCGCGACCGGAAAGATGCTTCTCCTGAGATGACGCGCGGGGCTCCAATCACATAAAAACGGGGGCGCGAATAATTCCGCGCCCCCGCTCTTTTTACAGCAACCGGATCTGTACGGCGATGACATGCCGGGGCTTTACCCCTGGGTCACCGGAAACTCGGTGATCCGCAGCTTGGCGCAGGCGTAGGGAACGAGCTGCACCTCCTCCACCGGCTCGGACGTGGATACCGGGCTTTGGGGCGGCGGCGCGGCCGATGCCCCGTCCATGCCCCAGGCGGGAACCTTGCGGGCCTTGGCGGTTATGATCACCGGAGCTTTCATTTCGACAAAGCAGGGCATTCGGACCCCGTTCTCCTCCACCTTGAGCGATTTCTGCGGATTGGCGGGGTCGATCTCGAGCGCGTAATTCCAGGGAGAGGTCGGGGTGACCTCGTAATCGCAGGCGGGCGCTTCTCCCTTGACCCGTTTCCACATGGACCCGATGCGGAGGGAGAAGGTGAGCGGCCCGCGGTGGATGGCGGTAGAATTGTTGAAACGGCGGGTCGTCCGGAGCTTCATGGGGAAAACGAGCCTCACTTTGTCGCCGTCCTTCCAGGTGCGTCGGATGACATGGAACGTCCCGGCGACGGGTTTCTCCCTCGGGCCGTCGTTCACCTGCACCTCGGCTCCCTCCGCCCAGACCGGAATACGCAGGTGCAGCGGAAATTCCACGGTCCCGGAGGTCTTCACTTTCAGTTCGATCTCTCCGGAGAAGGGGTAATCCGTACGCTCCTCGATGGTGATGCGTTTGGATTTGAGCGTCTGGGTCACTTCGGAGGGACCGTAGGCCACCGCGGCGAATCCACCCTCCGGCGTTCCCATCCACATGTGGGAAACGTATTTGGGGAATCCCTGGCTGAAATTGCCGGTGCAGCACTTGTAGTTTGGCGCGAGACCGTAGAGGTTGGCGTCCTCGCCGTTGGTCCAGTCGCGTTTGGCGTTGGTGCACTGGACCTGGTTGGCCTGTTGGTCGTACTGGTGCGCCCACATGTCCGGGGTGAACGCGCCGGGCAGGTTGTTGAACGCGAGAGTCTCCAGACGATCGCCGTATGCGGGGTTTCCGAAGAAGGACATGAGCGTTTCCAGAGAGAACATGTACTCCACCACGCCGCAGAGTTCGGTTCCCTGCGAGGGGTTGTGCCCGGAGAGGTGTTCGTCGCCGGTGAACAGACCGGTGGCGCAGCCGTGATAGGCGTCCAGCATTTTCATGGCCTGATCGGAACCGGCCAGGTCCTGTTTTGCGCCGGAGAAGAGCCCCCAGAGCGCGGGGTATTTGACCGCCATGGCGTGATTGACCACATGGGTGGCCAGATTCGGGTTCTGACGGACTTTCTCCGTGATCTGGAAATAGGTGAAATGGTCGGTCCAGTTGTACCCCTGGGTGTGCAGCAACGCGGCGATGTCGGCGAACACCGGGCAGGGGTGTCGCTCCACGAACCAGATGAGCGGGATGAGATATTCCACCCAGCGGAATTTGGCCCACTCCACGAGCGGGCTGCTCTCCAGTCCGTTGCGGAGGAGGAGGAAATACTGGGCCATGGCGGGTTCCACCCGGGGATCCCTGGATCCCTCGGCATACTGGGCGAGCGCCTTGAGCATGACCGACCGCGGCCACCAACGGTCGGGATGGTCGGTTTTTGGCCCGATCCATCCATCGGAACCGAGATTGGAAAGCGTCCAGTTCATCCATCTCCCCACCCGGGCCTTGAGTTTGGAGTCTTCCAGCAGGTACGCCAGAGGAGTGAAGCCGTCCAGAAAGTAGGGTCCGATCTCCCAGTTTTCGCCCTTGCCGCCCAGCCAGGCGCTCTGGGGCCCGAGATCGGGGAATACCTCCTCCAGGTGTCCGGAAAGCCCGTCCGCCTGGATCTGGAGCTGCTCTCGCAGCCAGCCCCGGGGCAGCACCGTCCCGAGCGGAAGGGGAATGAAGGTGCGTTTCGGAATTTCAACGGTTTTCGGCATGATATCCTGACCTCGAAATGTGAGAATAGTGGATTGTCCAGTCAATAGAATCGGGTGGTCTGCGCTTCGACACTTCGACAGGTTCAGTGTCCGCAGACACAGCGCCCGCTGGTTGAGCTTAGCCCCAATACCGTTCATGTAACCACGAAAGACACGAAAATCACGAAATTTCTCCCTGTGAAACACTCATTTTTCGTGTGTTTCGTGTCTTTCGTGGTTGAGGGCCTTTCGCTTTTCGACTAAGAGCCTATCCATAAATAAGGATATATCCTTCTCCAGGAAAGCAGCCCCCTTCTGGCCCTCCGGGCCACCTTCCCCCGGAGGGGGCAGGAAAAACATGGGGTTACAACGGCTTCCCTTGCCCCCTCCGGGGGAAAGGGATTGAGGGTTAGGGGGCCAAGACCTCAC
>CAYRTQ010000312.1:0-5581 GCA_964426865.1 uncultured bacterium
CAACCGCCAAATGGTAAGTGTTGCCGTAATTGCTGATTGTCTTTATCTTCCAAGTATTGTTCTGATAAATGAACAATTCACTGGTCAACAGCCATCCACCGCTCTCGGGTGGCTGCCAGCCTCCATTTGCGGTAAACAGTACCGTGTTTTCCGGATCGACCACAATATCATCGATGGAAAATCCCCATTTCTTGTTATGCAAACTGTCGAACTTTGCAATCTCGGGAGTATTCCCTTTGGTATAGGTCTTGAAGACAGTATTGTCAAAAGAAGAGATTCCACTTGTCCCACCCTGTCCA
This sequence comes from uncultured bacterium, assembly GCA_964426865.1. GTDB lineage: Bacteria > Latescibacterota > Latescibacteria > Latescibacterales > Latescibacteraceae > JAWLHT01. The sequence continues at coordinate 300 of CAYRTQ010000312.1, forward strand.
AACCATTTCACTCCGTTATGGTCAATAGCGATGGCGGATATGCCATTCGCATACAGACCATCCTTGGTGGTATATCTTTTGAAAGTTCCGTCCTTGCGATTCAGTTTCACCACGCCACTTCCCGTGCCGACCCAAATATTTTCTCCCTCCACGGCAAGAGCGGAAATGCGTTCACTATCAATTCCGGTGGAATACAACGTCCATTTCCCCTCCGGGAACGCATTTCCGGAAAAGCAGCAGAGGAACAGTACGAACCAAATCACTCTCTTCATGATTCGCCTCCCGTAATCATTCCAGAATACCAAGCCATTCCCTTCCCGGCTGCACCTGGGTGTTGAATCCAAGGATGAACACTGAAATCCGGCGGGACGTCTCCTTTGGGAAGCGTCTCGCTTCTTTTTTGTCCGGCGGTACCATCATTGAATCCGGATATCGTTCTTTCCCGCCGGAAGGGCCAGAGTCACCGTCCCGGTCTTACGGTCGTGACGGTATTTCGCCTTCGCGCCGTTCAGGAGCACCGTTCCCGGCTTCTTCTCCACCCGCAGGGTGAAATCCGCCGCGGTCTCCGATTCGGTTTCGGCCGCACAGGGGGACCCGTTACGGTACTCGACCAGCGCGGAGAGCCTGACGCCGGACCGCCAGACCATTTCCGCCCCCGCCTTTCCCAGCGCGGTCGCCCCCTGCGCCCAGACACGCCGCGTCATGCCGTCTCCGCCGGTGGTGACCGTCACCCGCCCGCCGTCGGTCTCCCACTCGCCTGCGGAAAGAACGCCATCGCCCGTCGCGGTCCGGAACAGCACCCGATCCGTAATCCCGCCCCGCAGTACCTCCGCCCCCGTCCAGCCCTCAAGCCCGATGCGGGAGGTTTTCCAGGCGGTACGGTCCGCGCGGTTGTCCTCGCGGGAGGGAATAAGGACCGCGAGGAATCTCCCGGCATTCGCGCGTTCTGGCGTGGTGAGCATGATCAGGGAGCCATCACGGTCCGGATGCGGTTTGACCGTACGCTCCAGCGCCTCCGGTGTGAGAATGTCCATGCGCAGTTCCGCATTGGGACGCGTCACCCGCACGGTGGAGCCGGTTCCCTGGAATGCATCCTTCCCCTCGGCGTTGAATACCCAGGAATACCGTTCCGGATCGCGGGAAGCCGCTTCGTCGTACATCACGAGGTAATCGGGCTTCATGTAGACGAAGGAACGCGTGTACTTCTCCAGTTTTCCCTTGTAGACACAGGAAAGCTCGCCCTCCACCGCATCGACCGCGCTCCCGGTAAAACAGGAAGTGATGCGGGGGTACTCGTTACGCGCTTTCACCTCGTCGTCCATATCGGCGATGCGCTGGGATTCCGGATACTTGTTCAGCAGCAGGGTGTTGTGGGAGACGGGCTGAATATAGAATTGGCGATAATACAGATTGGTGTAATAATTGACGTACCCGGCCTCGCTGAGGAGCGTTTCGCCGTTATACAGCAGCCAGAAAGTCCCCTGGTCAAGGTGATAGTGATTGGAATGGGGGCCCAGTTTCAGCGCGAAAATGAGCGCATCCTTCTCCCACCCGGAGCGGAATACGGCGTTCCCCTTGGAGCGGAACCAGTGCGAGGGTGGATTTTCGGCGATGGGTTTCGGCTTCAGTTCCGGGTCCGGATACCAGAGGAAATCGAAAAAGGTGTACTGGGGCGAAAAAGTCCCGGATTCGGTTTGCCAACGGTACCGCTCCAGCGCGGAAGGATCTTTCGTGCGGTGCGCAAGCCAGAGATGCAGGTTGCGGAGAGCGAAACCCCAGTCGCGTCCGCCATCGCCGAACGCCGGGCATTTCCGGCCGTCGGAAGTCCCGAGATAGAGCTGATAACGGTAGGCGTCCTTCATGGGCGTGGTCGTGGTCCAGTCGATCCCCAAGTTGCGTTCCAGGGCGTCGAGACAGATGGTCAGGTCCTGGGTGTCCGTCCCGGCATATCCCTCTGGCTCCGCGTAGCTGCCATCGGGACGATAGGCGGCGTCGATGTGCGCCTTGTACTTGGCGAGAATTCCGGAAAGATACGGCTCAAGGTCCGGGTTCGAGGGGTCCTCGCCGAGAAAAGCCAGCGCGGCGAGAATCATGCCGGTGGAGTTCATCCCGATATGATTGGTGACCTGGGAGGGCTTGCGGTTCAGTTCCACCCAGTCGCGGTAGTGAGGAATGAGGGCTTTCTCCATGACCGCCGCGCGGATCAGGTTCCGCTCCTCCGGGGTGAACAGCGGATAGCAGAGATCGTACCCGATTCCCATGGCATAGGTCCACAGGCCCACGGGGTAGTAGGTGTACATGTGACGGTCGAGAAACCAGGGGTGCTGCCACTGCTTGAATTTCGCGAACCGGAGCATGGCATCCTTCGCTTTCCGCCCGGCCTCACGGTCTCCGGTGAACGCATAGAGGAACGCCCCGGCGGTGACCGCCTCACGCATCACGTTTCCCGGACGGCTCCAGCCCATGTAATGGTCCCAGGTGGGCGACACGGGACCGCCGACCAGAAAATCGGAAGTGATCTCCCGAAACTCCACGATCTCGTCGAGATTCGCCCGGTCGAGCGTTTTCCGGGCCGAGGCCAGCGCCGCGTCGAGTATCCCCTTCCGTTTCGGGTCCATGGACCCGCTCTTCCACCCGGCGAGATCATCGGCGGTGAAAAAGAGACGGGGATGCATCTCCGGATTCATCCGGCGTTCGGTCACGATGAACCGCACCTCATCGAGAACCTTCTCTCCACCGGTCCCGGTTCCTTCCAACGCCAGCGTCCATTGACCGGCGGGGTCACTCTCCGCGATACGGTACAGGGCGGCGGCTTTCCAGAGTCCCTTTTCTCCCGAGGGAGAGAGCGGAACCCGCGCGGCGCGGACCAGCCCCCGAGAATCCAGCACGGTGCAGACAAGGGATTTCAGCGATACCGCACGGTCTCCCGCTTCCGGCCTGGCTGTAAGGGAAACGGACTCGCCCCGGAGGAAGTGACGATTCAGGAAAGTGAAGAAGAACTTGTCAAGATACGTGGATGAAGGCTCCGAGGCCACAAACCGGCGGGGCCGCTCGCCCGTGAGCCGGAAATCGTCGAGACAGAGGCTGTAGCTCCGGTGGGGGTTCACCGCGTTGTAACGGATGAGTACGGTGATCGCATCGAGCCGCGTCCCCGTCCGGAGCGCCGCGCCGTCAGCCCGGAAGCCGGAGAGCGCCAGTCGCAGGGGAATCCACTGGTTCGCCGGCGGCAATGCCCGGCTCCAGGTGTACCGTTTGCCGTCGGAGCCATACAGGACCACCCGCAGTTCCTCCGGTTTGCGGTCCCCATCGGCGAAAACCGCCGCCCGGAGTTCCGTGGATACGGTGGTCCACAGGCGGATTTTCTTGGTCATCCCGACCAGGTTCTCATCGCGGGGCCAGTCGGTGTCGTTCGGCTTCACCACCTTGCAGAGGGAATAGGCGCTCCCCTCGAACGACGGTTCCTTAACGCACCAGATTTCCGGGTCGAAACCGGGGTCCTCGGCAATGGGATAGGATTCCCAGGCGTTCAGTTCGCCGGATTCGAAATCGTCCCGCACTTCCATACCCACCCGGTCAAGGGACAAGGCCGGATCATCCGCGCAGAAAGCGCGCGCGGGGAGCAACAGCGCAATCAAGACCATATACGGCAGAACTGTATGCATTCACCTCTCCCTTGGAGAAAGCGCGGGGGGAAATCGCCCCGGCGGGGAATCGTTCCCGACCGCGGATGATCGGGATAGACGATGGATCGATGAGGATTTTTTGGAGCTACGCTGATGTGCCTGGATACATGGTGTACTTCACGGTTCTTCACGGGCAGATGCATTTATCGGTTGTACAAACGCTCTCATGCGGTAAAGAATATCCCGCACCCTTCCCGCTTCTGTACTTTTCTGTACGCCCAGAAAAGTACCAAAAGAGGGCGGTCCGGGAAAAGCCAAGGACTCCCCGGGTACGGCATGGCTTCCGGGGACCGCTGAACTCGCTGTCGCTCGAACAGCAGCGGTCCACTGCCCCGGAATCCATTCCATACCCGGGGGGCTTTTCCAGGACAGGTAAACACCAGACCGCTCATTCACCATTCCACCCGTGTTTCAGGCGAAACCGCATGGTCCCTTCTTGACCAGGGGACCCCCCCAGCCGGTCAGGTTATACTATTGCATATCTTTATCATGGTTTGGAATGCCACATTCGGACGGGCCTGCTGGTTGACGGTTCCGGTTATGTATATTTTCAGGTCGGGAACATAAAAAGCCACGGCGCCGGTCGATCCGCAATGGCCGATCATGTCGGGAACGGGTTTCATCGGTGAAAGGATGCGGGGCATATAGAATTTCTGGATCCCGACTCCATATTGAAAGGGGAAGAATATGTTGTTCCACCGGCTCAGTTCATGCAATTTCTCCCGGGGGAAAAAATGACCGTTGAAGAACGCTTTCAAAAACGTCATCTGATCCCCGGCGGTGGAAATAATGTCATTGCGTGTGGAATTGAGAAATAGCGGGATATTCATTGTTTTCGACTTGTAACGAATCGGTACGAATGCTTCTTTTCCCGCATCCTCACACACATGCGTTTTGGTCAGGTTCAGTTCCTGAAAAAGGTTCTTCAGGACAAGCGATATCGGCTCACCGGTAACGTTCTGTATGACAACGCTCAAAAGCTGATGATTCGTATCGACATAGAAAGCTTTCCCTTCCTTTCCGGGAGGGAAATGCGGTTTCATTTTCTTTACCTCGCCGATCACTTTCTCGAAAGGCCAGGGTTGATCGATGCCCGCCTCAAGCTCATCCATCGCCTTTATCCCATTGGCCTGCCTGTCGATCAGATAACAGGGCAGCCCGGAGGTCTGCGACATCAGGTGGAATATGGTGAGGTCTTTGGAATAATCCTTGCCTTCATATACATGCAAGCCCCGGACCATTTCCTCCGAAAGATATCTGGATATCCCATCCCGTAAATCAAGCCGTTTTTCCGTATGGAGCTTCAGAATGATCGACGATATAAACAGCTTGTTTATACTGGCAATAAAGTACCGGCTATCGGCTTCGATATCCCCGGCTGAACTGATGACATCGATACGGTCATCATCGGACGACACATAAAAGACAGCGCCGAATATATCCTTCCGGGAAACGACCGTGCTGACCAGACGGTCCAAAACCGATTGATTCAGCTTTTCATACCGTACCTGAACCGTATTCCCTCCCCGGGAATCGCACCCCAGTATACCGGCGCACACCAGTCCCGCGCCGGTCATAAAAAAATCCCTCCGCTTCATC
>CAYRTQ010000313.1:0-5541 GCA_964426865.1 uncultured bacterium
TCCGAATGAGTCACCCTTCTCCTGAATAGGAGAAGGGACGGGGATGAGGTGCGGCATCGATCAAACCAGACAAGCAGCATCGTTCGCCGTTCACTTGAAAGAGCAATAATAAGGATTCCAAACATGCGCAAACATATCCCCACCGTCCTTCTCGCCCTCCTGATGTGCGCTCTTCCGTGCGGGGCAGCCTATGGCGCGAAGAAAGCGAAACCCGCGAAAGCGGTAAATGACGAGACCGATTCGACGGTCTCACTCCTCTCGCCGGGAAATAAAACGGAGGTGCGCATTGCCGTGAAAGGCGGCGCGAACGGCAAAAGCCTCGCCTATGACCTCCGCTTCAACGGCCGCACCGTGCTCACCGGTTCCCCGCTGGGCGTGGTGCTCGAGGGTGACGATGTACTCGCCGAAAACCTGAAAATCGAAGCGGTAACCACGACTTCGATAAACGAGACCTACGAAACTCCCTTTGGGAAAAAGGCAAAAGTCACCAATGCGTTCCACGGGACGATCCTTACGCTGCTCGACACGAAAGGACGGCGGTTCTCGCTCGAATTCCGGGCGTATGATGACGGCGCGGCGTTTCGCTACTCCTTCCCGCTTCAGGATAAGCTTCGCCGGCTCCGTATCGCCGGTGAACGCTCCGGATTCGCCTTCGCGGGGGATTACACCTGCTGGGGGCAGCAGCTCAACTCCTATACGACCAGTTATGAGAAATCGTACACGAAAGATTCCATACACGCCATCCATCCCGATTCGCTGCTCAGCATGCCGGTTCTCGTCAAGGCCGGGAACACTGTCTGGGCGGCGGTGACCGAGGCGAATATCGATAATTACGCCGGGATGTACCTGAAACACACCGGCGGGGGGTATACACTCTCCTGCTCGCTTTCCCCTCTCCCGGAAAGCCCCGGCGTCGCGGTTTCAGCGGAAACGCCGCACAAAACCCCCTGGCGGGTGGTCATGCTCGGCGACAATCCGGGCCGTCTCACGGAATCGGACATCGTCCTCAACCTCAACGAACCCTGCGCGCTCAAAGATATTTCCTGGATAAAGCCGGGAAGGGTCGCGTGGGACTGGTGGAGCGGCCAGGTGGTGAAAGGCCGGGGGTTCGAGGGTAAAATGGATGACCGTACCATGAAACACTATATCGACTTCGCGGCGGAAACCGGGCTTGAATACATGCTCATCGACGCCGGTTGGTATGGCGAACACACCGACCGTAATGCCGACATCACGAAGTGCATCCCGGGAATAGACATTCCGGGACTCGTGAAGTACGCCGGTTCCAAAGGGGTCGACATCATTCTCTGGCTCAACTGGGAATGCGTTTCACGCCAGATGGACGAGGCGTTCCCGCTCTACCGGAAATGGGGCGTCAAGGGAGTGAAGATCGATTACATGAACCGCGACGACCAGTGGATGGTGAATTTCTACCGCCGCACGGTGAAAAAGGCCGCCGAATACAATCTGCTCGTGGATTTCCACGGCGCGTTCAAGCCGGACGGCTGGCGTCGGACCTATCCGAATCTCATGACCCGCGAGGGTGTCATGGGGCTGGAATACTCCAAATGGAGCGACAACATCACCCCCGGGTACGACTGCATCCTGCCTTTCACCCGTATGCTCGCCGGGCCGATGGACTATACGCCGGGCGGTTTCTCCAACGCCACGCGGTCCCGGTTCAAGGCGCAGATGACCGAACCCATGACTCAGGGGACCCGATGCCATCAACTCGCGCTCTATGTCATCTTCGAAAGCCCGCTCCAGATGCTTCCCGATTATCCGGACAATTACCGCGGCAAGCCGGGGCTCGAGTTCCTGAAACGCGTTCCGGTCGTCTGGGACGATACGAAAGTCCTCCACGCGGAAGTTGGAGAATATGTCACCATTGCCCGACGTCACGGCAATGACTGGTACCTGGGAAGCATTACAGACTGGACGCCGCGCGAACTGTCCGTTCCCCTGGGTTTCCTCGGAGCGGGGACATGGAAGGCGGAGATATTCGCCGATGGCGCGGATTCGGCAACGAACGCGCAGAGTGTCGCCATCGGGGCGCGCGAGGTCAAATCCTCCGATACGCTCTCCTGGAAACTCGGTCCCGGAGGCGGGTACGCGGTGCGGTTTTCCAGAAAGTGAGGTACCCTTCCGGTTTTTACAGATGAACACAGAAAACTGTCCATATGCGGGGTAACAGCGAATCACAAAGGGGAATGGTGCAATGCTACGAGTGGGAGTCGCGCAGGTTCCGCAGACCGCGGATATCGGAAAGAATCGTGACAAGGTGCTGGAATACATGGAGAAGGCCGCGGCGCAGAAGGTGGAGATTCTCTGCTTCCCGGAGACCCATCTCGCGGGATACCGGGTGGGAGTGCTCGAACCGGATTCACCCTGCGACACGGAAGGGCTGGCCGCCGCCACGGAAGCCATCCGCGCCCATGCGAAAAAACTCTCCCTCGGAGTGATCTTCGGGACGGAGACCCCCAATCCCGGCGGCAAACCGTTCAACAGCGCCCGGGTAATCGACGAATACGGGGAACTCATCGCGCTGCACCACAAATCGCGGCTCACCCCGGCCGACGCGCTCGGATACGCCTTCCCGGCCACGGGGCCGACCGCGTTTACGTTCAAGGGCATTCCCATGGGCGTGGTCATCTGTTTCGAGGGATACCGTTTCCCGGAAACCACCCGCTCTCTGGCCAAAGGCGGAGCGAAAATCGTGTTCCATCCCCAGTGCAATCACACCATCCCGACCATGGACTGGAAACTCCCGGTGCACGAGGCGCTCATTGTCTCCCGCGCGGCGGAGAACACGGTCTGGTTCGTATCCTCCAACATGAGCCATGTGTACAACAACGTCCGTTCCCTGATCGTGGGCCCCAACGGGCTCATTCGCGAAGCGGCCGTCCTGACCCGCGAAATGCTCATCTGGCACGATGTGGATCCGGAACTCTCCACCCACGCCTTCCTCAAGGACAACCTGGAGGAAATGGCGAAAGCGCTGGGAGAAAAATAAAGAGAACGCGGCTGTTTTTACTCCGAGTGAACGATAGTCGTTTTGAACCCAAACCGGTATCACCATTCATCCGAGAGAACGATAATGATCATAAAGAAAACCGCGATGTTCTGTATCGCCGGACTCCTCCTGGCGGTCACCGCCCAGGGCCAGACTGACGGCAAGAAACTCTTCGGGCGCACCGATCCGGAGCACTTCGCCATTTCCGAAAAGAGCCACAAGGGAGTGGGATCGCTGCACAGTACGATACTCACCGACAGCATTGCATTCGGAACGAACCTGATTTTCATGAGCAACGGATTCCTCATGCCGAAATCGAGTATCGGAGAGCATCTGCACCGGAATATGGAAGAGATGTTCATCGCCTTCGAGGGCCCGGCGCAGTTCTCGCTGAACGGCCACACCGCGGAACTTCCCGCGGGATCCACGGTATTGTGCAACGCGGGGTCGTATCACGGGGTGTACAATCCCTCGGACAAACCCATACGATTCATGGTTGTGGGTGTCGCCATGAAAGACCAGATATACGATTCGCTGGAATTCGGGAACGATCTCGTGAACGCGCGGATCGAATCCCCCGCCCCGTTCAAATGGGGCCAGATCGATCGCAGCCTCCTGCACCCGGCGTCCCATGCCCACGGCGGCGCGGGTGATATCCTCTTCCGGCGCATATGGGAGTCCGACGCCTTCCGGACCAACTGGGGGTTCGTCGACCACTGCCTGCTCAAGCCGGGAACCTCCATCGGCTATCATCGTCACGACGGCATGGAGGAAATTTACTTTGTCATGTCCGGGAAAGGCCGTTCCACGGTGAATGATCATACTTTCAACGTACGGGCGGGCGACGCCATTCCCTGCACCCTCCACAGCAGCCACGGAATTTACAACAACTCGCAGGAGGACCTGGAAATCCTGGTGGTTTCCACCACGGTGGTCAAGGGAAAATACGACAACGTGAATTTCGGGGATGACCTGTCGAATCGTTGAGCACGCCCCCATTCCCCGGTCTGTTCCCTCCCCATCGGGAAGGTGGCCGTGGAGAATGTACCCCGAAGTGCAACACCATCCGCACCCACAAAGAATCCCCCCGGAGCTATCCGGGGGGATTCTTTGTGAAATGGAGATAAATGCGCCGGGATGAGCCATCCGGGATTTATACCGCCCGGCTCGAAGCCCAGCTCTCCAGCCAGCGGTAGCGCGGACTCAGATACATGGCGCGCATGGAGTCCGCGTCGCGGCTCAGTTCCTTCAGAAGCGCTTCCTCTTCCGGGGATATCTCCGGACGGTACGCCGCATCCAGATTGGCGGCCAGTTCACCCGGGGTATTCATGGCGGTCATGACACAATCGATCTGATCGTTGGCGAAGGCATACCGGAGCTTGGCGTGGCTGAGCGAGAGGCCTTTCCGGTCATAATATCCCTTGGTTCTCGCATAGGCGACCATGTCGTCGCTGCCCATGGGCTTGATGCCGATGATCCCGATTCCCAGGGAGGCGCATCGCGGGATGAGCGCGCGGTAATCGTTGGCGTCCATCCCCGAGCCCTTTTTCGGACGACCGATATTGTGGTGAAAGTTATACACGATCATCGCGAAATCCATGATGTCCTTGTACCGGTCGATATGGCCCATCATCTGGTCCGCGGAATGGGAGACAATCCCGATGGCCCGTATCTTTCCCGACTTGCGGTTCTCCTCCAGAATGCGCATGCGCTCGTCATCTGCGGTCTGCACCCGGTAGAGATCGATGTAATCGGTATAGAACATCCGCAGGGAATCATCGATTTCCGCCTGCATTTCCCCGTTGGGCTTGACCGCGCAGAGGGAAATCTCCGCTTTTCTCCTGAATTCCCGCACGCTCTTCCCCATGGGTTCGAACTGTTTGTATCCCCCGTGGTCATACACATCGAACGTGGTGATTCCCCGGTCGAATCCGGTTTTGATCATCTTGTCCCGGAGCTTCGGATTCTTGAGCAGCGCGGCGTTCAGATGCGAGCCGAACCCGAACCGGGTGACCTCGACTTCCGATTTTCCCAGCTTGCGCCGAGGGATGACGCCGGTGGGCATTTTCGTCCCGGACAGGGTCGAACAGCCGGAGACGGTCAGGGCGGCAGCCGCCGCGTTCAGAAAGAAATACCGTCGATTCATAGGATTCTCCTGTTTCCTTTTTCTATCGTGAACCTGATCGCGCCGATGTTCGCCGGGCGAGGGCGGAATTCCCCGGTCGCCGTTGTCCCCCGAAGATTCTCCCGGCGCTCCGGGTATTGGTCTGAACCATGATTCGCCCGATTTTGGGATAATCATCACACAAAAGCCGGTATCGGTTCTCCTCAGGATAATCCGTTCATTCCACGAATCACAGCTCAGAAATCGTATTTCTCCGTGCCTTCGCCACTGTGCAACGTTGTCACTTTCTTCCTACCGTATCGCCACATCCCACGGTTTGGACATCCGCGCTTTTCCATCCGGGCCCTCGACCGTCAGGGTGACGATATTATAAAATGCCTATCGAGTTAGTTCAGCATAGGTA
>CAYRTQ010000314.1:0-5513 GCA_964426865.1 uncultured bacterium
TGTACGGTGCTATTTCATGAGTGTCATGCGGTGCGAGGCGGTGAGATTCCCCATTTTCAGACGGGCGATGTAGGTCCCGGAAGAAACCGCCATTCCGGACTCGTCACAGCCGTCCCAGACCATCTCGTGCGATCCCGCGACGAGAGCGGAGGAGACCAGGTTCCGCACCATACGGCCGGTCACATCGTATACGGAAAGCCGCGCTGTTCCGGCGGAGGGAAGCGTGAACGCGATACGCGTGGAGGGGTTGAACGGGTTCGGATAATGGCCGGTGAGCGCAAAGCCTTTCGGCACGGCATCGGCCACCGAACTCGGCGCGGGGAGAGATATATCCATCGTGGTGAGCACATAATCGGAATAGGCGAAATCTTTCAGATCATATCGGGGATAGAAGATTCGCTTGCCGTCCGGGAAAAAGACGGCCTTGCCGATCAGGACCGCTTCCTCCGGGGGCAGGAGAACGACTCTCTGGCCGCTCGAAAGATTGATGGCGGAGATTGTGACCGGACTATAATCTCCTTTCCGGGACTGGGTATAGATATATTTTCCTTCATCGTCAAAAACGTCATGCAGGTACGAATATGGCTCCGGGTCGCCCAGTTCACGACAGAGCGCCCATTTCCCATCGGGAGAGCAATCCATCAGGCTGCAATTCTGAATGACCGGGAAGGGCATCCGCACCGGATCGCCTCCCTGCAAGGGGATTTTGTACAGTTCGCCCGACGAGTTGAGATGCAGGATATTTTGCCCGTCCGAAGTGAAGATGAACGGGACGTAGGCGCTGGATGCAAGGTCCCAGTCCCCGGAGCCGGACAGTTCCTTCACCCGCAGTGGGGAAGTTCCCTCCGGCTTGTATATCATGTACCGGTTGCCGGGACTCACGGCGTACAGGCTGGCGCGGCTGAACGCCGTGACCATCGCGCCGTTGGTCACATCGAGGCGCTGCACGCACGGAAATACCTCCGAGGCGTGAGCGGTCCGGTTCCCCATACCATCCGTTGTGATCTTGATGGAAGAAGGTTCTGGGTCGTACATTTCGAAATACAGCATCACTCCATCGGCGGAGAATCCGGCGAGCGATTCAATTCTCCGGCTGATGCTGAAACTCTCTCCATCGGGAGAGGTGTACCGGTATACGCTGCTGAAAACCCCTTCCGGCGTTCCACCCCTCGTGGAAACCAGGAAAATGCTGTCGCCGTACGCATACGCGATTTTACTCCCGTCCGGACTCAACACGGACTGCCTGCCGTAAATGCCGGTTGCGCCGTCCCGACCCGGTATTATCGTACCGGCGGCTGCCGGAGAACCACTGTCCTGCGGGAAAACCGGCGTCGCGCAGAGGAGCAGGAGCGCAAACGCAAAACACTTTTTCATGACACGCCTCCCATAAAGAGACTGCATACCTGCCGGACATGCACCCGTGCTGCGGAGCGCAATCCCAGATACCGCGCGAATCGTCTATATCGGAAAAACTACCATGGTGCTTTCTTGAAAAGATATATGCTTCCACTGAAAATAGCAATACCGAAAACCTGCTTCTTTGTGTCAAAGGATTTCCATGATTTGCGTTGCTGTCTCATATCCGACGACTTTCCTGATATTTCCGGTGCAAGACGGTGAAAGCGTACGTGTTCAATGCGGGCAGTCCCCTTCTTCCCCGGCGCGGGACGAAGAAACCTTCCGGGCGGTTCGCGGGTTTAAAGAGGAGGGACCGGGTGCGGCGCGGATATTGTGCTTGACTTGTCCCGAAAAAAACATTAATTCCGGGTAACTGTCTACCACCCGGACTTCTGCAAAAGAAAAGGTGGTGCATTCTCCGACGCCGTGGCCCCTCACCCGGCCTGCGGCCACCCTCTCCCCCGCGAAATGACGCGCGGGCGAGGGAAAAGAGCGCTTTGGGCAAGCGTATGGAGAATATATCCGCTCAAAGAGGAGCATTTCTTTTACAGCTTTGCGTTCTCTCCCGCCCTTCTTTGGAAAAGTTCTCCTTCTCCTCTCGCCCGCGCGTCTTTTGCGTGGGAGAGAGGGCAGTGAGTGAGGGCGGGCTGTTGCGGCGGTCGCAGAGTCTTCGACTTCCTCTGGACAATACGGTAGACAGGTACAATTCCGGTTGAATCCGGGCATTCCCCGGATATCCGGATGCGCCGGGGGGAAAAACGCCGGACGCATCGTATTCACCTACAACGAGACGACCTGTCGCGAGCCGGAGGTTATTGCATGCATGCACGTGGAAAGTCGCCGGGACTGGCGGCGTTTATTCTCGCCCTGACGCTCTTCGCTGTCCCGGGCTACAGCCAGCTTCCCCTCGAGTTCTATTTCCCCGCCGGCGCGTCGAAGGGGAAGATCGTCCGCCATGTCGGATACACGCTCTATTTCAGCGACCAGCACCGTCAGGCCGCCTGGGCGTTGTACCAGCTCACCGCCGAACGCGCGGGGGGAAAGACTCCGGTCCCCGAGTTCTACAAGACCGATCCGGAAATGGCGAGCGGTTCCGCGCTGCCGGGCGATTATGCCGGAACGGGGTATGACCGGGGGCTTCTCGTTCCCGCCGGGAACCTGAAATGGTCCAAATCCGCCGCCGGAGAGGCCTATCTCATGAGCAACGTGAGTCCCATGAAGTCCGCGTTCCGTCACGGTCTCTGGGCGGAACTGGAGGCGCAGGTACGCAAGTGGGCGGTCGCGAACGGCGAGATCTATGTGGTCGTCGGCCCCGTGCTCAAGGGGGCGCTGCTGACCATCGGGAAAAGCAAAATATCCGCGCCCGAATCCTTCTATGCGGTTGTTCTCGACAATCGCGAGCCGGAGGTGAAGGGAATCGGGTTCATCCTTCCCAACGGCCCCTCGAAGAAGCCCCTGATGTCCTGTGCGGTTTCCATCGACGCCGTGGAGCTGGCCACCGGGATCAATTTCTTCCCCAACCTTCCGGCCCGGGTGCAGAAGCCCCTGGAAGGCACGGTCAGCATCGCGGGCTGGACGGAATCCGAGACGCCCCCGTCCCAGCAGGCGGCGCAGCAAGCCGCGCCGGTGGTGAACATTTCCGAAAAAGGGAAGATTACCGGCAAGGCGTTCATTACCGCAGTGCTCTGCCGTGGGCTGGACAGCGAGGGAAAACGATGCAAGCGGATGACCACCAATCCGAACGGCTTCTGCTGGGAGCACCAGGATCAGGCCAAACCGGCGATAAAATAGAGCGAAGACGCATTGTAAAGAAGGCGGATGTTTCCGGAATCTTTACCGGGAATACTCCGCCTTTTTGTATTTTTACGGGCAGGCGTGCTTTTTGATACCACTCAAACACAATCGGCGTTATATTCCGATAAACCATTGTCGCCAAAGAGGCGTCTTTTCAAAAAGGCCTCGCTGCGGCCTACAATTATATCAGGCAAACGAAACATCATTCCCACAACTGTATGAGGGGTTCCATGACACGGTCCACCGTTCGCCGAATCATCGCCGTCCTCCCACTGGCCGCGTTGACCGCCGCGCTCCTTTCCTGCGCCGGACAGCCGCCACGATTCAAGTCCGCGCCGGACGAAATGCAACATCGAGAAACCCGGGGATATCCTGCAAGTGTCGAAATGGTCTGGAGCGCCACGATGGAAATTCTCGACGGCTACAAAATTTTTACCCAGGACCCGGTGCAGGGGATCATCCTCACCAACTGGCGGGATACGCTGACAAAAAACACCGGCAGCATCGGCGGGACCTGGATGCACGGGGTGAAAGTGGAGGAACGCGCGGATACCCAGGACAAGAGGAACATGCAGCAATTCCTCATTCGTAACCGTCTGCACATCGCCATGGCGGGGAACAAGGACAGCACGACCGTGAGCGTGACGAATTACTTCACCGCCCGGCCCAAGGACTTTTTCGAGAGAGTGGGAGATGATGCCGATCACGGGAGCCGGTCCTATTCCGTTTCCGATTTCGATACCCGTGAGCAGTATGTCATCCTGAACAAGATCGGGGAGGCGCTGGAGAAAGCGCGGGAGAAAGCGGGGAATTGAGGGCGGAACGGTCTGGAGCGCATCCGGCGTGTACCGGGTGAAAAGCCGCCTCACCCTTGGCGACGCTCTCTTCAAGAGAGGGGCGACAGTCGACGGCTCCAGTAGTTGCCCTCTCTCCGAAAAAATGTCATTACCCGGCTTTTGGGGCGAGGGTTGATGAATGTGTATTGCCCATACTCCATAGCAGCGTATAGAGCGTATCCATAAATAAGGATATAGCCTTCTCTGGGAAAGCAGCCCCCTACAACGCACCCCGTTCGTACTCCGTACGAGCGGGGACCCCGCGCCCTCCGGGCCACCTTCCCCCGGAGGGGGTAGGAATAGTTTGTGGTGCAGCGGTTTCCCTTGCCCCCTCCGGGGGTAAACGCAGTTCCCGCGAAGCGGCAAGGGACCAAGGGATAGGGGGTCGGGATCTCACGAATCATACGACTTCTTTATTTATGGATAGGCTCATAATGTTTCTCACGCCCGAACGGCAGTTGCCGGAAATCATGGCAATCCTTCCGGGAACCGGACATCCCGCGCAGGGGGAGAAAATAGCGCAGCGGCGGATAAATCCTTTGTCTTGGGGGTAAAAAGGGTGTAAATTATTGTCGTATACCTTTCCCGTTCTTCAGACGTCATTCCCCGCCGGAAGTCCGGTTTTGAAGAGCAAATTCCCTGTTTTTCAGGAGTATATAGATGAATCGACGCAGTTTCTTTGCTGTTTCCGCGGGAACCGCGGCCGCGCTCACCGGAGCGGGATGCAGGGTCGAGAAGGTGCCGCGGGCGCGCCGCCCCATCGAAAACCTGCGACTCGCGGGACGCACGCTCGAGGAACTCCGCGAACAGTATCGCTACGACCTTTTCGATGATTTCCTGCCGTTCATGGACAAGTACGTCATCGACCGCGAGCGGGGCGGATTCATGTGCGAAGTGGACCGCGACGGCTCACGGCTGTCCACGGACAAGTGCGCGGCAACCGATGGCTGCGGCCTCTGGGTGTATTCGTACCTCTACAATACGGTGTCCCAGGACGGCGGATTCCTCGACATCGCCCGTAAATCGCTGTTCTTCCTGCGGAAGAACAAGCCGGTGGGCGACAATCTCTGGCCGGAGCGGTTCACCGCCGACGGACGGGTGACCGGCAAGCCGGATCAGCGGGGCTACAGCGATCTCTTCGCCGCCCTCGGGATCCAGGAATACGCCCTGGCAAGCGGAGAAAAGAAATGGTGGGACACCGCGAAGGAAATCCTCCTCAAGGTGGTTCGTCTCCACGACCGTCCGGACTACTTCCCGACCTCGGGGCAGGCGTATCTCGGCCCCAAGGCGCCGCTCACTCCCGGCGCCCGGGTGCAGGGAATCTGGATGGGAATGATCCTGCTCGCCTCCCGCATGCTGGAGCAGAAGCAGGACCCGGAAGTGGACGAAATCCGGTTGCGTTCCATCGGCGCGGTGCTGAACTTCCACTATCACCCCGAATACGGGCTCAACAACGAACTGCTCAACCATGACATGAGCCGTCCC